>DVMU01000190.1 GCA_018714825.1 Candidatus Pullichristensenella excrementigallinarum
CAATCCGCATACAAAAAGGGAGAAACGATTTTTGCCGAGGGCATGGTCACCGAGCGCCTCGGCCTGGTCTTGTCCGGCCTGGCGATCATCTCCAGCGTGGATGTCTGGGGAAACACCAGCATCTTGGGCCATGTCGCCCCGGGAGAAGCGTTTGCCGAGGCCTACGCCTGCATTCCCGAGCAGCCGCTTTTGGTCACGGTTTCCGCCGCGGAGGACACAAGCGTTTTGTTCCTGCATGTGGGCAAAATCCTGCACACCTGCCCCCATGCCTGCCCCTGCCACGAGCGGCTCGCCCGAAACCTGTTGGGCGTGTGCGCCCGCAAGAGCCTGCAACTTTCCCGGAAGATTTTGCACACCGGTTCCAAATCCATCCGCGGAAGGCTGATGTCCTATTTTTCGGAATGCGCGAAAAATTCCGGAAGCAATTGCTTCCGCATCCCCTATAACCGCCAGCAATTGGCGGATTATCTCGGCGTGGATCGCAGCGCGCTGTGCAACGCGCTCTCCAAAATGCAAAAAGAGGGAATTCTCACCTATCAGAAGAATCAAATCCGGCTTAAAACGTAAGATTCGATGCCTTGAAAAAAATTTCCCCCGCGATAAAGTCGCGGGGGAATCCTTTTGTTTTTATCCCACAATCAGCGTGACCGGCACGCGGATGGTCGAAAGGCTGTTGCCCTCCTCGTCGTAGAGGTGCTGGGTTTCCAGGGCTTCATACGTTCCCGCTTCCAGAGCCGTCTGCAGCCGGATACCGCTCAGGCTCTCTCCGGGAGAGATACTTTCCTCGCCCGCATAGATCGCTTCGCCATCCACGGAAATCTCCACCCGCACGCTGGTTCCGCTTTCCACGCCGTTGACCAACACCAAATCTTCGCTTGCTCCCTCCAGATCAAACACCAGCACGCGGCTTGTCTGAATCTGGGCGTGCCCTTCGCCTTCGGAAAGCACGCGCTCCACGCGATAGGCGCGCAGTTCTTCCAGCGCCCGTTCATATTCTGCGCCTGCCTGCTCATGCTCCTGGGCAAGCTGCTGGGCGTTTTGCTGCTCGGTCTCCAATTGCTGGGTGAGCTGCTCGATCTGCGCGTTCAATTCCTGCGAATTTGCCTCGCCCTCTTCCAGCTGCGCGTTTGCCGTTTCAATCTGCGCTTGCAGATCGGCGATGGTCTCTTCGGACTGGGAGATCTGCTCCTCCAACGCGCTCAAATTCGCGTTTGCAGCGGTCAGATCCGCTTCCAGCTGCTCGGCGTTCGCCGCCTCGGTGGCAACCCCGGCCAGTTCCTCCTCGCGCTGATCGAGTTCAGACTGAAGCCGCTGGATCTCCTCTTCCAATTCCGCGACGCGCGCGTCCGCGGAAGGCTCCTGGGAAGCGTCTGCCTCGCTTTCCGCTTCCGCATCGGCCTGGGATGCGGCATTCTGCGCAGGTTCCTGTGTGTCCGCATCCGGCGTCTGTTGCTCCGGTTCCGCATCCTGCTGTTCGCGCAATGTGGAAAGCTCTTCCTCGCTCTGCTCAAGCTGCGCGGTCAACTGATCGATCTGGGCGTTTAAGGATTCCACCTGGCTCTGCAGCGCCACGACTTCCTCGCTGTCATCGCCAGAAAAGTCGATTTCTCCTCCTTCAGCCAGCGCGTCCAATTCTTCCTGCTTGATGGAGAGTTGCTGCGAAATCGCATCGACCTCCTGCTGTTTTTCCTCGAGCTGGCTTTCCTTTTCCGTCACCTGCGCGTTGAGATCGGAAATCTGCGTGTCCTTGTCCGCAAGATCCTCGTTGAGAGAAGAAATCTGCGTGTCTTTATCGGAAATATCTGCGTTTAACTGATCGATCTGGCCGTTCAGGGTTTCGATTTCCGCAGTCTTTTCCTCAATATCCGTCTGTAAATCCAGAAGATCCGCCTTTACGGAAACCAATTCTTCTTCCAATTCCGTAATGCGATCGCTCTTTGCCTGGGCATCGGTCTGAGAAGTTTCCAATTCTCCTTCCAGAGAGGCAATTTCTTCTTCCAAATCCGCGGCCTGGGTTTCCAAATCCGCCTTTTCCTGTTCGAGCTGTTCCGCCTGTTCAGTGGCTGTTCCCAGCGCCTCCTCCAGCGTCAGATACTTGCCTTGTTCCTCTTCCAGCCGCGCCGATGTGTCGGCAAGCAGGGCCTCTTTTTCCACCTTCTGATTGTTGATCACAATGACCGCAGCGATTGCCGCAATCAGGAGAACCAACAATACGATCAGCCAGACCTTGTTCTTGCGCTCCATGGGACGGCCTCCTTATTATGCTATATTTAGCTAGATTATAGCACATGCTTTGCTGAAAGAACAACTATTTTGAGAAATTTTGTAGAACATTTTTCCCGCAACACGGCGGATTTTTCCCTCCGTCCGCCCAGTCCACGCTCACACCGCCCAGGCATCTTTCCCCCTGATAGAACACCGCTGCCTGGCCGGGGGTCACGGCGCGCTGCGGGGCCTCAAATTCCATATGTGCCCGATCCCCCGCCAGGGCAATCCACGCCCTTTGCAAAGGCTGGCGGTGGCGCAGGCGCACGAGCACTTCCAGCGGTTTTCCCTCCTCCACGGGAGGATGCCCGGCGAGCCAGTGGGCCTGGGAACCCACGGCCTCCCTCGAATACAGCCGGGGGGAATCCTCGCCCTGTTCCACCACCAGGCGGTTCTTTTCCAGATCCTTTTCCACCACAAACCACCTGCGGCCGTCCCCGCCGCCGCCGATTCCCAAGCCGCGGCGCTGGCCGAGGGTATAGTACATCAGCCCGTCGTGCCGCCCGATCACCGTTCCGTCCGGAAGAACGATGTCTCCCGGCCGGGCGGGGAGGTATCCGGAAAGAAATTTTTTGAAATTGCGCTCTCCGATAAAGCATACGCCCGTGGAATCCTTTTTTTCACTGGTGGCCAATCCCGCCTCCCGGGCGATCTGCCGGACTTGGCTTTTGAGAAGCCCTCCCACGGGGAACATCGCCTTGGAAAGCGCGCGCTGGGAGATCATGTAGAGGAAATAGGTCTGATCCTTGTTTTCGTCCTCGGCCCGCAAAAGAGTATATTCCTCCCCCAACCGGCCGATGCGCGCGAAGTGCCCGGTGGCGAGCCTGTCCGCGCCCAACTGTTCCGCAAAATCCAGAAACGCGGAAAACTTGATCTCGCGATTGCACAGCACGTCCGGATTGGGCGTGCGTCCCCGGCGGTATTCCTCCAAAAAGTGGTCGAATACCCGCTCGCGATACTGCCGGGCGAAGTTTACGGAATAATAGGGAATATCGATTTTATCGCACACGCGCCGCACATCCGCCCAATCGCTCTGGGACGTGCACACGCCCGAATCATCCTCTTCCTCCCAATTGTTCATAAACACGCCGATAACCTCGTGCCCCTGCCTTTTGAGCAGAAGCGCCGCGACCGACGAATCCACGCCGCCGGACATCCCGACCACGATACGCACAACCATTTCCTCCTTTTCAGAAAAAGCGGCTCCGCGCAAAGAGGCGGAGCCGCGAAACATGATTCTCCCCAAAATTTGCCCGCAGCCTGCTTTTCCGGCGTTTGAGCGGAAAAGTCTCTTCTCTGAGTGTCTCCGACCTACGGCGCAGGGGTAGAGGTCGCGGTCGGCACGGGGGTGGGCGTGGGTTCGTCGATCTCGATTAGCTGCTTCATGCCCGCGATCTTCCATTTGCCCTCTTCTTTGACCAGCGTGATGTTGTAGCGCCCGCCGGTCCAGGCGGGAATGGTCGGATCGACGTCGTTTTTGCGGCTGGAAAGCACCGATCCCGTGATCGAAGGCACGCGCTCGACCACCGTGCAGGTGGCATAATTGTCCCAAGGCCAGGCCCACAAACTCTCCACTTCCAACTTGTGCTCAAACCCGGTGATGTTGTAGGCCATGTAGGGGGAGGCGGAAGTAAACGCGGTGTTGAGCGCCTCGTCGTTGGAAAGGAAGCTGGCCTGGAAATAATTGTTCAATTCCGGCGCGTCTTCCCGGGTGAGAATGACGTCCACGCGCTTTTCCAACCCATCGCTCAAGACAATATAGACATTGGCCGTGTTCATGCACATATAGAACGCGCACGCGAGAATCGATATACAGATCGTGAAAATCACGATTTTCCCGGCAAGAAATCCCATAAAACGTCTGAGATATTTCACGTTTCTACTCCCGTTTGTGATCCGATTTACCTACAAGTTTATCGCGGTTTGCATTCCCTGTCAATCCCCGAAAGGGGGAAGGAAATTTCCCTTTTCCGCGCCCTTTCAAGATTCTCCCTCCAGGATGGCCTGCAGCTGGGAAACCATCTGTTCATCGGTCAGGCGGAATTTGAATACCACGCGGCGCGATGCGTCGCGATCCTCCTGCCCGTTTTCATCCAGGATCAAATCGCTGAAGGAGCGCCCGTTGGCCGTGGCAATCCGGCGCAAAAGCTCGCGGGTTTCCGTGGAAATGGCGGAATAGCTATCATCGAGCACATAGCTCGCCACGGAAAACGCGCGCTCCTGCGACAGGCGCAAATTGGAAATGTAATTGCCCACCGAATCCGTATGCCCTTCGATGATGATTTCGGAGACATAGGGCCGGTATTCCTCAGAGAACAGCACGCTCAGATAGACCGGCAGGAACTGGTCGATGCGCGTCTTTCCCAAAGCGGATAGCTCGGATTCCCCGGTCTGGAACAGAACATCGCTGGCCAGGGCGATGGCGCCGGTCGTCGGATCCACGCTTGCGGAGATATTGGCTTCCTCCAGGGCCTGGCTCAGGGACGCGATGATGCGCGTGCGCACGCCCACCAACTGCTCAATCTGCTGCTGTTGGTTGTCCAGCTGTTCCTGCTGGGAGGCGATCTGCTGCTGATTTTCCTCCAATTGGCTCAGCGCCTGATCCAGTTCCTGTTGCTGCTGATCCAGTTCCTGCTGGGTCAATTCCTGCGCTTCCTGCGCGGCGGAGAGCAAAAGCTGCTGCACCGCCAAATCCTCCTGCGCGGCGGTCAATTCTCCCTGCGCGGTTTCCAGATCCGCCTGCGCGGCGGTCAGTTCCTCGTCCTTTTGCGTCAATTCCTGATCTTTCAGCGCAATATCCTGCTCGGTCTGTTCCAAAGTCGCCTGCAAAAGCACCATCTGATCGCGCTTTTGCTCATAATCGTCGTACATCAAAAAGTACTGATACAGGAAATAAAACAGCACCAGAATGATCACCAGCACCAAAGAGGTCATCAAATCGGAAAAGCTCAGCCAATGGCTGTTGGAATCCGATCCTCTCCTGCGGCCGCGCATTCGGTACGTCCTGCGAATGTTGCTTCTCACAGAATCTCACCGCCTCACTGCCGGTACATGCGATCCACCGCGTCATCCACCGCGCGCTGCGCGCGCTCCAGGGACGCGTTGATGCGGTCGATCTGATCCAGGAACTGATCGGTGGATTGCCCGACCGCGCCGGGCAACTGATCCAGCGCGTCGGCAATGGAATTGGCCATATAATCCACGCGCTTGGTAAATTCGCTCATGTAATCGCGGAAGGCGTCCAGGGTATCGGAAAGATCCATCTTGAGCTGCTCGCCCAATTCCTGCCGGTTCTTTTCCAACATCGCGCCCGAGGCGCGGATCTCTCCGGCGGCGGCGATCATTCCGGCCACGCTGTCCGAAGTGATTTTGTTATACTTTTCCAAAAGCGCCTTTTCGCCCTCCTGCATCTGGCCGACCATGCGGCTCAAATCCGCGTGCATGGCGGAAACGCTCTTCAGATAGGCGTTCTGCTGGGTCGAAACCAATTCCATCTTCTCCACATTGGAGGAAATCCGCAGATAGCTGTCGTCCGCGGAAGACTGCGCGGATTGCAATTTGCCCATGTAATCCTCGAGCTTTTTGACCATGCCCTCGATGTTTCTCTGGAGCTGCGCGGCATTTTTGAGGACGCTTTCGGCATCCTCCAGGCCCTCGGAGACCACGCGGGTCGCGTTGATCTGGCTTTCGCTGGTCTTCTCAAGCACGGCGGCGAGGTTTTTAAATTGCCCGTTCATCACCTCATCGAGCCGATCGACAAAGCGGCTTGCCACCTTGTCGAGCATCCGCACCTGCTGCTGGGTGGTGACGGTCACGAAATTGTCCAAGCTCTCCTGAATGGGGGAGGCCACGTTCTCGATGATCTCCCCGAGCCGATCGGTAAAGCTGCCGTTGAGATCCTGGGACATGGTTTGAATCAGCGCCGTCTGTTCCTGCTGATAGATGGCGATCTGCGTCATCGGGTCCACGGAAAGAACGCCCGCGTACCGGCTCATGGCGCCGTAGAAATCCGTGAGCGTGTGCTCGGCCGAGCCGTAGGTAAAGCGCGTGATCAACGTAAACAGGATCGAGGCCACCACGCCCACAATCGAAGTCATAAACGCGTACCGCATTCCGGGAATCAGCGTCACGATCGACTGCTGCACGGCCTCGGTATCGGTCATCTTGAATCCCGAAAGGCCAATGGAAAGGCCGATCAGCGTTCCCAGAAATCCAAGGGAGACGCACAGGCTGGGAATCGCCTCGGCAAAGCTGGAACGGCCCGGGCCGTAGATGGCCGTCTCCTCATTGATGTAATCCTCCACGTTCGAGGCGTTGTGATACACGCCGTCGGCAAAGAAGAGGTTGTTGAGGTATTCGCTCCAATGCGGAAAGAGCGTGCCCTTTCCCAGGAATTTGTCCTCCTGCCAGGAACGCTTGTTGGATCCCTGCTTGATGTTGCGGATCGCCCTGCGAATCACGCCCCGGATGCGCATCACCGGAAGGATGCACTTCAAAATTCCCGAAAGAAATAAAAGCGCGATGACGATGTACACCAGCGCGTTGACGATGCCGTCGGATGCCTCCACAAAAGATTGAAAGAAATTCATGAAGCCCTCCAGGGTAGAAGTATCGGTATACGAAATAAGTATAGCATTGCTTACGGCGCCGAAAAAGGCAATCGCCATGACTTAATCATGACAATTGCCCTGAAAAATGACATTTTGATGGAATTGCTCCGCCTTTTGCGGGGAAACGCCGCAAGGCGCCGATCCAGGGAACGCCCAATCCGCTTCCATTTCTATTTTCCCACGCAGAAATTCTTAAACACCGCGTCGATCACGCTCTCCGAGGCGTTTTCGCCCGTGATCTCGCACAGGTCTTCCAGCGCCTGATGCAGATCCACGGCCACCGCGTCCAGGGAAAACCCTTCCGCAATCGCGCGCAGCGCGCCCTGCAGATTTTGGATTGCCTGCCGGCAGAGAGAAATTTGCCTCTGGGTCAACAGAAGATCCTCCTCGCCCGCTTCCGTGGAGAGCATCTTCGCAATCTCTCCGGCGAGCAGGGAAATTCCCTCGCCCGTCCGCGCGGAAAGCACGATCGTTTCGCTTCCGAGATCCTCGGCCGAGACGATCTGGGGAAGATCGGATTTGTTCAGGCATACGATGCGCCTGGGATCAGGCCGGGAGAGGATTTCGCGATCCTCCCGGGAAAGCGGGCGGGAACCGTCCACCACCATGACCACCACATCCGCCTTCTCCACCGCGTCCCTTGCGCGGGAAACGCCGATTTTTTCCACCGGGTCCTGGGTATCGCGCAGCCCTGCGGTATCGGAAATCTGCGCGGGAACGCCGCCGAAGGAGATCTGCTCGGTGAGCACGTCGCGCGTAGTGCCCGGAATCTCGGTGACGATCGCGCGATCCTGGGAAAGCAGCGCGTTCATCAGGGAACTCTTGCCCGCGTTGGGCGTGCCCGCCAGAACCACCCACGCGCCCTCGCGCAAAAGCCGCGCGCGGCGCGCCTCGGATTTTTTTTCCAGATCCGGGAGAATCTTTTCGATTTCGCCGCGGATTTCCTCCGCCGCGGCCTCTTCCTCCACCTCTTCGGGAAAGTCCATGCTCGCCTCGATCAGCGAAAGGAGATCCACAAGCCTCTTTCGAATGCCTTCCACAAACTCCGCAGATCCGCCGCGAAGCTGGCGCATCGCCATTTTCTGCGCCAATTCGTTCTTCGCGCCGATCAACTGCATCACGGCCTCGGCGCGGCTCAGATCAATCCGGCCGTTTAAAAACGCGCGCCTGGTAAATTCTCCGGGCTCGGCCGGGCGCGCGCCCTCGCGCAGCGCCTGGTTGAGAACGCGCAGCGCGCAGGCCCTGCCCCCGTGGCAGTGGATCTCCGCCACATCCTCCCGCGTGTAGGATTTGGGCGCGCGCATGAGCACGGCCATGACCTCGTCGATCTCCTCTCCGTCCGCCATGCACGTTCCCAAAACCAGTTTCCGGTTTTCCAGGACCTTCCGGCCCGAGGCCGGGGAAAAGATCTTCCCCAGGATTTCCTCCGCGCGATCCCCGCTCATGCGCACGATCGCGATTCCGCCCTCCCCGGTCGCGGTGGAGATGGCGGCGATGGTATCTTCGCCGCTCATGCGTGCAGGCGAACCGGAAGCACCAGATGCAGATAGTCCTGCTCTCCCTCCGGCGTAATCACGCAGGGGCTGACGCTGTTGTTAAAGTTCATCTCCACGCGCGCGCAATCCATGGAGCGAACCACATCCGTCATGTATTTGACGTTGAACGCGATCACGAGCGGATCGCCCTCGCGCTCGATCTCCATTTCCTCGTGTACGTCGCCCATTTCGGAATTGGATTCGATGACCAGGCTGTCCTCCTGAATCTCAAACCGGATCAGGTTGTTGGCACCCTCGCGCGCCATCAGCGCCGCGCGGTCAATGCAGCGCCTGAGTATTTCCAGATCCGCGCGCACGCGGGTGGAAAACTGCGTGGGCAAAATCTGGCGGTATTTGATGTATTCGCCCTCGACGAGGATCACGAAGATGTCCGTATTCTCCAGGCGAATGTGCAATTTGTTGCCGCCGAAGGAAAGCGAGCAGTAGGCATCCTCTTCGGAGGAGAGGAGTTTTCCGATATCTCCCACCGCGCGGCCCGGAATGATCGCGCTGACGTTTTCCAGAACGTCCGAACATTTTTCCTGCCGAAGCGCCATGCGGAAGCCGTCCAGCGCCACCATGTTGACGTCTCCCCCCGCGATCTCAAGATAGCATCCGGTGAGCACCTCGCGTATGTCCTCCTGCGCGATGGCGAACTCCGTCTTTTGAATCATATCGCGCAGCATTTCCTGCGGCAGCGTGACCTCCCGCTCCCCGTCGATTCTCGGAAGCGCGGGAAACAGATCCGCGTCCTGTCCGGCAAGCGTCGTGCGCGAGCCGGACGCCTTGAGCGTGAAGACGAACCGCTCGTTCATGCTCACGTCTACTTCCCCCTCCGGAAGCCTGCGGACGATCTCGTTAAAGAGCTTTCCGGGAACGACGCCGCTGCCTTCCTCTTCCACCCGCGCCTTGACGCGGGTGACGATGGTGATGCGTTCATCCGAGCAGGTCAGGAGAATTTCTCCCTCTTCGGCCTGAATTTTGACGCCTTCTAAGATGGGATTGGTGGTCCGTGTGCTGAGCGCGCGGGTGACGATTTGCAAACCTTCGATGAGCTTGCCGGTCAGACAATTGAAACGCATGGGCTTTTCCTCCAATGGATTGATAGTATATTAATCTCTTTATCGTCGTCGTAATAGGGCGGTGGAAACTGTGGAAAACCCCCATAAAGCCCTGGGACACATGGAAAATTTTTCAACAGAGCCTGTCCAAATTTTGTGAACAACCCCATAGGTTTTCCACAGCGCCGCGTTTCCCGTCACTTTCTCCGGGCAAATTCCATCAGCTCTTCCACGGTCTTGCGAAAGGAGATGTCCAGTTTCATCTGGTCGGCGATCTTTTCGCAGGCGTGCATGACCGTGGTGTGGTCCCTCCCGCCGAAGGAACGGCCGATGGCGGTGGTGGACATCTGCGTCATTTCCCGAATCATGTACATGGCGATCTGCCGGGGAAGCGCGATTTCCCGGCTGCGCTTTTTGGAAACCAGCTCGTCCTCGGTCAGGGAATAGTGATTGGAGACCAGCTGGATGATCGATTCGGAGGTGATCCGCCGCGCCGCGCGCGTGGCAAAGAGCTGGGAGAGCGCCTCCTGCGCGGTCTGCAGGCTGATGGGCTTGCCCATCAAATCCGCCTGCGCCTTGACGCGGTTGAGCGAGCCCTCCAATTCCCGGATATTGCTTTCAAATTTTTCGGCAATGAATTCCAGAACTTCGTTGGGCGTATCGATCTCTTCTTCATCAGCCTTCTTGCGCAGGATGGCGACCCGCGTCTCGTAATCGGGCTTCTGCACGTCCACGATCAAACCGCTCTCAAATCGGGAACGCAACCTCTCTTCAATGGTGGGAATTTCCTTGGGCGGTCGATCCGAGGAAATGATGATCTGCTTGGAGAGGGAATGCAGGTGATTGAAGGTGTGGAAAAATTCCTCCTGCGTGGCTACGGTCTTGGAAAGAAACTGAATGTCGTCCACCAGCAACACGTCCACATTGCGCATCTTATTGCGCAATTCCGAAGTGCCCTTTTTGCGCACGATCGAATCGATCAGTTCATTGGTAAACGTCTCGGAAGTGATAAAGAGCACCTTTGCTTCGGGATTCTGCGCGATGATGAAATTGCCGATCGCGTTCATCAGATGCGTCTTTCCCAATCCCACGCCTCCGTAGATAAAAAGGGGATTGTAGGCGTCGTTAGGGCCTTCCGCCACGGCCAGGGAGGCGGCGTAGGCAAAGCTGTTGGATGGGCCGACCACGAAATTGTCAAAGGTATATTTGGGGTTGAGCATGGTCTCCGCATGGGAGGAAGAGCGCCGCTCCAATTCCTCGGCGGTGTAGATCTCAATATCGTAAGGCTTGCCGAAAGCAAGAGAAAACGCCCCGCGCATCGCCTCTTCATAGCGATTTTTCAGGCTGGAAATGATAAAGAACGTCGGCGCCTGGAGAACAATCGTGTCCTCATAGACGCTGTTGAGCTTCAAATCCTTAAACCACATGTTGTAACAGACCAGCTGGATATCGTCCTTGATAATTTCCAGCGCCCTGTGAAACGCCTCCAAATGCGCCTGTGTGTAGTTCAACTCGACCCCTCCATGCGTGTTTTTCCACAATTTTCCCACATTTCGTGGAAAAACTGGAGAAAAGTTGCTCTCTTTATTGTAGCAGATTCGTCCTTTCGGCACAAGTGCCGCCATAAATTTTCCTGTGGAGTGCAGGTGGAAACTCCTGTGGAAGAATGGTGGAAATGTGCCCGAAATGTGAAGCAAATCCAACGCTTTTGGCTTTCGGTTGAAACGGGAAAGTCCGCGATGTATAATAGTATATTGGAAAAATTCGTATCTGGCGTTCCGTTTCTAAGAAAAACGATAAGGTGGGGAAAAAATGTCCAAAAAAAACGCGCAGGAAAAGACGTCCCGCGCGCCGGTGTGCGCAATCTTGTGCGCGATTTTTTTCGCTCTGGCGGCGGTGAGCGTGTATGCGCTGTTTGACGGGGGAAAACTGCATTCCATTGTCCGCGGCCTGGGGGGAAGTCTGCGGTTTGTGTTGCCGCTTGTATGGGTGTGGCCGGGAGTTTGGTTTTTTCAGGCTGCGCGGGGAAATAGAATTTCGGTGGCCCGGTCCCTTGGAAACGCGGCGCTGATTTTGATTGCGTTTTCGCTGTTTCACCTGTTTTCGGCGCAGAATATCGATCGCAACGGGTATTATGTCTCCCAGGCGCTGGGCTGGGGAGATTTTCTGGTCAAATCCTATGAGCGCGGAATCGGCGGCGGCGCGATCGGCGCGATTTTGTGTTGGCCGATTTATAAAAACCTCGGCGTGGGGCTGGGGGTTGTGCTGGAGATTTTGCTGCTTTTGATCTTCCTGGCCCTGACGGGGCATTTGAAGAAATGGATTGTGTGGATGCGCGATTGGATCGCGCAGAGAAACGAGCGCAGGGCGGACGAGAATTTTGAATTGGATCGCCAGACGGCTTATGAGGCAGAGCTTCCGCCGCAGCCGCCGCGCCGCCGCGCGCCGCACCAGGCGCGGGAGCAATCTCCCGTCGTCCAGGAGCGCGCCCGTCCGGCTGCGAAGCAAGAACAGCGGCCCCAATCCCGCCGTCCCGCGCGGCCGGCCTCCGAGGATTTGCAAGGCGCTCCTTCGGAACCCAAGCCCCGTTCCAAGCCGCGTCGGCGCATGTACAATGAAGTAATTCCCGAATCGGGGGAGGACGCGTCTGAGGAGGCGTTCAGCCCGGTAGTGACTTCGACAAGCCCGATCCCCGAGCCGTTTAAGCCCGCCCGTCCGGGAAGGCTTTCCAAGGCCGGATTGGAAAAATCCGCGGAGAAAGCGCCTGAAGAAAGTTCCGGGGATCTGACCATTGAGCCGGATGAATACGAATTGCCCGATGAGGATGCGGCGCCGTTCGATCTCCCGTCTTCCCGGAAGGGAAAGCCGCTGCCCAAGATCAAGCGTCCCGCGGCTCCGGCTGCCCAGGAGGAAGAGGAAGAAGCGTACAACTATCCGCCCATCGATCTGCTTTCCAACGCCGAACCCCTTCAGGAGGGACACGGCAAGGAGGCGGATTTGGAGAAGGCGAGGCTCTTGTGCGATACGCTCAAGTCCTTTGGCATTGACACGCGCCTGACCGGCATCGCGCACGGGCCCGCGGTCACGCGCTTTGAATTGCAGCCCGCGCCGGGAGTCAAGGTCAGCCGCATCACCGCGCTTTCGGATGACATCGCCCTCAACCTGGCGGCGGAGAGCGTGCGCATCGAGGCGCCGATTCCCGGAAAGGCCGCGGTGGGCGTGGAGATCCCCAACGATCATGTGGAAACCGTGGCGCTGCGGGATGTGCTCGAATCTGCCGAGGCGCGGCGGCACCCCTCCCGGGTGGCGGTGGGGCTTGGAAAGGACAATTCAGGGCGGTACATCGTGGCCGACATTGCCAAGATGCCGCACGTTTTGATCGCTGGGCAGACCGGATCGGGAAAATCCGTGTGCATCAATGCCCTGATCATCTCCATCCTCTATCGCGCCACGCCCGACGAGGTCAAACTGATCCTGATCGATCCCAAGGTGGTCGAGCTTTCGGTCTACAACGGCATTCCCCATCTGATCGCGCCGGTGGTTACCGATCCCAAGAAGGCGGCCAGCGCGCTGGAGTGGGCGGTTTCGGAGATGTCCACGCGCTATAAGAAATTCGCCGAGCGGGGCGTGCGCGATATCAAGGGATACAACAAGGCGCTCCCGGAGGGCGAAAAGCAGATGCCGCAGATGGTCATCATCATCGACGAGTTGGCGGATCTGATGATGGTCGCGCCCGGCGAGGTCGAGGAAAGCATCTGCCGCCTGGCGCAGCTGGCGCGCGCGGCGGGAATGCATCTGGTCATTGCGACGCAGCGGCCCTCGGTCAACGTCATCACGGGCGTGATCAAGGCCAATATCCCCACCCGCATCGCCTTCTCGGTGGCCTCGCAGGTGGACAGCCGCACCATGATCGATCACGGCGGCGCGGAAAAATTGCTCGGAAACGGCGACATGCTCTTTGTTCCCTCCGGCATCAACAAGCCCATGCGCGTGCAGGGCGCGTGGGTCAGCGATCAGGAAGTGCATCAGGTCACCGAATACATCAAGACCCGGCATGAGACTTCCTACGATGAGGACGTGGTTGAAAAGATCAACCAGTCGGTCCTGTCGGACGCGGAAAAGGAAGAGGCTGCGCAGGAATATGATCCGCGTCTTGCGGAAGCGGTGGAAATCGTCATCGAGGCGGGTCAGGCTTCTATTTCCATGCTCCAGCGGCGTATGCGCGTGGGCTATGCGCGCGCGGGAAGATTGATCGACGAGATGGCGCAGCGCGGGATCGTCTCCGAGGCGGACGGCGCCAAGCCCCGCAACGTGCTGGTGACGCGCGAACAATTTGAACAAATGTTTGAGGATGAGGAAGATGCGTAAGAAGGCGGGCGTCATTTCCCTGGGATGCGCCAAGAATCGCGTGGATTCGGAAGTGCTGATTGGAATGCTGTGCGATTTGGGCTATGAGATGGTCAACGATCCCCGGCAGGCGGAGGTTGTCTTTGTCAATACCTGCGGGTTCATCGAGCCGGCCAAGGAGGAATCCATCGAGGCGATCTTTGAGATGGCCGAATATAAGAAGACCGGCAATCTCAAAAAGCTCTTTGTCACCGGTTGCCTTGCGCAGCGGTA
This sequence comes from Candidatus Pullichristensenella excrementigallinarum, assembly GCA_018714825.1. Taxonomy (GTDB): domain Bacteria; phylum Bacillota; class Clostridia; order Christensenellales; family Aristaeellaceae; genus Pullichristensenella; species Pullichristensenella excrementigallinarum. The sequence continues at coordinate 14,092 of DVMU01000190.1, forward strand.
CGCCCGGGAACTTTCCGAGGAAATGCCCGAGGTGGATGGGTTCATGGGCGTGGCGGACTATTCGCGCTTGCCCGAAATGCTCCGGGATGCGCAAGAAGGCCAAAGGCCGATCTACATGCGCGACGGGGATCGGTTTTTCAAGGCCAACCGCGTGCTCACCACGCCCGGATACACCGCCTATGTCAAGATTTCCGACGGGTGCGACAACCGTTGCAGTTACTGCGCGATTCCGCTGATTCGCGGGAAATACCGTTCCCGCCCGTTTGCGGATATTGTGGAGGAATGCAAGGCCCTCGCGCGGCGGGGCGTGACGGAGATTACGCTCATCGCGCAGGATACCTCGCGCTACGGGAACGATTTTGAACAGAAGCGCTCCCTCCTGCCCGAATTGCTCAAGACTGTGGCGGAAATCGAGGGCGTTCATTGGGTGCGTGTGCTCTATTGCTATCCGGACACCTCGGACGACCGCCTGCTGGACACGATCGCCAATACGCCCAAGGTGGCGCCGTATCTGGATTTGCCGCTCCAGCATATCGACGACGAAATGCTCCTTTCCATGAACCGGCGCGGAAATTCGGATTGGATCAAAAGCCGCATCCGGGCTTGCAGGGATCGGGGAATTACCCTGCGCACCACCATGATCGTGGGATTCCCGGGGGAAACGGAAGAGAAATTTCAGAAGCTGATGGATTTTCTCAAAGAGGCCCGCTTCGACCGCCTGGGCGCGTTTGCCTATTCTCCGGAAGAGGGAACGGTGGGCGCCGCCATGCCCGGACAGATCGAGGAGGAAATCAAAAATCGCCGGTTGGATCAATTGATGTCGCTCCAGCAGGCCATTTCCCTGGAACAGAATCAAAAGCGCGTGGGGGAGATCTGCGAGGTGCTCGTGGAGGGAGAGCAAGAGGGGAAATATGTCGGCCGTTCCATCCGCGAAGCGCCGGAAAGCGACGGGTCGATTTTCTTTTCTTCTTCCAAACCCCTTGTGCCCGGGCAGTACGTCATGGTACAATTAACCGGAGCCGATGCTTACGATTTATTTGGGGAGGAGATCCAATGAACCTTCCGAACAAGCTCACGCTTTTGCGCGTGGCCATGATTCCGGTGTTTGTCATCCTCGCTTCGCAGGAAGTTATTTGGACGCAGCTGGGCGCGGCCCTGGTCTTTATCATCGCCTGCGTCACCGATTATTTGGATGGGGAAATCGCGCGCAAGCGCAATCTCGTCACCAATTTCGGAAAATTCGCCGATCCGATCGCGGATAAGCTTCTGGTCATGTCCGCCATCGTGGTGCTGGTGGATCAGCAGCGGATGCCCGCCTGGGTCTGCATCTGCATCCTGGCGCGGGAATTTGCCATCTCCGGTTTCCGCCTGGTGGCCGTGACCGGCGGAAAGGTGATTGCCGCGGGCAAGCTCGGCAAGATCAAGACCGTCACGCAGATGATCTCCGTGATCATGCTTTTGCTGTTTGTCCCGATTCACAAGGAACCGCTTTTGGGAGACGTGGGCATGATCGCGGCGGAAGTCATGATGTACATCTCCCTGTTCTTTACGATTTGGAGCGGTACGGATTACATCGTTCGCAATTACGACTGCATACGGGATATGTGAAAATTAAACCATCCGCGATTGACAAATCGGCTTTTCAAGAATAGGATGCTTTTGGAATTCCCTTATTGTGATACAAAAGAAGGGTTGAAGCGTGACCGCACTGATCATCCCCGCCTATAAGCCCTGCCGACAGATGCTCGAGTTGGTGGGAAAAGTGGTAGAATCCAGCGAATTTCAGCCGATCGTGGTCGATGACGGGAGCGGAGAGGAATTTTCGCCCATCTTCGAAGGCCTTCCGGAGGGCGCCGTGCTTCTCCGGCATCCGCAAAATCGGGGCAAGGGCGCGGCGCTGAAGACCGCGATCGAATACATCCTCCAAAATCTGCCGGAATGCGATTTGGCCGTCACTGCGGACGCGGACGGCCAGCATTCCTTTGAGGATATTGTGCGCGTCACGGACGCGGCGCGCCGGAACCCCGGCGCTCTGGTCCTGGGGAGCCGCGCGTTCCGGGGAAAAGTTCCCTTCCGAAGCCGGTGGGGCAACGGCCTTACGCGCCAGGTGTTCCATGTGGCGTCCGGGCGGCGGGTGCAGGATACGCAGACGGGCCTTCGCGCCTTTGACCGGGAGGCCATGGCCGCGTTTTTGAAAATAGCGGGCGATCGCTATGAATATGAAATCAACGTGCTTCTCTTCGCGGCGCGAAGCGGAATGCCGATCCGGGAAGTTCCGATCGAAACGATCTATATTGACGACAATTCTTCTTCGCATTTCCATCCGGTGCGCGATTCTCTGCGCATCTATCTGTGCATCTTGCAATTTGCCGGATCCTCGCTTTTCTGCTACGGGCTGGATCTGGTGCTTTTGCTGCTGTTCGACAAAATCTACGGCCCCCATTTTGCGGAAGAAACCGCGCTGTTTCTCGCGGTGATTTCCGCGCGTATTCCCAGCGCGTTTGTCAATTTCTGCCTCAATCGCAAATTTGTCTTTCATGGAGATGAAAAATTTCTCCGGTCGCTGTTTCGCTATGCGGTTTTGGCGGTTATCATCCTGCTTTTGAATTTCTGCCTGCTCGATTTCTTCAATCTGAGCATGAAGATGCCCCTGTTTTTCTCAAAGGTTCTGGTGGAGGCGCTTCTGTTTGTGATGAGCCTGTTTGTGCAGGGAAAATATGTCTATCGAAAAGGGGAGAAACGATAATGCCGACCCGCGCGAAGAACAATAAGAACGGATTTTTGGCATGGTTGCGCGCGCAATTTCGCAAGCGTCCGTTGTCGGTAGGATGGGTTATCGCGGGAGATATTCTGTTGTTGGGATTGGCGTTGGTCGTTTTTTCGCTGTTCCATCATGTTCTGCCCAGCAAGCTGGAATCGATTGGAATCGTTTCCGAACGGGAAAGCGTCCAGGTCGTCCAGCCGAGCACGGTTCCCACCCAAATCGCCTCCCCGCAGGAAACGCCGCAGGCGGGAGGGGAATCCTCGCAAATTTCGCAGCAGGCTTCCTCAACGCCGCAGGCGGAAGTCACACCCACGCCCGCGCCTACCGAAGCGGTTGCCCGGGTCGGGGATTTCAGCCGGCTCTATGCGGATAAGTTTACCGCCACGGAAGCTTCCATGGAGCAGGTGGGAGAAAACCAAATGCTCTATCAAAGCCCGAATCTCCATTTGACCTTTACCAAGTATGTGCAAAGCAATCTGGTATTCTATGTCGCGGATTTCTATATCCGGGATATCAGCCAGTTCAGAACCGCTCTGGCCGAGGATACTTATGGAAAGGGCTATCGCGAGAGAACCGAGGATATCGCCGCGCGCAACGACGCGGTAATCGCCGTCAACGGCGATTATTACGGTATGCGCGATTCGAGCGTGGTGATCCGCAACGGCGTTCTCTATCGCGATTCGCCGTTTCAGGATGTGTGCGTTTTGTACTGGGATGGAACCATGGAGACCTACAGCAATGTCGAATTCAATGCCACCGAGGTCATGGAAAACGGCGCGTACCAGGCATGGGGCTTTGGGCCGATGCTTCTGGATGAAAACGGCCAAACCATGACGGAGTTCCATTCCTCGGTCAATGTCCGCAATCCCCGCACGGCCATCGGCTATTTTGCGCCGGGACACTATTGCTTTGTGGTGGTGGACGGGCGCTCGTCCGAATCCAGAGGCGTGACCACGGCGGAGCTTTCGCTTTTGATGTACAATCTGGGGTGCGTGCGCGGGTATAACCTGGATGGCGGGCAGACTTCTGTTATGGCCTGGGATGGGAAGGTCGTCAATCAGCCCGTGGACGGCGGGCGCTCCTGCAGCGACATCGTGATGATAACGGAGGGATGACAGTGTTCCGGACGATTCTCTCGCATTCGATCCTCGTCCTCAGCGGCATGTATATCGTCTTTTTCTGCATCGACCGCGTCAATACCGCGATGAATTTCATCAACAACGGCATCACCAAGACGCTCCTTTTGATCCTCTGCCTGCTTTCGATCCTTCTTTCCATTATGAATATCGCGCAGCGCCGGGCCTATACGCGCCGCAAGCGCCAATCGCGCAGGCCGGCGGCGGGCGGCGACGCGCAGTATGCTTCCGCGCATTTCGGAACCGTATCCCGCACGGTGCGGACATCTTCCAATCTTTCCGGCACAGTTTCCCGCGACGCGCGGGGAGAGAGGAGCGCGCCTTCGCGCGGCGCTCGCCCGCAAAATCGCACATATCGGTAGCGGCGGGAAGAAGTTTGTGTTGACTTACCAGGGGCGCGGGAGGTATACTACCTTTGCCTTGAGGGAGTAGATGGCGCATTGCGTGGCAAGTCAACAGGCTGATTCGCGGGAATCTGGCTTGTCTTAAACAACGAGACTCAAGTATGGCATTGCCGTACCTGAGTTTTTTTATCGGGTGCGGAAACGCGCCTGATTTTTTTATGGGAATCCCGGCGAATCGTTTTTCCCGGAAAAACGCGCGAGTACCAAGGAGGAAAATGGGATGGGATTTGTAGAATTGCTGCTGGTGGCGGTCGGGCTTTCGATGGACGCGTTTGCCGTATCCGTGTGCAAGGGCTTGTCCACGCGCCGCTTACGGCCCGCGCATTATTGGATCATCGGCGCGTGGTTCGGCGGATTTCAGGCGCTGATGCCCTCCATCGGATACCTTTTGGGAACGGCGTTTGAATCCTATATTTCCGCCTTCGATCATTGGGTCGCCTTTGTTCTGCTGGGCGCGATCGGGGGAAAGATGCTCAAGGAGGGACTTTCCGGGGAAGAGGAAGCTTCCGACGATTCCTTCGGCGTCAGGGCGATGTTTTTCCTCGCCGTGGCCACCAGCATTGATGCCCTGGCCGTGGGCATCACCTTCGCGCTGCTGCCGGAGGTGAATCTGCCCTTTGCTCTTCTGCTCATCGGCGCGACGACCTTCCTTCTTTCCGCCGCGGGCCTGAAGGTGGGCAATGTGTTTGGAATGAAGTACAAATCCAGGGCCGAAATCGTGGGCGGCGCGATTCTCAT
>DVMU01000191.1 GCA_018714825.1 Candidatus Pullichristensenella excrementigallinarum
GGAAGGAGGGAAATAAGTCATGCTGATGCCCAAGAGAGTAAAGCACCGCAAAGTGATGCGCGGTCGCATGAAGGGAAAGGCCCAGCGCGGCAATTTCCTCGCCTATGGTGAATACGGTATCGTCGCGACCCAGCCCGGCTGGATCACCTCCAACCAGATCGAGGCAGCCCGTCAGGCGCTGACCCGCCGCACCAAGCGCGGCGGCCAGGTCTGGATCAAGATCTTCCCCGACAAGCCCGTGACCGCCAAGCCCGCCGAAACCCGAATGGGTTCGGGCAAGGGCGCTCCCGAGTACTGGGTGGCCGTGGTCAAGCCCGGCCGCGTGCTGTTCGAGCTGGGAGGCATCTCCGAAGAACTCGCGCGCGAGGCGCTTCGCCTTGCCGCGCACAAGTTGCCCATCAAGAGTAAGTTCATCAAAAAGGAAACCCTGGAAACCGAGAATGGTGGTGAAGAGCAATGAAGACCAAGGAACAGTTGAAGGCTCTGAATCAGAAGACGTTGGCCGAGCTCGACACCGACCTCAAGGATAAGAAGAGCGAGCTTTTCAACCTGCGCTTCCAGTTGGCCACCGGACAGCTCCACAACACCGCGGCAATCCGCGAGTGCAAAAAGGACATCGCCCGGGTCAAGACCATCATGCGTCAGCGCGAGCTGGCCGAGAAGGCATAACTTGGAAAGGAGGCAGTTGAAAATGGCCGAAGCAAGAGGCAATCGTAAAACCCGCACGGGCGTGGTTGTTTCCGATAAGATGGATAAGACCATCGTGGTGGAGATCCGCACGCGCGTCAAGCATCCGCTCTACGGCAAAATCATGAACCGCACCAATAAGCTCAAGGCGCACGACGAAAACAACGAGTGCGGCATTGGCGACAGGGTCCGCGTCATGGAGACCCGCCCGCTTTCCAAGGACAAGCGTTGGCGTTTGGTCGAGATTATTGAGAAGGCGAAGTAACCGAGTACAGCAAGGAGGAACGAACCATGATTCAGCCTCAAACCCGATTGAAGGTTGCCGATAATTCCGGCGCCAAGGAAATCATGTGCTTCCGCGTGCTGGGCGGCAGCTTCCGCCGCTCCGGCAGCGTTGGCGATGTGATCGTGGCGTCCGTCAAGTCCGCGACCCCCGGCGGCGCGGTCAAAAAGGGCGACGTTGTGAAGGCTGTCATTGTGCGCACGCGCAAGCAGTATCGTCGGCCCGACGGCACTTATATCCGCTTTGACGACAATGCGGCCGTGATTATTAACGACCAGAAGCAGCCCCGCGGAACCCGCATCTTTGGGCCCGTGGCGCGCGAGCTCCGCGAGAAGGATTATATGAAGATCGTCTCGCTGGCGCCCGAAGTGCTTTGATGGAGGGAAACACAATGAACATCCATGTAAAGACCGGCGATGCGGTGATCGTGATCTCCGGAGAAGATAAGGGCAAAAAGGGCAAGGTTCAAAAGGCTTTCCCGGAAACCAACCGTGTCATCGTCGAAGGCGTGGCCATGGTCAAGAAACACCAGAAGCCCCGCGGACAGGGAATGCCCGGCGGCATCGTGGAAAAGGAAGCCGCGATTTCCGCCAGCAAGGTCATGCTTGTCTGCCCTAAGTGCGGGAAGCCCTCCCGCGTTGGTCACAAGTTCCAGGAAGGCGACGGCAAGCTCTCCCGCCGCAAGGTGCGCGTCTGCAAAAAGTGCGGCGCCGTCCTTGACAATTAATGAAGGAGGATAAATGCTGTGGCCAGATTAAAGGATAAATACCGTTCTGAAGTTGTCCCGGCGCTCAAGGAGCATTTCGGGTACAAGAACGTCATGGAAATTCCGCGCCTGGAGAAGGTCGTCATCAACATGGGCCTGGGCGATTGCAAGGACAATTCCAAGGCTCTGGAATTGGCAGTATCGGAGCTTGCGACCATCGCGGGCCAGAAGCCCATGGTCACCAAGGCCAAGAAATCCATCGCAAACTTCAAACTGCGCGCGGGCATGAACGTGGGCGCCAAAGTGACGCTGCGCGGTGACCGCATGTATGAGTTTACCGATAAACTCGTTTCCATCGTCCTCCCCCGCGTGCGCGACTTCCGCGGCGTTTCCGCCAAGGCGTTCGACGGGCGCGGCAACTACTCACTGGGCGTGCGCGAGCAGCTTATCTTCCCGGAGATCGACTACGACAAGGTCGAGAAGATCCGCGGCATGGAGATGGTTTTCGTCACCACCGCCAAGACCGACGAGGAAGCCAAGGAACTTTTGCGCCTGCTGGGTATGCCGTTCCAGGCGTGAGTGAAGGAGGAAAATCAGCGTGGCTAAGACTAGCATGAAGATCAAGCAGCAGAGGACGCCCAAGTTCTCCACCCGCGCATACACCCGCTGCCGCATCTGCGGAAGGCCTCACTCGGTGCTTCGCAAGTACGGCGTTTGCCGCATCTGCTTCAGGAACCTCGCCTACAAGGGCCAGATTCCCGGAGTTCGCAAGGCTAGCTGGTAAGCTGGGGAAACACGCAAGGAGGTTATCAAATGCTCGTGAATGATCCCATCGCGGATATGCTCACCAGAATCCGCAATGCCCTGGTTGCCAGACATGACGCCGTGACCATGCCCGCTTCGAATATGAAGAAGGCGATCGCGAAGATCCTGCTGGACGAGGGATATGTCAAATCCATTGATTTCATCGACGACGGCCTGCAAGGCCAGATCAAGATTGCGCTCAAGTACGCGCAGGGCAAAGAATCCGTCATCAAGGGACTCAAGCGCATCTCCAAGCCCGGACTGCGCGTGTACGCCAAGAATGACGAGATCCCGAAGGTCCTCGGCGGCCTCGGCATCGCGATCATCTCCACGTCCAAGGGCGTGATGTCCGATAAGGACGCGCGCAAATCCGGCGTCGGCGGCGAAGTTCTGGCCTATATCTGGTAAGATTTGGAGGTGCAAAGGAATGTCTCGTATCGGAAGGCTTCCGATTCCGGTTCCCGCGGGCGTAACCGTGACGATCGATGAGAACAACCTCGTCACCGTCAAAGGACCCAAGGGCACCCTGAGTCAGAAGGTTCATAAGGATATCAAGGTCACCCAGGAAGACGGCGTTTTGCACATGACCCGTCCCAGCGATTCCAAGCCGCACCGCTCGATGCACGGCCTGTATCGCGCTCTGATCAACAACATGGTCGTGGGCGTGACCAAGGGCTTTGAAAAGGTGCTGTTGATGGAAGGCGTCGGATACCGCGCGCAGGTCGCCGGAAAACAGCTGACCCTTACCGTCGGTTACTCGCACCCGGTGGTGTTCGACGCGCCCGAAACGATCTCCTTCGAGGCTCCCGCCCCGACCAGGATCGTCGTCAAGGGCATCGATCGCCAGCAGGTCGGCGCGATCGCCGCGGACATCCGCGCGGTCCGCAAGCCTGAGCCGTATCTTGGCAAGGGCATTCGCTATGAGAACGAACACATCCGCCGCAAGGAAGGCAAAACCGGTAAGTAAGAGAAAGGGAGGTAGCCGCAAATGTTTAACAAGCGTGATCGCAATGAAGTGCGGAGAATCCGGCACGAGCGCGTGCGCAAAAAGATCAGCGGGACGCCCGCTTGCCCCCGGTTGTGCGTCTATCGCAGCCTGAAGCACATCTATGCGCAGATTATCGACGATGAGGCGGGCAACACGCTCGTCGCCGCTTCCACCGTGGAAAAGGACATCGCCGCCAAGGTTGCGCAAATGCCCAAGAAGGAAGCGGGCAAGGTCGTCGGCCAGGTCGTGGCCGAGCGCGCGCTGGCCAAGGGCATCAAGCAGGTGGTCTTTGACCGCGGCGGATATATCTACACCGGCCGCGTGGCCGAGCTGGCAGCCGGCGCTCGCGAGGGCGGTCTGGACTTCTAAAAGAGGAGGAAATGAACGCAATGCAGCGCAATAACGAGCAGGTCAGCGAATTTAAAGAAAAACTGGTCGCGGTAAACCGCGTTTCCAAGACCGTCAAGGGCGGCCGCAACATGCGCTTCAGCGCATTGATGGTCGTCGGCGACGAAAACGGCCGCGTTGGCTGCGGCATGGGCAAGGCCACGGAAATTCCCGAGGCCATCCGCAAGGGCCTGGACGAAGCCAAGAAAAAGATGTTCACCATCCCGCTGAACGGCAGCACCATTCCTCACGAGGTGACGGGCGTGTTCGGAACCGGCAAGGTCAAGATGCTCCCGGCCCCCGAAGGAACGGGCGTCATCGCCGGCGGCCCGGTTCGCGCGGTGCTTGAGGCTGCGGGCATCAAGAACATCGTGACCAAGTCCATCGGCTCCAATAACAAGATCAACATGGTCAAGGCGACGCTCGCAGGTCTTTCCCAGCTGCGTTCCGCCGAGCAGGTCGCGAAGCTTCGCGGCAAGACCGTGGAAGAGATTCTGGGCTAAGGAGGTAGAGTGGAAATGAAGTTGAAGATTACGCAGACAAAGTCCACCATCGCCTGCCTGAAGGACCAGATTGCCACCATCAAGGCGCTGGGACTCCATCGGATCGGTCACACCGTCGTCAAGGAGGACAATCCCGCCATCCGTGGCATGATCTTCAAGGTCAAGCACATGGTCAAGGTTGAGGAGATTGAAGACTAAGGAGGTCCCTAGATGAAACTTCACGAACTGCAACCCGCTCAGGGCGCGACCACGGCGCCCAAGCGCCTCGGCAGAGGCATCGGCTCGGGTCTTGGCAAGACCTCCGGCAAGGGACATAAGGGCGCCAAGGCGCGCTCCGGCGGCGGAAAGCGGCCGGGATTCGAGGGTGGACAGATGCCCTTGACCATGCGCCTGCCCAAGCGTGGATTCACCAATCACTTCCGCAAGGAATATGTGGCGATCAATGTTGACCGCCTCGAGATCTTCGAGGACGGCATGACCGTTACGCCCGTGGAACTGATCGAGTATGGCATCATCAAGAAGATTGATGACGGCGTCAAGATCATGGGCAATGGGGAACTTACCAAAAAACTCACGGTTTTGGCCACGAAGTTCACGGCCACCGCGAAGGAGAAGATCGAGGCGGCAGGCGGGAAAGCCGAGGTGATCTGACATGTTTGAAACGTTGAAAAACGCATGGAAGATCGCGGATCTGCGCAAAAAGATCCTCTATACCCTGGGAATGCTCCTGATTTACCGCATGTTGTGCTTCATTCCCACCCCGGGAGTGGATACCACCAAGATCGCGGATGCGCTGAAACTGTACCCATTGCTGGGTTTCATCAACCAGATGACCGGCGCGGACCTTTCGAACTACTCGATCATGGCCATGGGAATTACGCCCTACATCAACGCTTCCATTATCATGCAGCTGTTGACGGTCGCGATTCCCAAGTTGGAAGAGCTCAACAAGCAGGGTGAGGAAGGCCGTAAGAAGATCGCGCAGATCACCCGCTATGTCACCGTCGGCTTGGGCTTTTTGCAGGCCGTGTCTTTGACGGCGGCGCTTAGGGCCAATACCTATGGCGGAGCCCTGGGGCTTCTTACCATCGGCTTCTGCCTGGCGGCCGGTACGGCGCTGGCCATGTGGATCGGCGAACGCATCACCGAGAACGGCGTGGGCAACGGCATCAGCCTTCTGATCTTTGCCGGTATCATTTCCAACCTCGCAACCTTCATCAGCGGCAGCGTCTATGATCTCTTCGGCGGATATGCCGTAGGGCAGACGGTCAAGCAGCTGGTTTCCTCGATCGTCGTGTTCCTGGTTCTGATTGTCGGCGTGGTGTTTGTGGATCTGGGCGAGCGCCGGATTCCGGTGCAGTACGCAAAGCGCGTAGTCGGCCGCAAGATGTACGGCGGCCAGTCCACCCACATTCCCCTCAAGATCAATGCTTCCGGCGTTCTGCCGCTGATCTTCGCTTCGGCGATCATGCAGTTCCCGGGCACGATTCTGGCCTTCTTCCAGAACAGCGGCGCGTATGCGTGGTGGAACGAGCACGTCTCCGCGACCAGCTGGGGCTACCAGCTGATCTTCGCCCTGATGATCCTGGGCTTCACGTTCTTCTATTCTTCGATCTCCTTCAATCCCGTGGAGATTTCCAAGAATATGCAGCAGAACGGCGGCATGATCCCCGGAATCCGGCAGGGCAAACCCACCAGCGACTTCATCAAGAAGATCTCCAGCAGGATCACGCTCTTCGGCGCGCTCTTCCTGGCGTTCCTCGCGGTGCTTCCCACGATCATCTATTCGATTCTGAAAGTCCAGCTTCCGTTTGCGGCGTCCTCGCTTCTGATCGCGGTGTCCGTTGCGATGGAGACCATGCGTCAGCTCGAAAGCCAGATGCTCATGCGGCACTACAAGGGTTTCTTGAAGTAGTTGGGAGAAAATGCAATGAAGCTGATTTTTCTGGGCCCCCCAGGCGCGGGCAAGGGAACACAGGCATTGGGCGTGAGCTCCAAGCTGGCGGTTCCGCACATCTCTACGGGAGATATGCTGCGCGCCGCCGTCCGCAATCAGACTGCCACGGGTCTTGCCGCGAAGGCGTATATGGATAAAGGGCAGCTGGTGCCGGACGAGGTTTTGATCGACATGGTGCGCGAGCGCCTTTCCATGGACGACTGCGCGGCTGGCTATCTGCTGGACGGGTTTCCCCGGACGGTGGAACAGGCCGAGGCGTTGGAGCAAATTTCCGCTCCGGATATGGTGGTCAACATCTCCGTGCCGGATGTAAAATTGCTCGAGCGTCTGGCCGGACGCAGGGTCTGCGGAAAATGCCAGGGCACCTTCCATATTTCCAAACTCGCGGACGAGGAAGTTTGCCCGGTTTGCAAGGGCGAACTCATTCATCGCGAGGACGACAAGCCCGAGACCATCACCCGGCGGCTGAAGGTTTACCACGAACAGACCGCGCCTTTGATCGGGTATTACTCGGCCAAGGGCAAACTCAAGACGGTGGACGGCGACAATCGACCGGAGGATGTGCTTAAAAACATCCTCGCTTCCCTGGAGTGACGCATGATCACGATCAAAAATGCCGGGCAGATTGAAAAAATGCGCAAGGCGGGAGCGCTTCTCTACGAAGTGCTCCAGGGCCTGCGCCGCGAGATTTGCCCCGGCGTGACGACCCGCCACCTGGATCACTGCGCGGAATCCATGATTCGCGCGGCAGGCGGCAAACCGTCGTTTAAGGGATACAATGGATTCCCGTTCTCGATTTGCGCATCTGTGGACGAGCAAGTGGTGCACGGCTTCGCGACGGGAGAAAAGCTCAGGCAAGGGCAGCTTTTGAGCGTGGACTGTGGCGTGATTCTCGACGGCTGGCAATCCGACAGCGCGTTCAGCGTGGTCGTCGGTGGCGGGGACGCGCAAAAGCAGAAATTGGTGGATGCGACGGAAAAGTGCTTCTGGCTGGCGGCCGATCAGGCGCGCGCCGGAAAGCATTTGGGCGACATCGCCTACGCCGTGCAGAGCTATGCCGAATCCCTGGGGTACGGAGTCATCCGCGACCTGTGCGGACACGGCATTGGCGCCAACATGCACGAGGACCCCTCGGTTCCCAACTTCGGCCATCCGGGCCGCGGCGTCCGCCTGCAGGCGGGCATGACGCTGGCCATCGAGCCGATGATCTCCATGGGCGGGTGGAAAGTGTATGTGGAGGACAATGATTGGACCTATGTCACGCGCGACAAAAGCCCCTGCTCCCATTACGAGCACACCGTGCTCATCACGGATTCGGAACCCGAAGTGCTCTCTTACCCTGGAATGACCGTTCGGGAGGCGCTTGGATGAAGCCGATACCGATCGAAGTTGGACGCATCGTGGTGTCCAAGGCCGGAAGAGACCAGGGAAGGCGCTTTGTGGTGCTGGAAGAGATCGATCGGGATTTCGTGCTCGTGGCGGACGGAAAGCTCCGCACGATGGAGCGGCCGAAAAAGAAGCGCCGCAAGCACCTCAAGCCCACCCTGGAATTTGCCGGGGATGCGGCTAGGAGGCTCCAAAACGGAGAAAAGATCCCGGATCATGAACTGCGCGCATGGACGTCCAAGGAGGAGGGATAAGATTGTCCAAGTCTGATGTTATTGAGGTCGAAGGCGTTGTCACAGAGTCTTTTCCCAACGCCATGTTTGAGGTAGAATTGCCCAATGGGCATAAGATTCTGGCGCACGTCTCCGGAAAAATGCGCATGAACTACATTCGCATCTATCCGGGCGACAAGGTCACACTCGAGCTTTCGCCCTATGATCTGACCCGCGGGCGGATCACATGGCGCAGCAAGAATTAGCTTGAACGCGAGCAACATGGCATTGAACAAGGAGGTAGCAACATGAAAGTCAGGCCTTCCGTAAAGCCCATTTGCGAAAAGTGCAAGATCATCAAGCGCAAGGGCCGCGTGATGGTGATTTGCGAGAACCCCAAGCACAAGCAGAAGCAGGGTTAAACCGGCAAAGGTTTCCAGAAAGTCAGGCCATCGGAGCGGCTGCCCGGAATTCCGGGTTTCGAGGGCCTTTCAATATTCCCCGTCCGCGCGCGACGCCAGGCGCCGGACCCATAAGCGTAAGCAAGTTGGAGGTGCATTCATTCCATGGCACGAATCGCAGGCGTAGACCTTCCGAGGGAAAAACGCGTTGAGATCGCCCTGACCTATATCTACGGCATCGGCCGCTCGACCGCGGACGAGATCATTGCGGATACCGGCATCAACCCGGACACCCGCGTCAAGGATCTTTCCGAGGCGGAAATCGGCAAGCTGCGCGACTATATTGACCATCACCTCAAGGTAGAGGGCGACCTCCGCCGCGAAGTGAGCATGAACATCAAGCGTCTGATGGAGATCGGCTGCTATCGCGGCCTGCGCCATCGCCGCGGCCTCCCGGTTCGCGGGCAGAATACCAAGCAGAACGCGCGCACCCGCAAGGGGCCGAAGAAGCAGGCTGCCGGCAAGAAGAAGGCCAAGTAACATTCGAGAGCATTTTAGGGAGGAAATATCGCAATGGCAAAGCCGAAGCTGAAGAGGGTTACGCGCAAGCGCCGCGAAAAGAAACTCGTGGAGCGGGGCGCGGCCCATATCCGCTCTTCTTTCAACAATACGATCGTGACGATTACCGATACCGCGGGCAACGCTCTTGCCTGGGCTTCCGCGGGCGGATTGGGCTTCCGCGGCAGCAAGAAGTCCACGCCGTTTGCCGCGCAGTCGGCCGCCGAGACAGCCGCCAACAACGCCAAGGAGTATGGCCTGAAGACCGTCGATGTCTATGTCAAGGGCCCCGGCTCTGGGCGCGAAGCCGCCATCCGTTCTTTGCAGGCGGCCGGCCTCGAGGTCAGCATGATCAAGGACGTGACGCCCATTCCGCACAATGGTTGCCGTCCGCCCAAGCGCAGAAGAGTGTAAGGGAGGAAACCGAACATGGCGAAAAATACACAGCCCGTCCTGAAAAGGTGCAAGACGTTGGGCTTGTCTCCGGCGGTGCTTGGCTACTCCAAGGAGACCACGCGCAATCCCAAGGCGCACGTCCGCCGCAAGCAGTCCGAATACGGCAAGCAGCTGGCGGAAAAGCAGAAAGTCAAATTCATCTATGGCGTTCTGGAAAAGCAGTTCCTCAGGTACTATCAGAAGGCCGAAAGCAAGCGCGGTATCACCGGCGAAATCATGCTCCAGGAACTCGAGCGCAGGTTGGATAATGTCGTGTTCCGCATGGGATTCGCTTCTACCCGCCGCGAGGCCCGTCAGTTGGTCAATCACGGCCATTTCACCATCAATGGCAAAAGGTGCAACATCCCCTCTTGCCAGGTCAAGGTGGGCGACGTCATCGCAATCTGCGAAAAGTCGCGCGCTTCCGTGAAGTTCAAGACCTTGATCGAGGAATACGGCAAGAAGGCAATGCCTCAGTGGATCGAGAGGGTCGCGGATTCCTTCGAGGGCAAGATCATCGCGCTGCCCGTGCGAGAGGACATTGACTACGAAGTGTCCGAGAACTTGATCGTTGAGCTTTACTCCCGCTAATTGCTGAAAAAATCAGCGCAGGTTAGGCTTCCGGCTCACGCGCCGTGGGCGCGAGAGGGAGCATGGAAGTGGACTCCGCGGTTGCAGCGCAAGTTTGCGCCGCGATAGGAGAGGAGGAAACGCTGAATGATTGATCAAATTGAAAAGCCGAAAATCGAACGGGTGGAGATAGGCGAAAACAACCGATACGGCAAATTTGTCGTAAACCCCCTGGAGCGTGGCTTTGGGCAGACGCTGGGCAATTCTCTGCGCCGCGTATTGCTCAATTCGCTTCCGGGCGTAGCGGCCACCAGCGTCCGCATCGAGGGCGTGCAGCACGAGTTTTCCACCGTGCCGGGCGTCAAGGAAGACGTTGCGGAACTGATACTGAATATCAAGCTTCTTTCGGCCAAGCTGTTTACCGATCTTCCCAAGATCGTGACCATCGACGCGCAGGGGCCCTGCGAGGTCAGGGCGCAGGATATCAAGGCCGATGACGAGGTGGAGATCGTCAATCCCGATCTGCACATCGCGACGCTTTCCGAAGGCGCGCATCTGCAAATGCAGATTACCCTGGAAAAGGGCCGCGGCTATGTCTCCGCCGAGCGCAACAAGCAGCTTGCGGTGGAGCGCAACAAGGTGGGCGGAATGCCCATTGGCGTGATTCCGGTGGACTCCATTTTTACGCCGATCCGCAAGGTCAGTTACTCTGTGGAGGACACCCGCGTGGGCCAGGTCACCGACTACGACAAGCTCACCATTGAGGTCTGGACCAACGGCAGCATCCTGCCCAAGGAAGCGCTGGCTTCGGCCGCGCAGATCCTGACCAACAACATGCGCCTGTTTATTGACCTGACGGTCAACGTTGTCCGGGTAGACTATAACGAGCCCGAAAACGACACCAAGGAGAAGGTGCTCGAGATGACCATCGAAGAGCTCGACCTCTCCGTGCGCGCGTTCAACTGCCTCAAGCGCGCGGGCATTAATACCGTTGCGGAATTGGTGCAGCGCAATCAGGAAGACATGATGAAGGTGCGCAACCTCGGCAAAAAATCGCTCGAGGAAGTCGAGCAAAAGCTCATCGGCTTGGGCCTTTCGCTCAAGTCCAGCGATGAGTAGGATGGATCGACCTATCGATACTTGCAATCAAGGGAGGAACCGGAAATGGCCAATCGCAAGCTGGGCCTGCCGACCGATCAGCGCGTGGCGCTTCTGCGCAATCAGGTGACCAATCTGATTTGGTATGGCAGGATCGAGACCACGCTCGCGCGCGCAAAAGAGGTCCGCTCGATGACCGAGCGCCTCATCACCGTCGCCATTCGCGAGTGTGACAATACCGTAGAAGTCAAAAAGGAAACCAAGAACGATAAAGAGCAGATCGTCGTGCTCGACGTCGTCAACGACATGCCCTCCCGCCTCGCGGCGCGTCGTCGCGTGATGCGGTATCTCTATGAGATCCCCGCCACGCAGAACGAGGGAGAGGATAAGGACGATTTCAAAGAGCGGCTTAAGACCGTCAAGCACCCGGTCGTGGAAAAGCTCTTCCGCGAAATCGCACCCAAGTACAAGAAGCGCGCTGAGGAAAAGGGCCAGGGCGGCGGATATACCCGCATCGTCAAGAAGGGCCCCCGCCGCGGCGACGGCGCGGAAATGGTCATCCTCGAGCTGGTGTAAGGGTTCGGAAAAGGGAGAGAGCCGCCCAAAGGGACGGCTCTTTCTTGCATGTCAAAAAGGATTTTGACACATTCCATGAAAATCTGCGGATTTTCATGGAAGGAGAAAAGGACTGCGG
>DVMU01000192.1 GCA_018714825.1 Candidatus Pullichristensenella excrementigallinarum
TGCCCACAGGCTTTTTCGACAGTCTGGTCCCCGCTCAAATGAGCGGGGATTTTGGGTTTTCAAGTATATTTTAAAAACCGGAACGTGATCCGCAATTTGAGTGTATAACCGATTCTTTTCCGCCCATACTGGGAGTGAGGAGGGAACGGTTATGAGATTTAAATCATGGGTACGTCAAAAAACGGGGAGCGCAAATCGAAAGAATCCCCATGCGGCGCGGGAATTCGGAAAGCGCGTGGGGAATGGAATCCTCGCGGCGATCCGTATTTTTCAAAGAATCGGTTGGAGGGACCCCTGCCTTCGCGCGAGGCTGGCCGCAACGGGTGCGAAAAGGAGCGGGGTACACGCGGAACGATGCAGGACGGCGATCCGCAGCGGATTCTCGCGCCTTAGAAAAGAGGCGCGCAGGGCAATCCCCGGGTTTCGGACGGCATGGGAAAAAGTGGGGTACTATGTCTGCGTGCTGCTTTTGCTCGCGATTTTGGGAACCGCCGCACATGCCTATCGAACGGGTAACTCCCGCTCCTCCACTGAGCCGCAGGTCAGCGCATCCCCGGAACCGGCGGTGGTGATTTCCGGCCCGGTCGGAACGCCCGCTCCTCAGGAAGAAGAGGAAGAGGAGGAAGGATTTCTGCTCCCTCTGCAGGGAGAAATCGTGGGGGAATACGAAGTAGACAGTATGCAATGGTCCGATGTGCTTGAGCAATGGCGGATTCATTCGGGCATTGACATTGCCGCGCCGCAGGGATGCGTGGTCTATGCGGCGCAGGCCGGCGTCGTTGAGAGCGCTTACGAAGACGCCTTGATGGGAAATGTCATTGTGCTGCGCCATGAGGATGGATATAAGACGATATACATGGGCCTGAAGACGCTCTCTTTGGTCGAGCCCGGTCAAGAAGTGGAGCGCGGGCAGGCGATCTCCTCGGTGGGCGACACGGCGCTGGCAGAAAAAGACCTGGGTTCGCACCTGCACTATGAAGTTTGGTTGAACGGCGAAGCCATCGAACCAATCTTTGCGAAAAACTGAATTCGGAGATCTTGCCTTGGGAAATTGCCCTTCTCCGCAAAAAGGCTTGGAAAAGCGGCCGCCGGATGCGCTCAAAAGCAAACGTCCGACGGCCGAAACGGCTCTTGAAGACGCTCCGGTCCCTTTATCGATCCGGACAATCCGACCGGAGACGAGAGTACAGCGCAACGTCTACATAGTTTCCCTTGTTAAAAAGCCTCTCTCGCAGCGTGCCTTCATAGCGCATTCCGGCCTTACGCATCACCGCTCCGGATGCGGGATTGGCCACTTCGTGTTGCGCCTCGATGCGGTTCAGGCCCAGGGTGCCGAAGCCGTAATCGAGGACCAGGCGCAGCGCCTCGGTCATAATGCCGCGATTCCAATACGCTCTGGCAAGCGAGTACCCGACTTCTGCCGATGCGTTTTCCACGTTGACCCACATAAAGCCAATGGTCCCAATGACCTTCTTTTCCGGCTTCCAGACGATTCCCCAGCTGGCCGGCTCGCCCTGCCGATAGCGCCGGAGCATGTAACGAATATAGCCCCGCGATTCACTCAGGGATTCGTGCGGAGTCCAAAGCACATGCCGCGCGACTTCCGGATCTCTGCAATAGGCGAAGATATCCGGCGCGTCCCGCATGACAAGCCTGCGCAGAAGAACCCTTTCGCCTTCCAGCGCCGGGAGATTGCTCAGCCCTTCAAGATATGCCATACCGCCTCATTTCTCCGCGTTGATTCGCTCCCAGGCGAGCAACACGGCGCAGATCGTCTTGGCATCCTGAATTTTTCCTGCGAGAATCTCGCTGCGAACCTGCTTCAGCGGGATTTTTTCCACGTTTAAAAATTCATCCTCATCCGGAGAAGACGCCCCCTTGACAAGATCACGCGCGAGATACAGTGAGATCTTCTCCGAAGAAAATCCCGGCGTTGTCACAACGTCGGCCAGGTGATCCCATCTTCCGGCAGTCAGACCGGTTTCTTCCGTGAGTTCGCGCTTTGCGGCCAGCAATCGGTTCTCGTCCGGGGCGTCCAGCTTTCCTGCGGGAATTTCCAGGAGCACCCGTTCGATGGGCGCGCGATATTGCCGCACGAAATAGGCGTTGCCCTGTTCGTCCACCGGGACCACGGCGCTGGCTCCTACATGTACGGCGATTTCCCGCTTTGCTATTTTGCCATTGGGGAGAATGGCGTCCGCGTGATCGATGTGCAAAATCAGCCCGTCAAACACGCGTTCGCGGCGCACGATTTTTTCCAAAATTGTGTCATCTCTGTGTTCGTTCATGGGCATATCCACTCCCGTTCGCGTCTTTTCAAGGAATATTCGACTCATTGAAGAGAAATCCTGCCTTTTTCCTCTAGCCATCGGCGCGAAATTGTTGTATAATGGGAATAGGCCTAAGGAACGATAAAGGAGGGATTTCCCATGATTCAAATCATTCCCGGCAACAAGGGCTCCGGCAAGACCAAGCGCTTGATCGATATTACCAACGATGCGCTCAAGGTAGAGCACGGCATTATCGTCTTTATCGACGATGACAAGCGCTATATGTACGATTTGCGCCATGAAATCCGATTTGTAGACGCGGGGGAGTATCCCGCGGCGCGCAAATGTTCGCCGGAAGCATTTTTGGCATTTGTCAGCGGCATGTTGTCGGTCAATTACGATATCAGCCTGATCAGCATCGATGCCTTTTTAAAGATCGTAAAAATTGAAAAAGAGCAGTTGCCCGATTTCTTCCGCGCGCTGGATCAGCTTTCTCGCGAACACCATTGCAATTTCCTCATTTCTCTGAGTATGCCTGTGGACGATTTGCAGGAAGACGTCCGCGCTTATTGTATTTGACATGAATAGAAACCAGAATTTTTGGGCCAAATTGATTGTCGCATTGATTGCGATCGCGATTTTGGCAATTGCCGGATTTCTGATTGTGCGTTTTTCGCTTCGCCTGCTTCATGGGGCGAACGAAGCGGCGAATGAACCGCTTTCCACGGAGGTAAGCGCGGACGAAGCTTTTTGGACGCCTGTCCCGGTGAATCTGGACGATTCGGCATATGATAACGTCACCGCCGAGAGGGAATACGATCCCGATATCGACAACATTCCCGAAGAGGACGGCTTGGTTTACGAGGAAGGAACTCCCGAAAGCGTGGATTACACCATCGAGGAATTGCAGAATTATCAGGGCGAGGATTTGTTTGCCGAACAAGACGCACAATAAAGGGAAAAGCGTTCGCGCCGCGATGTTAAATTTTGCATCCGCGGCGCGTTTTTGTTGACGAAAATGCTCAAATCGGATACAATACAGATTGTGTCAATCCGCTCACTAGCCCCGAGCGCGATTGGTGCTTGCGCGCGTACTGACCACACGCCCGCGGGATTGATCGTAATATTTGGGAGGAATTGCCTGTGAGTACTTATATGGCCAATCCTCAGAATGTCGAGCGCACCTGGTATGTGATCGACGCCGAGGATCAGGTTTTGGGAAGGCTCGCTTCGCAGGTCGCAGCGATTCTGCGCGGCAAGCATAAGCCCACGTTTACGCCTCATGTGGATTGCGGCGATTACGTCATCGTGATCAACGCCAAGAAGATCCGTCTGACGGGCAAAAAGCTCGATCAGAAGAACTACCGCTATCACACGGGGTATCCGGGCGGATTGAAAGAGATTCCTTACCGCAAGCTGATCGAAAACAAGAGCGAATTCATGTTTAAGGAAGCTGTGCGCAGGATGTTGCCCAAGGGCCCCTTGGGATACAAGATGCTCAAGAAGCTGCGCGTCTATGCAGGCGCGGAGCATGGCCATGAGGCGCAGAAGCCCGTGGAATTCAAGCTGTGATAGGGAGGAGGACGAAAAATGTCTGAGGTTTGCTTCCATGCCGTCGGCAGGAGAAAAAAGGCGATCGCTCGCGTTCGTCTGATTCCCGGCGAGGGAAATATCATCATCAACAAGCGCTCGATCGACGAGTATTTCGGCTATGAGACGCTTAAGACCGTGGTTCGCCAGCCGCTCGTGTTGACGGAAACCAGCGCCCGGTTCGACGTGATTGTCAATTGCAAGGGTGGCGGTTATACCGGACAGGCCGGCGCCATCCGGCACGGCATTGCCCGCGCGTTGGTCAAGGCGGATGAAGAGCTCAAGCCCGCCATCAAAAAGGCCGGCTATCTCACGCGCGATCCGCGCATGAAGGAGCGCAAAAAGTACGGTCTCAAGGCCGCCCGTCGCGCGCCCCAGTTCAGTAAGCGCTGAGTTTTTCCCGGTTTTCTTCCCCGCAGGATTGCTTGCGGGGATTTTTTGCGTAGAGCGCGTGCGCAGTGGGATTTCCGAGGAGAAATTTTTCGAAAGGAGCACGGGAAAAATGTGCCGGGAGAAAAGGATGATCCTGTCTACCGATCGGCTGGTGCTGCGCGAGATGACGCAGGAGGATTTGCTCGCTCTGCGCCGCACCTTACAGGATCAGGAGGCGATGTACGCCTATGCGCACGCCTTTTCGGATGAGGAAGTCCGCGCATGGCTCGACCGACAGCTGGAGCGCTATGAAAACGACGGATTCGGCCTCTGGGCAGTATTGCGCAAGGTGGACGGGGAATTCCTGGGACAATGCGGGCTGACCTGGCAGGAGTGGGGAAGTCGCCGGGTGCTGGAAGTCGGCTATCTGTTCGAGCGCGTCCACTGGCATCACGGCTATGCCACCGAAGCGGCGCGCGCCTGCATGGACTACGCGTTCTCACGCTTGGGCGCGTCGGAGGTCTTTTCCATCATTCGGGATACCAATTGGGCGTCCCAGGCCGTCGCGCGGCGAAACGGGATGCAACTTCGCGGAGCGTTTGTCAAGCATTATTGGGGCATAGACATGCCGCATCTTGTCTTCTCCAGAAGGCGCGGGGAACCGGAAACAAACGTGTGAACGAAAAGCGCCTGGATCGCGCCGCGTGGATGCAAGGCGTTTTCAAATTTCGCCTGGCGCGGCAAGGGAGTCAAAAGGCGCTTGCACCCTATGGGAAAGGAGAAATTGCGATGATTGGGATCGTGGATGTCGGCGGCGGATTGCGGGACATCTATGGCGCGGGCATATTTGACCGCTGCATAGAGGAGAAGATGACCTTTGATTATTGTCTGGGCGTATCCGCCGGAAGCGCGAATATCGCCTCGTTTCTTGCCGGACAGCGGGGACGAAATTTCCGCTTTTATGTGGAATACAGCAGGCGCAGAGAGTATATGAGCGCGCGCAACTTTCTCCGAAAGCGCGCGTATATCGACCTGGATTATGTGTATTCGACGCTCGCAAACAGCGATGGAGAAGATCCGCTCGATTATCCGGCGCTTCGGGATAATCCCGCGAAGATGAAAATCGTCGTCACTGACGCCGTGACGGGAGGGCCGATCTACTTCGACAAGAGCGATTTGTGTCAGGACAATTACGATGTCCTCAAGCTTTCGAGCAATCTCCCGGGCATTTGTCCCGCGTATCCGTTTCGGGGCGGCATGTATTATGATGGAGGGCTGTCCGATCCTGTGCCGGTGGAGCGCGCCCTTGCGGACGGCTGCGAGCGGGTTGCCGTGATTCTGACCCGGCCGCGGGAATTTGTGCGGACGATTGGTAAGGATCGGTATTTTGCCTTGGCCGTCCGCAGAAAGTATCCGAAGACCGCGCAGAGTTTGTTGAAGCGATACGAAGTCTATAACCGTCAGGTCGAATTTGCGAAACGGCTGGAAAGGGAAGGCCGGGCGCTGATTCTGGCTCCGGACAATTTGTTCGGGGTGGATACGCTCAAACGGGATCCGGAAAATCTGAAGGCCCTCTATCAAAAAGGGTATGAGGATGCGGAAAAACTCCGGGAGTTTTTGCGGTAAACGCGCGCAATTGTGCGAACAAAAGGCGCAACAGGGGCCCCAAAAGCCCGCGTCATTCCGCAACGCGCCTCTCCGGCGCCAGTCCGGGCAGGCGCACGCGCAGCGCTGCGGGAAGAATTTCAAATCGCGCGCGATCGCAGGGCTTTAATTCGCCGTCTAGATTGACGGTCATGCCCGGGCAGGCGATTTCCAGAGTGCGAACGCGACGCACCTTTGCCAGCGGGGTTTTGACATACAAGCCGGGCACATACAGCGCCAAAAGCGCGCCGATCTGCCACTTTTTCACGGGCCGGACAAGCACTAAATCCAGCAGGCCGTCATCCGGCTTCGCATTCGGCACGGCTTTCATCCCGCCGCCGATATACCGCCCGTTTCCCAGGGAAAGGATGGTGAATCGGGCGGAAACTTCCGCCTCTCCATCCACGATCAGGCGCGCGTTTGTCGGCCGAAAAAATCGAATCGCATCCCGCAAACCCCGCAGATACGGCCCAAGACCGGAATGCCCGAATTTGTACTTTTCCGCTTGCACCAACACTTCCACATCCAGTCCCGTGCCCGCTACGTTCAAAAAATAGAACTCGTTCATACGGCCGATGTCGATTCGGGAAAGGGGAAGGTGAAGCTGCATGCGAAGCGCCTCCACCGGATCGTTGGGCAACCGAAAAAGGCGCGAGAAATCATTTCCCGTGCCGCAGCAGGCAAGCAGCAGCGTCAAATCGCTGCGCGCCATCCCGTTCAAAATTTCAAAGAGCGTTCCATCCCCGCCCAGAGCGATGATTCCCTCTAAGCCTTCCTCCACGGCGCGCGCCGCAAACGCGCGCAAATCCCCCGGTTTGTCCGCGGAATCTACGCGATATTCCACTTGTTCCTGCTCAAGCAACGCTTCAATGCGAGGCAATTCGCGAAGCGCCCGACCGCTTCCGGAGGAGGGATTGAGGATGAGCGCATACATGCAAGGCATCCCTCTTTGCGCATGGTGTTTTTTTTATTCTAAACAACGCAACAGGAAATGTCAAGTATCGCTTTTATGGATGCGGATATCCAGAGAAAACTCCGCCTGAGGAAACTTTTCATGCCAATCGTATTCCAGCCACTGATCGATCGTGAGGAATTTCCCTGCCGCGATTTCCGCAAAGCCGAACGGATCGACGCCCAAAGCCTGACAGTGCCGGAAAGTAGAGAGCATATCCTGTTCAAACTGGCTGCGCAGGCGTTCAATATCGGGCATGACGGTGAGTGCGACGGCCGTCATATCGACCCGAATCGAGATCTCCACGGAATCCCTCGAAACATCTATTTGGATCTTCGGAGAGGAATTGAATTGCAGTTGCGCAACGTCGCCGTCAACGGTATAATTCATGGGCGGGTTTTTTCCGCGCAAAAGATTGACAAAGAGCGTTTCGTGGCCGTTGAGTTTATCCACCATAATGCCGTCACGGAATACCGCGCAGCCCATGTATTCGTTGCGGTTCTCGGATTGCGCGGGAATTTCGCTTGGAAGGCTGTCTCCGACGCCTCCCTCCGGCAATGCCTCCGCTCCCGGCTCAGATTGAGCGGCAAGAGCTGCCAGGGAATCCGAGTACACGGAAACGCATGAATACAGAAAGTCCGCAAAGCTCGTTGTGGGAATAAAGCCGCGCTCCTGATAGTGCTCGAGCATGGCGATAACGCCGGTCGAAATGCGCGTTCCGATAATCGGCTTTTGCTCTTCAATAAAGTCGCGGGCGCTTCCCATGCATATGATCATCTCGGCGGCGTTGTAAAGCTGATAGGTTTCGGCAATCGATTGCGTGATTTCAATGAACGTATCGCTGGAGGCAAGTTCTTCGGAGATGATGATCATCTTGACCTGCCGCAAACTCAGATCGCGTGGGATTGTCAGACGGAGTAAATCCATAGCGTCGGAATAGGTCGCGCCTTTGGCGCTGGCGATCATATAATCGGATGCCTGGGATTGCTGCGCCTCGTCTCCGGAATCCGCGTCCATGCCTGAGGACGCGCCGATCTTGGGAATTTGCACCGTCAATTCAATCGCTCCTTCCGCATCGGTGTCTACCCCGAACAGAATCGCCAGGGCGAGGCTTTCAAGTTGCTTGGACTGCGATTGGCATCCGGTCAACAGGCAGCAGAATAGCGCTGCGAGAAAGAACGCAACGATTTTTCGAATGCGTCTCACGCCGTTTTCCCTCCTTTGCGAATCAGGGCGATTCCAAGCGTCGCGGCAAATGGAACGGAGACGATCAAATACTGCCAGCGCCCAACCCACTGTACCAAATATTGTTCGGCCCATCCTGAAAGGGCGATGGCGCCGCCCGCCAACGCACAGGCGCACAGCGCAAGACGCCCATCCAGCCTTGGAAGGACGATTTGCAGCATCTTTGCCGATAAAAACAGATCGAACAGCAACATAAACAGCGTGCCGTTAAACCACAAAAGCGTCATGGGCAGCTGTAACATCAGAGCGACACGTCCATTGGAAAGCAATTTGTCAAATTGAAAGCTGCGGGTGGGGTTTCCAAAAACATCGGCAGGCGACATCATCGCGAGAATGGCAAGAAAGACCGAGGCCGCTGCTCCGATAAAGAAAACCGCGCGGGAGAGCGGCAGATTCTTGCGCAGATCCTCTTTGCCCGGTTCGGACGCCAACCAGGCGGCCGCTATGGGCGCGATCCAACCCGCTGCCGAAAGGGTTCCCTTCCCGAGCTGGCGCAAGCCCGGTCCAAGGACGGGGAGCAACCAGCGCGGCTGTAAGCTCGTCCATTGCAGAATCAGAGAGATCACAAACAGGAACGGAAAAAGGCGCATCCATAGAAGCGCGGCAGATCCTGCGGTTTGCCCATTTTTCCATGCCGAAAACAGCATCACTAGAACCAGCGGGAGAATCTGAAAGGTCGCGGAAACGTTGGAAAGCGCCACATAGCTGGCGGAATTGTTGTTCAGCCGCATAACCGCCGCAAAATCGTACAACAGCGTAAGGCATAAAACGGCTGCAAGAAGGCGCGTCCACCCGGCGCCCGCCGATTCCGCAAGGCTGTCCGCCACCGGACGCGGAGAATGCGCCTTGATAAATCGGTCCCCGAGCCAAACCATCGGCAGACACAAAACGGCTCCGCCCAGCGCAGAAATCCATCCGGAATTGAGAATCTGCGGCGTATCGATAAAAAGTCCGGAAAACAGGCGCTCCGTGACTGCCACGATCGACAGATCGCGCGCGCAGCGCAGGGGCAAATTCAGCTTCATGGTTCGTCGTCTCCTTCCGTGTGCATCCAGCTTTTGTGCCTGGCAAGAAATAGAAGGCGCTTTTGCAGCCACACGGGGAATCGCAGGACGATATCCGGATTGTGCCTGCGATAGGGAGAAATGGGGGAGAGAAACGGAACCCCCAGAGAACGCATGGAACACAGATGACACAGGATCAGAAAGGTGGCCAGAACAAGGCCGTACAATCCCATCAGCGCTCCGGCGAAAATGAGAATGAGGCGATAGATCATCACGCCGATCGTAAATCCGTAATTTGGAATGACAAAATTTCCCAGCCCTGTAAGCGCGATCACGATAATGACAATGGGACTGATGATCGATGCCGAAACTGCCGCCTGTCCGAGAATCAATCCACCCACAATCCCGATCGCCGAACCGATTTGAGAGGGAATGCGCATACTGGCCTCGTTGATCAAATCGTAGGAGATTTCCATAATAAGAACTTCCGTGAGAATTGTAAAGGGCACGTTGGACCGGGATTCCGCAATGGCGGTTAAAAGCGCCGTGGGAATGAGATGGGGATGAAACAGCGTTACCGCAACATAGAACCCCGGCAAAAATGCGGAAAAAAGAATTCCGATAAAGCGGATCAGGCGCAGAAAGGTCCCGTACTGCCAGCGCTGGAAGTTGTCGTCCGAGGCATGGAGCAGGTGAAAGACGGTCGCAGGGGCGACCAGGGCGCACGGCGAATTGTCCATAAGAATCACAATTTGCCCATCGAGCAGGCAACTTGCGGCGCGATCGGGGCGCTCTGTGAGCATCATCTGGGGAAGAATGGCAAAGGGACAATCCTCGATATGCTGCTGAAGCTGACCGAGGCTTTGCACGGATGCGCTCTGGATTTTTTGAATTCGGCGGCGAATTTCTTCCAGGGATTTTTCGCGAACCACTCCCGTCAGATACAAAAGCGCAATGTCCTTGCGCACCTTTGTGCCCACGGCGCTCTTTTCCGTAATCAGTTGCGGGGATTGCACATAGCGCCGGAGAAGCGTGATGTTGGTTCGCAGGCTTTCGACAAACCCTTCCTGCGAGCCGCTGACCACGGATTCAGATTGCGTCTTTCCCACGCTCCGCTTTTCGAATCCGCGCGTCTCCAGAAGGCAGGCCTCCCTGCATCCGTCCACCAACAGCGCAGACATGCCTCCCAAAATTCCTTCCACGAGCTTTTCGACGGTTTCCCATGCGCTGGCCTGGGGGATATTGAGCACATTTTCCATCAGAAATTGTACGCCCTGTCCCGAGCTTTCGGGAATACGGCCATCGCTCTCCATGGTTGCGCGCAGAATGAAATCCGCAATCTGATTTGCGGAGGCCATTCCCTCCAGATAGATCAGGCACATGGAAAATCCCGCCGCCTGGAAGCGACGGAAAATAATGTCCTCATTTTGGGGACTGTTAAAAATGGTTTTAAACGTCTGTACGTCTTGATCCAGCTCTCCGCTCAGCGCGGAGCGAAGGAGACGGATATTCGGCAAATCCGGCATACTGTTCCCTCCATTGGGTTCAGTATGCCGGATTTTTCAGAAAATTATTTGTAGGATTGCTTTGGGATGCGGGAGATTATTGTTCGAGCATGTTTTCCGGCAGCGTGGCGGTAAACTCCAAGATGGAAATTTGCGGCCGGTTAAACAGGCGGAACGGCATCAGCGGCGCGTCCCCGCACGTTGAAAGCCCTGAGGAGATATACATCTGCGTTTCGCCGATTGTCGAAAGTCCGGCAACGTCCTCCTGCGCCGGGAACCAGCCGTGGCGATCCGCCGTGTTGTTGGGAATGTAAAACGCTCCCAGAAATGGAATGCGGAAGACCCCGCCGCAATAGTGGCCTGCCAAAATCAGCGTCGGCTGCGTCAGATACTTTTCCTCCGGCGGATTGTGGGAGGCGGAATTAAGAATGAAATCGTCCGAAGGCGGTATGTGCGCAAGGGAAATGTGAATTTCCGTTGCCTGCATGGTATTGACGGCATCCAGCAACGCCTGCGCCCGCTCATAGCGGTGCGAAGTCATTGGAAGCGTGTCGTAGTCGGCTTCCAGGCCGAGCAAAGAGCCTTCCTCCTCCTGCTCCATCTGGGATTTTGTGGTAGACATGGTGGCGGAGGCATCGAGATTGAGCATGTCGGCGGGAGTAATCCAAATGGTCGCATTTCCCACGATCAGCTTCTGCGGACGATCGACGTAGATCGCCCCTCGATCCATTGCCCCCAGAATCCAATCTTCATAGACCAATTCGTCCAGCGTTCCTTCAATATCGCGCATGGTTTCGCGATAGGGGCCGGGATCGGAATCTCCGGAAATAAAATACACGGGCGTGCTGGAAGAGAAGCCTTCCAAAAGCTCATAGAGCGGTTCCGGATCTCCTGACGTTCCGACCATGTCTCCGGTCAGAAAGACCGCGTCGTAATCCAGCGTATTCAATTCGCGAAGAAGCGTGGACTGCGCGTCGCCAAAGCGCTTGCCGGCCAGATCCGACAGGTGCAGAATTCGATAGCCTTCCAGATCCGAAGGCAAACCGACAATGGTAACCTGCTGTTCGTCCACGACCAGATTGCTGCTCTGCAAAAACAGCACCAACAGCACGAGAACCAGCGCGATGACAAAAAAGCTCGGCCAGAAGGACAGGTGGAGTTTTCCTCCAAACAGACCGCCCTCTTCGTTGGAAGCGCTTGTTCCGGAAAAAAGTCGATCAAACAGCGAGACGCGGCGTTTGCGGCCGCCCTTCTTCTTTTTTGCCGCGCGCCGTACCGGGGGGCGCTTTTTGCCCTTTACGGACGCTTTGGGAGAGGATTTCGGCTTTTTTTTGGCGCGAAGAGGGGCATCCTGTTCATCGCCATATTGCTGAAACGCATCTTCGGACCGCTTGGGAGGCGTGGGAACCGAACGCTTTTCTTCATTATCCGGCATGTACGAGCTCCTTTAGGGAATTTGCATCTATTATAAATCGAAATCGCGCTTCTGGCAAGTCACGTCAGGATATGTTATAATGAATTATTCCTATCATGGGGGGACAAATTTGTGGCAAAAAGCAAAGTGGTCTTTGTCTGCACGCAGTGCGGTTACGAGACGGGGCGATGGCTTGGGCGCTGTCCGGAATGCGGGAGCTGGAATTCCTTTCAGGAAGAGGAACGCCAGGCCGAAATTCTCAAGCCGGAAAAGAAAGTCAAGCGGGCTCCGGGATCGGATGCGCGCGCCCTTTTGATCGACGAGATTCCCGATGAAGACCTGACCCGCCGTCCCTGCGGAATCGGAGAGCTGGATCGCGTGCTCGGGGGCGGATTGGTGGATGGCTCCGTCGTATTGGTCGGAGGAGATCCGGGAATCGGGAAATCCACGCTTCTGACCCAGGTATGCGCAAATATGGCGAGGGCGGGCGCCAAAGTGCTCTATGTTTCCGGAGAGGAATCCGCCAAGCAGATCAAATTGCGGGCGAATCGCCTGGGCGCCAGTGGCGCACAGATTTATATTCTCGCGGAAAACGATATGAATACTGTTGAAAAGCGGATGGAAGAAATTGCTCCGGAAATTATCGTGGTCGATTCGATTCAGACGATGTACCTTCCGGAACTTTCCAGCGCGCCCGGAAGCGTTAGCCAAGTGCGCGAGAGTGCTTCCAGGCTGATGCGCCTGAGCAAGCTCAGCGGCTGCAGTGTCTTTTTGGTCGGACATGTGACCAAAGAAGGCGCGATTGCCGGGCCGCGGGTGTTGGAACATATGGTGGACGCGGTCCTCTATTTTGAAGGGGATCGAGAGCATCACTATCGGCTGCTGCGAGCGGTAAAAAACCGTTTTGGTTCGGTCAATGAACTGGGAATGTTCGAAATGACCGCGCGCGGCATGGAAGAAATCCCGAATGCGTCGGAGGCGCTTCTGCGCGAACGCGCACAGAATGCGTCCGGATCGGTCATCCACTGCGCCATGGAGGGCACGCGCCCGCTTTTGACGGACGTGCAGGCCCTGGTATCCAAAACCGTCTTCGGGAACCCGCGGCGCATGGCTAGCGGCGTAGAGCAGGGGAGATTGGCGCTTTTATTGGCGGTCCTGGAAAAGCGCGTGGGAATGCGCCTTTTCGATCAGGATGTGTATATCAACATCGCGGGCGGTATGACGCTCACCGAACCGGCCGCGGATCTGGCATTGGTTTCGGCGGTCGCTTCTTCGCTGCTCAATCGCCCGATCGGGCAGGATTGGGCGGTGATGGGGGAGGTCGGCCTGGCCGGAGAGGTGCGCGCGGTCCCGCAGGCTGAACGGCGCGTGGCAGAATGCCTTCGAATGGGATTTCGCAACATTCTTCTTCCGAAGGGAAATGCGCGGGGGATGCGCTCATTTGAAAATGTCAATTTGGCCTTCGTGGACAATGTGTACGCGGCAATTTGCGCATTGAATCTCTTTGCACGGGGCGATCGAACGGAATAGAGCGCCATTTTTGCGTTCAAACTACCTCGCAGGAGGTGGATGAACGTTGCAAAAAAGATTTGCGATTCTGACAGCGCTAGTATGCCTTGCCGCGCTGTGCGCGGGGTGTATGCCTTCGGCAAACAATCCTTCGAAGGAAGGAATTTCCGTGGACGTAATTCAACCGGAAATTCCCGAGTCTTTGGAGACCAACGAACAGGGAGTTCCGATCCTGAAGGTCTATGACACGCAGTCGGAAAAAATCGAGGAAATGGATTTGGAGACGTATGTAATGGGCGTTCTGGCGGGCGAGATGAAAAACGATTGGCCGCTGGAGGCGCTCAAGGCACAGGCGATTCTCGCCAGAACCTTCGTGCTCAAATTTGTGGAAACCAAGGATTCCAAATATGAAGGAGCGGATATTTCCACGGATGTGAGCGAGGCGCAGGCCTATTCCGAGGCAAACATCAACGAGGCGATTCGCACCGCGGTCGAACAGACGCGCGGCATGGTCCTCAGCTATGAAGGCGAACTGCCGCAGGCTTGGTTCCATGCACATGCCGGTGGGAAGACGGAGCTTCCCAGCGTGGCTTTGGATTATAAGCAGGGAGATCCGGCCTATTTGGCGGTAGTGGATTCTCCCGATTCCGAGGATGCGCCGGAAGATGTGAAGAATTGGACGGCGACGTTTACCGCCGAACAGGTCGGGAAGGCCTGCGCGGATACCGGCGTGCAGACCGGAACGGTGGAGAGCATCGAAATCGACAGCCGCGGGGAATCGGGGCGCGTAGAGAGGTTTAAGATCAACGGCGTCTCCGTCTCTGCGCCATCCCTGCGCATCCAAATCGGCGCAAACAAGCTCAAGAGCACCTTGATCGATCGCGTGACCATTCAGGACGGCAAAGTGACGTTC
Organism: Candidatus Pullichristensenella excrementigallinarum; assembly: GCA_018714825.1. GTDB lineage: Bacteria > Bacillota > Clostridia > Christensenellales > Aristaeellaceae > Pullichristensenella > Pullichristensenella excrementigallinarum. The sequence goes on from DVMU01000192.1 coordinate 14,419, forward strand.
GAAGGACGCGGATTTGGACATGGGGTAGGCCTTTCGCAATGGGGCGCTTACGCTATGGCCGAAGACGGGAAGAATGCAGAAGAAATTGTGCTCCACTATTTTCAAGGCGTAGGAATCGCCAGGATTTGGGATTGATTTTCAACGGCTCTGCCGGATGAAGGAGGCGCAAAGCGCGCGTTGGCGGAAACCGCTCCGTGAGAGAATGCTGCCGATCACGGGGCGGATTTGTATTTTGGGGAATTTTATGCTATAATGGCGCATGGAATTTTTGCCGCAAATGCAGATAAGGCATTTTTTCAGGATGCGCGGCATAGAAAAATCGGAGGATATGCGCCCATGCGATCGCGCGGGAAACTGATATGCCTTTTCCTCCTGACGGCGATTGTATTGAGCGCCTGTCGTCCGTTGGTGGAGGAAGAGGGTCCGGAAGAGTTGGTGGTCTACGCGACCTTTTATCCCATTTATGCGCTTTCGGAGAGGATTTTTGAGGAAATTCCGTCCATGGAATTGCACTGTCTGGTGCAACCGCAGGACGGCTGCCTGAGAAATTACGCGCTTTCGGATTGGGATCTCTATTTGCTGGCCTATTCCGCGGATGCGGTGATTGAGGGCGGCCGCGGTCTGGAGAGCTTTTCTTCCACCCTGACGGCCATGGGGGAAAGCGGACCCGCCGTGGTCACCGCCATGCTCAACATGGAACTCTACAACAACGATGAGGAGGCCTCCGACAGCGACGAGGAAACCAGCCATTTGATCGGGCCCAATCCGCATTATTACCTTTCCCTGGAAGGAGCGGAATACATTTTGGAGGCAATCGCCCTGTACATGAGCGAGTTAGATCCGGACTATTCGGAGATGTATTTTTCGAATCTGGATGCAGCGCTCGAGGAGGTCGGCACGCTGCGGGAAACCGTCTCTGCGCTTGCCGAAACCACTTCCGGAAAGCAAGTCGTTCTCCTCAATGAGGCGGCAATTTATCCTGCGCTGGATATGGGGCTTGAGGTCGCGGAGTGGATCGACCGGGAGAGCGGCGATATGCTGTACGGCGACGATCTCGAGAATTGCCTGGATACGCTCACGGAATCGGGTGCGCGGGTCGTTTTGATCGAACAACAGGCGCCCAAGGCCCTGATCGACGCGCTGGAAAATGCGGGATTTTCCGTGGCCAAAATAGATACGCTCTCCACCGGTCGCGAGGAGACGGGCTGGGAGGGGTATTTGCAGGCGCTGGAAAGCAACGCGCAGTCGATAGCGCAGGCATTTGAAGCTTTGGAGGGAACGCATTGAAGCGGGTGGAAATCTATACAGACGGCGCTTGTTCCGGAAATCCCGGGCCGGGCGGATGGGCATCCATCCTGATCTATAAGGACAAGCGTCTTGAGCTTTCCGGATACGAGGAAAGGACGACAAACAACCGCATGGAATTGCTCGCTGCGATCAAGGCGTTGCGCGCGCTCAAGGAACCTTGCGAGGCGATGGTCTATTCGGACAGCGCCTATTTGATCCACGCCTTTCAGAAAAAATGGCTGGAGAACTGGCAGAAAAAGAATTGGCTTACCAGCCAGAAAAAACCCGTGGAAAACCAGGATCTATGGAAAGAGCTGTTGGAGCTGTCGCAGG
>DVMU01000193.1 GCA_018714825.1 Candidatus Pullichristensenella excrementigallinarum
AAACTGATTGTATGGTTGCTTGTACTCTGCATGTCCCTGTGCCTTACCTCCGCGATGGCGGAAGAAGGCGGCAATTACAGCGATGAGATGAAGTTTGACGACGGGTGCGATCTCAGCCCCGAGGATGGCGCGGACAGCGTCGAGCGCCTCGGAGATCATGAGGACAGCCTCTACTTCAGCCGCTTGGATTTCTATAACATGACTTCGACCGATACGTTGACCATCCTCACCAACTTCAAAACCCTTCAGCAATCCAGCGAATGGAGCTGCGGCGTGACCAGCGCGCTGATGACCCTGGAATGGTACGGACTGCGCGGCGATTACAACGAGCAGACGCTGGCTGAACTGCGCGAAGGCGGCGCGGAGCCCGGCGCGACCAGCCTTTCGCAGATGGTGGATATGTTTGAGGGCGTAGGCGGCTTTGACTGCTATTCCGCCATCGATGCCGGAGAGGATGTCTACGATATTTTTACCTTTGATTACATTCAGGAAACGCTGGCGGCCGGGAATCCGATCATGATCGGCTGGAACGATTGGGGCGGACACTGGCAGGTCATCATCGGCTACGACAACATGGGCACCGAAACCGTGCAGGACGACGTGATCATCGTGGCCGATCCCTATGACACCACCGACCACAACCAGGACGGTTACGGCGTTTATCCCGCCGAGCGATTCCTGTACAACTTCACCTTCTATGATTTCTTTGACGAGGAATCCGGCGAACTCAACGACATGTGTTTCCTCGTCGCCACCCCGTCCGCACAGTAATTCGTCTTCCGGCCCGACGAATTTCGGCGCAAGGGAAATTTGGAGCCGCACCCGATCGGTGCGGCTTTTGTATGTCCAAAAAGATTTTGACACGCTCCATGAAAATCTGCGGATTTTCCCAGAAGAGGAAGAGGACGGTGGAAATCTGCGGATTTTCCGGGCGGTTTTCAGACGGTGGAAGGGTTTCTCCTGCGCTTGCGCTCCGGAAAAACCGAGTGCGACGTACACACCGCCGCGCTCTGTTTGGAAGGATTCTCCCCAAAGCGCTTTTGGATAGTCTGAGGGCTGCAAATCCGCAGCTCCTGTTGCTTCCATAAGAGCCCTATATAGTTTCACCTGCATCTGCTTGCGCGATACGTCCTTGCAGCGCAGGCAGTTTTTTTGTTCATTGAAGGGGATTACAGCTATAAAAATGATAAAATAAATTGACATGTGATATATAATTTGATATTATGAAAATGTTGATTTTTTAAAAATAGATCAAGGGAAAGGGGGAAAGAAACGATGCCCATTTGCTTGGAAGTATGGGGAGAATACGCCCTGTTTGTCCGGCCCGAGATGAAAGTCGAAAGGGTGAGTTTCGATGTAATGACCCCATCGGCGGCCAGGGGGCTGATTGAATCGATTTATTTCCATCCTGGTCTGAGATGGTGGATTGATCGGATTCGGGTATGCGCGCCGATTCGCTTTACAAATCTGCGCCGCAACGAGGTCAAGGCAACCATTTCGGCGCGCAATGCCCGAACCGTGATGGAGCGGGGAGCGGGGGAGCTTTACCTTAGCACGAGGGAAAACATCCAGCAGCGGGCGGCGCTTCTCTTGCGGGATGTGCGCTATGTGATTGAGGCGCATTTTGAAATGACGGATCGCGCCTCTGCCACAGACAATCCGGGGAAATTCCAGGATATTGCAAAGCGCCGGATAAAAAAGGGGCAATTCTATCATCAACCCTATTTTGGCTGCCGCGAATTTCCGGCGAATTTCCGTTGGTGTGAAGAAATTCCCCCCTGTCCCCCGGAACTGAAGGGGGAGCGGGATCTGGGGTGGCTTCTCTATGACATGGATTATTCCGATCCTGAAAACATTTCCCCGTGTTTCTTCCGCGGAGTGCTCCGGGATGGCGTTCTGGAAGTGCCGGATTGGAATAGCGAGGAGGTGCGGAGATGATTTTGCAGGCGCTGACCGAATATTATCAGGCCTTGCGCGAGAGAGGACAAATCACGCCTCCCGGCTGGAGCCGGGTGAAGGTATCTTTTGCGCTGTGTATCGACGCGGACGGCGCGCTGGAGCGGGTTTTATCGCTGCAGGAGGAAATGCCGGAGGGGAAAAAAGCGGCGCTGCGTCCCAGGCTGATGACGCTTCCGGCGCCGGTAAAGCGCGGCAGCGGAATCTCTTCCAACTTTTTATGGGACAATTCCAGTTATCTTCTCGGTATGGACGGGAAGGGAAACCCCCAGCGGGCCAAAGAGTGTTTTGAAGCTTGCAAGATCCTTCATGCGACCATTTTGGCAGGAGTAGATTCTCCCGCAGCCGCGGCGCTGTCCGCTTTTTTTCGAACATGGGAGCCGGAACAGGCGGGCGAGCATCCCGCCCTGGCGGAATATCTGAAAGAAATTCTGTCCGGCGCAAATCTTGTATTTCGCTATTGCGGAGAATTTGTGCACACGGATCCCGCGATTTGCCGGGCCTGGGATGCCAACTATCAGCAGAAAAGCGACGGGCCGGAAATGGTCTGCCTTGTGACCGGGGAGAAAGGGCCGGTAGAAAATATCCATCCGGCGATCAAAAACGTGCGGGGCGCCCAACCCAGCGGCGCGGCGCTGGTTTCCTTCAACGCGCCGGCGTTCTGTTCTTTCGGAAAGGAGCAGAATTTTAACGCGCCGACGGGCAAATATGCGGCCTTTGCATATACCGCCGCGCTCAACCATTTGCTTGCCGATCGGTATCATGTATATTCCATGGGAGATACCACGGTTGTGTGTTGGGCGAAGCAAGGCGGGAGCGCCTATCAGAATTTTCTTGGCTGGGCTTGCTTCGGACAGGAACTCTCCTATTCCGCCGCGGATTTGCAGGGAATCCTCCGAAAGCTGTGCGCGGGCAATTCTGTGGAATTTGAGGAAGAGAAATTGTCGCCGGAGATGGAGTTCTATATTCTGGGGATCTCTCCGAATGCGGCCCGTCTTTCGGTGCGCTTTTTCCTGCGGAACACCTTCGGCGCGTTTCTTAAAAACGTCCAGGAACACCAGCGCCGCTTGGAAATTGCAAAGTCCTCCTACGACAAATTCGAAACCCTTCCCTTTTGGAAACTGCTGGATGAAACGGTCAATCACAATTCCCGGGAAAAAAGTCCTGCGCCCAATTTATCGGGCGAACTGCTCCGATCGGTGCTGAACAATACCCGCTATCCGGCCACGTTGCTCAACGGCGTGACCCTTCGCATCCGGGCCGAACGCGAACTGACCCGGGGGAAAGCGGCAATTTTGAAGGCCTATTATTTAAAGAATCCCCATCCCGATGTGCCAAAGGAGGTTTTGCATGTGTCTCTCAATCCAGATAGCACCAATGTTCCCTACAATTTGGGACGGCTGTTCTCCGTGCTGGAAGCCATTCAATCCGCCGCCAATCCGGGCATCAACGCCACGATTCGGGACAAGTACTTTAGCTCCGCCTCCGCAACGCCCGCGATCGTATTCCCGGTGCTGCTGAATCTGGCGCAGAAGCATCTGAAGAAGATGGAAGTGCAGCTGCGCGTCTATTATGACAAGCAACTGACGGATCTGCTCTGCAAATTTCCGGAAGGATACCCTGCGCGCATGAATTTGCCGCAACAGGGCGCCTTCCAATTGGGATACTATCACCAGACGCAAGCTCGTTACGAAAAAAAGGAGGAAAAACAAAATGTCTGAACCCATCAAGAACCGCTATGAATTTGTCATCCTCTTCGATGTGGAAAACGGCAATCCCAATGGGGATCCCGATGCGGGCAACATGCCGCGGGTAGATCCGGAGACGGGCCTGGGAATTGTCACGGACGTCTGTCTCAAGCGCAAGATCCGAAACTACGTTGAGACCGTAAAGGAAGACGCGACCGGCTATCGCATTTATATCAAGGACGGCGTGCCGCTCAACCGAAGCGACGCCGAGGCCTATGTTCAGATGGATGTGACGGAGAAAACCGTCAAGGAAAAGAAGAAGAGCGATCCCGATCTGGATCGCAAAATCCGGGATTGGATGTGCGCCAATTTCTACGATATCCGCACCTTTGGCGCGGTGATGACCACGTTTGTAAAGGCGGCGCTCAATTGCGGGCAAGTTCGCGGCCCGGTGCAGATGAGTTTTGCCCGCAGCGTGGAACCGGTGGTTCCCCAGGAAGTGACGATTACCCGAGTGGCCATCACCACAGAGGCCGATGCCGAAAAGAAGGGCACCGAGATGGGCCGCAAATACATTCTTCCCTATGGTTTATACCGCTGCGAGGGCTATGTCTCCGCCAATTTGGCCCGCAAGACAACGGGCTTTTCGGAAGAAGACCTTGCGCTGTTCTGGGAAGCCATCCTCAATATGTTCGAGCATGATCGCTCTGCCGCGCGGGGGAAGATGGCGGTCCGGGAACTGATCGTGTTCAAGCACGACAGCGAACTGGGATGCGCTCCCGCATGGAAGCTGTTTGAGACGGTGAAGGTGGCCCGGAAAAACCCCGACGACGTCGCCCCTGCTCGCCGCTTTGAGGATTATGTGGTAACGGTGGAAGAATCCGCGCTTCCTGCCGGCGTCAGCTGTCGGCGCATGGGATGAAGTATCGCGAGGAGGATTACCTCCAGCTCTCCGGCTTGCAGCACTTCGCGTTCTGCCGCCGACAATGGGCGCTGATTCACATTGAAAATCAATGGCTGGAGAATCTGCGCACGGTGGAGGGAGAACTGTTTCACCGCCGGGCGCATGATCCGCAACAGCGGGAGCGCCGGGGGAACCTTCTGATTTTGCGGGGCCTTCCTGTGGCCTGCGCGCGCCTGGGTGTCAGCGGGAAATGCGACGTCGTGGAATTTCACGCCTGCGCGGACGGAGTCTCGATCCAGGGAGAAACGGGATTGTGGCGGCCTTATCCCGTGGAATATAAGTCGGGAGGAGCAAAGGCGTATCAGGCGGACGCACTACAGCTGTGCGCGCAAGCCATGTGTTTGGAAGAGATGCTCTGTTGCGCGGTTCCCGAAGGCGCGCTCTTTTATGGAGATACCCGTCGGCGCGTTGCGGTTCTCTTTTCCGAGGATTTGCGCAATCAGGTGAGCGCAATGCTGGAAGAGATGCACCAGCTCTTTCGCCGAGGGCATACGCCGAGGGGGAAGCCCTCCAAGAGCTGCAACGCCTGCTCGCTCAAAGAAGTCTGCTTGCCGTCTTTGATGCGGGGAAGGGATGTGCGCGCGTATTTGGCCAAGGCCATGGAGGAAGAAGAATGAGGCGGCTGCTCAATACACTGTTTGTGACCTCCGAGGATATCTATCTCTCTTTGGATGGAGAGAACGTGGTGGCCAACAGGGATAAGGCCGAAGCGGCGAGATATCCGCTTCACACGCTTTCCGGCATTCTTACGTTTTCCTATGCAGGGGCGTCCCCGGCGCTGATGGGCGCGTGCGCAGAGCGCGGAATTTCCCTGTGCTTTTGCACGCCTCGAGGAAAATTCTTGGCGCGGGTGTCCGGCGAAGCAAATGGAAATGTGCTGCTTCGCCGGACGCAATACAGGATCGCGGACGATCCCGTGCAGAGTTGTCGGATCGCCGGAACCATGGTGTTCGGGAAAATCTACAATGCCCGTTGGTGCATCGAGCGGACCAAGAGGGATCATGCCCTTCGGGTAGATGTGAAGCGATTGTCCGAAACATGCGCGCAGCTGAAGGCGATGTTGCCGCAAATTGCTTCCGCAACCGAATTGGAACGCCTTCGGGGGATGGAGGGAGTCGGCGCTGCAGCGTATTTCAGCGTGTTTGACCAATTGATCTTGGGAAATCGGGAAGAATTCGCATTTCAGGGGCGCAATCGCAGGCCGCCGTTGGATCCTGTCAACGCCTTGCTTTCGTTTGCGTATAGCCTGCTTTCGCACGATTGCGCCGCGGCGCTGGAAAGCGTTGGGTTGGATTCCTATGTGGGATTTTTGCACCGGGATCGACCGGGACGAAGTTCCCTCGCGCTGGATTTGATGGAGGAATTCCGCCCCTGTATCGCGGATCGATTCGTCCTTACATGTATCAATAACCGGATTTTTTCAAAGCCGGATTTTGTGCATGGAGAAAGCGGCGCGGTTTCTTTGACGGAAGACGCGAGACGCGTGTTTTTGCGGAGATGGCAGGAACGGAAAAAAGAGACGTTGACCCATCCGTTTCTGGGGGAAAAAATCCCCTGGGGTTTGGCGCCCTATGTGCAGGCGCTCCTCCTGGCCCGGCATCTGCGAGGGGATTTGGAAGAGTATCCGCCCTTTTTATGGAAGTGAGAGGATTTCATGCTGGTTCTGATTACTTACGATGTGAATACGGAAGACGCTGCCGGGAAGAAACGGCTGCGGCAGATTGCCAAACAATGCGTCAATTACGGGCAGCGCGTCCAATGCTCCGTTTTTGAATGCCTGTTGGATCCGGCCCAGTGCAAGTTGCTTCAGGCAAAGCTGTTGGCAATCATGGATCAGAAAAAGGATAGCCTGCGCTTCTATTATCTGGGAAAGCATTATGAGAATCGGATCGAGCATTTTGGATGCAAGGTCTCTTATCAACCGGAGGAACCATTGATCCTCTGATCGTGCGAAGAGGAAGTGCGCAGGCGATTTCAGGCCGGTTCGCACCCCTGAAACAGCTCTTTTTAAGGAATAGGGAGAAGCAATCGGCGTGTTTTCCCTGCTTTTGACAGGAAAGAAATATGAATTGATGAATGGATAACAATTTTTTCGGATTGGTTTTGTGCATATTTGCTGTCGCCCCCCGCGTGG
>DVMU01000194.1 GCA_018714825.1 Candidatus Pullichristensenella excrementigallinarum
ATACCCTGGTGTTCTCCCTCTGGAGTCGCGCTCTTGTATGGGCCCTTACCATTCTGCTGTATACCCCGCTGAATTCTTACAGGAGCGCCGGCGAATACGCATTCTTCCTAAGCCTGTGCGGGAAATTGCAACATGCGCCCGCGCTCGTACAATGAGGCGCGCATCCCCATGCCCAATATCATCGATTATCTCCGGCAGTATGGGAGCAAAAGCTTGCGCGATTTGCCGCTAAATGAAGTGGACTGTCTGTTGCTTTCGGAAATCGCCTATTCCGACTTTCCGGAAAACGAAACTCTTCTCTTTGGGGACGCGCTTTTGCGCGCGGCGGAGCTTCCCTGGGGAGAACGGCGATCGCAAAACGGCATTGAAAAAATCGTGGAGCTCTTGCGCGCGACGGCGCAAAGCCCGCGTTTTGGAGAAATGCGATTTTTGGATTTCTCCCAGGAATACTCCCTGCAACCGCTCTGCCAATTTGCGGGATACGCCCTTCGCCCTGATCCTCAAACCGTCCTGATCTGCTTTCGGGGAACCGATCTGGATTTTACCGGATGGCGAGAGGATTGCCGGATGCTCTATGAATCGCCCATTCCCGCGCAACTGCGCGCCGTGCAGTATCTGGCGCGCATCGCGGACAGATATCCCGGCGAATTGGTGATTTGCGGCCATTCCAAGGGCGGAAACCTCGCCGCGTATGCCGCGACTTTTGTGGACGCGAAAATCCAGGCGCGCATCCGCCAGGTGATGAGCTTTGACGGCCCTGGGCTGGAACACGAAGATTTTATCAGCCCGGCCTTCGCGCGCGTGCGCGACCGGCTGAAGGTGTTCATGCCGCGCGGCTCGTTTGTGGGGATGCTCTTTGAACAGGTAAATGAAGTGATCTACATTCACAGCCGAATGCCGGGCGTCCTGCAACATAACCCCTACCGGTGGCAGGTGGAGGGGACGGGTTTTTCCCTGGCCGAAGCGCCCTCCTCGGGCGGTCAACGCATGTGCGCCGTAATGCGCGCGCTTTTGCGGGAAAACCCGCCGGAACGGCGAAAAGAATTTGTTGAGGCGCTGTTTTCCATCATCTCCACTACCGAAGCCGATACGCTTCCCGCGCTCCTGACCGAATGGCGCAAAAACGCGGTGCGGGTCATGCGCGCGTTCCGCGGGGAGGATGAGGCGACCAAACGCCTCTTTCGGGAAGTGCTTCTGCTCGCCTTTCGCGCCGCGCTGGGCAGAATAGAAACCTAATGGCGCAAATCGCCCGGAGAATTCGCAGATTTTCGGATTTCCGAGGTTTTCTTCCTGCGCGATAAAACCATGCGGATTTCATCGCGCGTGTCAAAATCCTTTTCCGACATACAGCGCCCCAAGTCTCTTTTTATGAGGCTGGGGCGCTCTCGTCCGTCTGCTTAGACAGTTTCATCTTTCCGGTTCGTTTCCGCGCAGACAACGCTGCGGGCAGACGCATGTCCGTCATCGCGCGGAGGAAACACCGCCGTGTGCTGTTCCGCGTCATCGACCATCTCGATCCATTCTCCCGGCACGCGGCTGCCGTCGAGCGTGACTTCTTTTGCATCCCTGCGGCAAATCAATCGGTATTCGGCGCTTCCAAAGCGCACGGCAACTTCCGCCTCGGGCCAGTCTCCCATCAGCGCGTTGAGGCGAACGCATCTCTCCCGCCGCTCATATCCCAGCAGCGCCAATATCGCGCGCAGATACCATCCTGCCGCGCCCGTATACCAGGTCCAGCCGCCGCGCCCGCCATAGGGGTTTCCCGCGTAAATATCCGCGGCCACCACATACGGTTCCACCCGATAGCGGTCTGCTTCCTGCCTTGTCCGGGCATGATCGATGGGGTTGAGCATTTTGACCGCGCGGTGCGCCTTTTCCGTCTCTCCTTCGTGAATGAGCGCGAGCAGATACCAGCACGCGCCATGGGTGTACTGACCGCCGTTTTCGCGAACTCCCGGAGGATATCCCAGAATATATCCGGGATTTTTGCAATCCCCATCAAAGGGCGGGGTCAAAAGGCGGAAGATTCCCACTTCTTCCTCGGCAAGATTTTCCCAGGCCGACGTAAGCGCGCGCGTGACGCGTTCCTGATCCAGCCCGCACAGCGCGGCCCAGGCCTGGGCGATCAGATCGATCCGGCAGACCGCGCCGGAAGCGCTGCCCAGTTTTTCGCCGTCATCGTCGTAGGCGCGCAAATACCAATTTCCATCCCAGCCGAATTCCTCGACCGCCGCATTCATCTGCGCGCAGAGCGCGTTGAGCCAGGCGCGATCCCGCTCATCGGGCGCAATTTCCGCATACTCGGCCGCAACCACAGAGAGAAACTCCGTCAGCCATACGCTTTCTCCCTTCCCCCGCGCGCCCACGCGATTCATTCCATCGTTCCAATCGCCGGTTCCCATCAGCGCCAGGCCGTGTTCGCCGGTTCGGGAAGCGCGCCGAAGCGCGCGCATACAGTGCTCGTGCAGGGAGGCCGTATTCTGCGTGGGCACAGCCTGTCCGTACCAATCTTCCTTTTCCTCGGGAATTTCCACGTTCTGCAAAAACGGGACTTCCTCCAACAATAGCGCGGTATCGCCGGTCGCGCGCACATAGGCCGCAAGCACATAGGGCAAAAACAGGCAATCGTCGCTGATGCGCGTGCGCACGCCCGAAAAGGGCATATGCCACCAGTGCAATACATCTCCATCCTCAAATTGCCGCGCAGCCGCTCGAAGCAGATGTTCCCGGACGCGCTCGGGCGCATAGGGAAGCATGGCCAGCATATCCTGCAGTTGATCTCGGAAGCCGTAAGCTCCGCCCGCCTGGTAGAATCCCGCGCGGGCAAGGATGCGGCAGCCGAGCACCTGTTTGGGCAAAAACGAATGGAAGATCTGGTTGAGCGCGGGATCGGGCGTGTGAATCCGAAGCGCGCCCAGACGCTCGTTCCAACTTTCCTGCGCCCTGCGGAGCGCGCCGGGATTGCCTCTGAGCCATTCCACGCGGCGAGATACCGCCTGCGCGTCGCGTTCCAGACCAATGGCAAAAGATACCTTTTTCCTTTCACCGCTGCCAAGGCGCACGCGCGCCTTCAGCGCCCAACCGCCCTCGCCGCCGCGCTGTTCCATCAGGCCGTCCGGACGCATCGCGCCTCCGTGTCCCAGAAATTGCGCCCGTTCCGCGCCGGTTTCGGCAGGCACGTCCAAGGCGGCAAGATACCCCGTTCCCGCCATGGCTCCCGTGGCCAACAGGAGATTCTCCCCTGTCCAGGCGCGCGTGACGCGGGCATCCTGCATATCCGCGCCCATCAGCCAATCCAAAAACAGCGTAATCGCATATTCCACGGGCCTCTGCGCGGTATTCTTTACCTGTACCTCCACCCCAAGCGCCGGGCAATCCGCCATCGCATACAGCGTTGTAGAAAATTCCAGTCCTTCCGCTCCGCTCTCAAAGCGACTGAATGCCGGAGCGTGGGTAACCCGGAACGGCGTCATTGGACTTTTTCCCGGCAAGGCGCGAACATAGGCGCCCCGGCGCTCATCCGCCAAATACACCATCAAGCCCCATCCGTCGTCCACCGGATCATTCCAAAAAGGCGTGATGCGCTCCAGGCGGCTGTTGCCCGCAAACAGGAATCCCCCGCCTCGTTCGGTCACGACCGCGCCGATTCCCTCTCCTGCAAGCACATTGGACCAGGGCGCCGGGGGAAGCTGATCCCGATCCAAATCCATGACATAGTTCTCCCCGCAAAATCCCCCGTATCCGTTCCAGAACGCTCGTTCCATGGGTCGCAGGCGGAAATTCCCCCGAGGGATCGCCCGCATATTCGCCTTGCCGCCGAATTCCAGATGCACGAGGGTTTTGCGAACTTCCGCCCAGAAATTTGTTCCTCCGGAAATCCACATGGCGCTCGATCGTTCCAAAAGGGCGCGCTGCGCCTCCGTCAGTTGCGTTCCATCCAGGAGGAACACCCCGCCCGGACGCCCGGAAAGCTCCCGCAGGTGCGAGGAATCCACCAAATCCCGAAGCGCGTCGCGCACGGGCTGCTCATAATCGTTTCCATAATCGTTGACAAGCACGAGATCTACCGTAAGCCCCATGGTGCGGTAATACTCGTGCGCGCGCACGGCGTCGCGAGCCAGGCAGACTTCTTCCCGGCTTCCCACGCGCACGCTCAAAATCGGCAGATCGCCGGAAATGCCCATCGCCCAGAGCGCGGGTCTTTCCGCGCTGCCGGCCGGGCCGAATTTCCCCGCGCGCCGGGACAGGCGGACGTCGGCGAAAAACGCCGTGGCGCGGGAAAGCAGGTGATGTTTGTCCGCGTTCAACCCCAGAAATCCCAGCATTGCCCGAACCTGCGTGTTGGCAAGGCGGCGGGCGCGTTCCGGCGCATCGGCCGCCGCGTTCTTTTCAAGCCAGGCGGGAATTTCCCCGGGCAAAAGCAATCCGAAGGCAAAGTGCGCCTCCTTAGTCTCCCCCGCCTCCAGGAACATTTCTCCTTCCATCGCCGCGCAGGGATTGAGCGTGCAGCCGACGGTTCCGCGGAGTTGATATTTTCTTCCCTCGCGACTGCGAAGCGCCGCCCAATCCGTTTCCACCGCGCGCAGCCTGCCCGAATACATTGCGGCCAGGCGCAACGGCGTCTGCCCCGGCGCTCCCGGTCGGCGGGAAAATACCAGCGCGTTCTCGCCCGCGCGCTCTGAACACACAAAGAGATTCTCAAACGCCGGATGCGCGCGCATGGCGGCCGGAGTACACAAGGCAACCGGAAAGGCGTGCAGAAGCTGAATCGCCGCGCTCCTTTCGGAAGCGTTGCGTATGCGCAGGTGGAAAAACAGCGTTCCATCTTCGGGAGATACGCAAATCGTGACTTCGGATTCCAATCCATGCGCCTCTTGACGGTATCCGGCCCAGCCCGCGTCAAAGATCCCCTTCGCGCCCTCGAGGAGCGAAAATCTCTCTCCCGTCACACAGTTGCGCGCCTGCAGGATTTCGCTCTCTCCCTCTCCGACAAAATCCGCCCAAAATCGATTCATTTGAATTCCCTCGCGCACATACCTCCATTGGCCGCGCGCGGTAATTTCCACAGTCGCGCCCGCTCCGGAAAGTAAGTGCGTATCTGCCAGGCGGTTTTCCAATCTGGCTGTGCGCCACTCGCGCTCCTCCAGATGCCGCGCCGGTTCCAACGAGGAAAGCGTCCTCCGGTTTCCCAATTGAATCGGCGCACAGGGCTTTTCCTCCAGCAACAGCGAGAGTGCCCGCGCTTCGGGAATGCTTTCAAAATAACGCGATATCGCGTTGTCCGCCAGGGCGTTGGTCAGGGCCGCGAGCATCATTCCCTGATGGTGCGCCATAAAGCTCTTGACCAGGCGCGGCGCGGCCTTTCCATCCTCATAATCCGCCGCCTCGTACAGGCCGTATCGTCCGGACCAGCCGAGTTCGCGCATTCGGCGCACATTGTCCGCGACCCTCGCGGGGCAGACGCAAAGCGCCAGCACGCTTGCATACGGCGCGACTACGCCGCCTCGCGCGCCGCCTCCCAGCGAAAGCGACCGAAGGCCAAAGGCGCGATACTGATAATTCAACCGCATGTCAAAGGCATAGTACCCCGATTCAGAAACGCCCCAGGGGCGATGCGCCTCTTCTCCCGCGCGCCTTTGCAGAAGCGCCACGGTTCGGTTGCTCTCGCCCAGGAGCGTTCCCGGGCAGGAGTGCGTAAAAATTTCCGGCATCAGGTATTCAAACATCGTGCCGCTCCAGGAAAGCAGCGCCTGCCCTCCCCGGCAGGAAACCACCGGGCGGGAGAGCTTCTTCCAATGCGCGGGATCGACTTCTTTAAGCATCATGGCCACAAGGCTCAAAATGCGCGATTCGGAAGCGAGCAGGTCGTAATGCGAGGCGCTCTTTTGCCCGGTCTGCGCATCCACGCCGATGACAAACAACTTCCTTTCTTCATCCAGAAGCGCGCGGAAATCCATTGCCTCCGCCAGAGCGCGCATCCGATCGGCAAGCGCGGGGCATTCGCGGCGCAGCGCGCTCTCCAGCGTCAGAAGGCACGCCGCGAAGTTGCCGCCGTCTACCGAAGAAACATAGAGCGGCCGCAGGGGGCAAAGGCTATCGATGTCATACCAATTGTAGAGATGTCCGTTCCATTTTTCGAGTTTTTCCACGGTGCCGATCGTATTCTCCAGACGTTCGAGCATCTCGTCTTGGCGCAAAAATCCCAATTCCTGGGCAGAGAGACAGCTGAGAAGATACAGGCCGATGTTGGTCGGCGATGTGCGTCGCGCCGCGCCCACCGGCGGGTCGATCTGCACATTGTCCGGCGGAAGAAAATTTTCCCGTTCGCTCACGCATTCGGCAAAAAAGTTCCAGGTATCCCTCGCCAATTCTCCCAAAACCGCGATCTGAGGCATGGTCAAGCCCCCGCGCGGGTCGGTTGTCGTGTTCTGCAAGTCCCGCAAATATCCCGGCGCCACGAGGAACAACGCCCCAAGCGCCAGACAGCCTGGAGCCATCCCGGGCGCAAACAAGCCGGGAATCAGCAAGATGGCCGTGACCCGACACGCCGTTCCCACGCGAACGCCTCCGGCCGTCGCGTCCGCCGAAGTCACCCAGTCCAGCATGTGCTTCTGGGTAAACGCCAGGCGAAAGAGCGTGCGCAAAATCGCATCCATTCCCGCGGAGGCAATCGACGGAAGCGCGGCAAGGCGCAGTACGGCGCGTCGCCAATCCAAACTATTAAAATGCCGGAGGCTGAAAAGCGGCCCCAGAAATGCATAGAGCACGCCCAGCGCAAACGCAGGCTTGAGTCCGAACCAACAGCCCGTTATCAAAAGGCCGAGCAGGGAAGGCTCCGCCAGACTACGAAGCAAATTGTCCAAGAGCTTAAAGCGAGAAAGCGCCGAAAGCCCTTTGCGGAAGAGGAAGGGAAGCAGTTGCCAGTCTCCGCGCGTCCAGCGGTTGAGCCGGTTGAGATACCCCGACATCGTTTCGGGAAAGCCGTCGTAGAGCGATACATCCGATACAAAGCCCGCCCCGGCAATTTCTCCCTCGATTAAATCATGGCTGAGAATGCGCCCGTCTGGCAACGCTCCTTCCAGCGCCTGCATGAACGCCGCCACATCGTAAATTCCCTTTCCGCCGAAAATTCCTCGACCCGTGAGATCCTGATAGAGGTTGGAGACGCATACGGGGTAGGAATCCACCCCGCCCTTTCCGGCAAAGATCTGCAAAAAACGATTTTTCACCGATGACGCGGCCAGTTCCATATTCGGCTGCAGAATCGCATATCCTCGCTTCTTTCCTGAGCAAACACGCGGCCGGTTGAGCGGATGTGCCATCGCGCCCACGAGTTTGTGAATGGTTCCGGGCAACATTCGCGTATCTGCGTCCAGCGTCAGAACATAGCGAAAGCGTCCCGCAATCTTTTCGCAGGCAGCTCCCTCCGCACTAAATGCAGCCTCTGCCCCCGGATTTCCCAGGAGCACGCGATTGAGCGCCATCAGCGCGCCGCGCTTGCGCTCCTTGCCCATCCAGCGCCGGTCTTTTTCGCAATATACGCGCGGGCGGTGCAGATAGAAGTATTTTTCGCGCCCTTCCCGGCGATTGAGCTCGGCCACGCGCTTGCGCAATATCGCGAGAATCTTTTCATCCTCTTCTTCGGATTGCGCGGCGGAATCCCGAAAATCACCCAGAAGCAAAAAGCCGGCGTTCTCGTCTTCGCACAGACAACCGAGAGTCTCCAGTCCGTCCGCCAATGCCTCGGCGCGCTGGACGGAGCTTACCAAAACCGGCGTGACGACCAGGGTCGCGTTCTCCGTCCCGAGGGATTCCAGTTCCATCTTCAAAAGGCGCGCGGGCCGGCGAATTTTAGGAATCAACCAGCCGAAAAACAGTCCCGTTGCGCTCCAGGCAAGCGGGATTCCATATGCAAGCGTCCAGAGACTGTCCGTCGCGGAAGCATATCCCCAGAACAGCAGCGCAAAACCGATCAGAAATGCTGAAAGAAATTTCCAACCTTTGGGATCGGGCGTATTGGAGGGAATCCCTTTTATCCTGTGCAAACGCTTGAGGAGCTCTGCGCGACCCTCGTCCTCGTACAGCCACCAGCAGACCGTGCGACGCACGTCTCCCACATCCGCCTCTTTTGCGGCGGCGATTGCCTGGCGGGCAATCGTTCCCTCCCCCAGGCCCAAGCGGACGGACAACGTCCGCACCGCGTCGCGTACCGTCGCGCGCGATTCCTCGTCCATGCGCGGATACGTCCCGTCCGGATCGTTCGAAAGCATTTTCTCCGTGCGGGAAAGCATGAGAAAGCAGGACTGCCAGTCGATGGCGTCCAACATCCTTTTGGCGGAAACCAGATTGTTTAGCCGCATCTCGCACAGGGCCCGCGTCTCGTGTTCCATGCGCACGACCTGTTCCGCCGATTCGTCCAGGCGTCCCAATTCGCTCTCGATGCGCGCGCGCAATTCGGGCAGTTCCTCTTCCATGGCCAGCTTGAGCGCGCGTTCGTAAAACGCTGCGGAACGATCCCGCAGGCGCACGCCGCGCCCGTTCTCCCCGGCAAGGCGCTCCGCGTCCGCGCGCTCCAGGCCCCCGGCCACCAGCGTGCGCCCGAGCGACAAAAAGGCTTCCGAAATCGCGAGACGCAGCGCCGTAGGCGCGGCCCACAATTCCGCCATATTCAGGGGCTTGACTTCATCAAAGGCCTTCAGGGCAAGCGTCAGGCGTTCGGAGGGAAGGTGCGTATCCCCATGGGCCACCAATTGGCGCATGGTTTCCAACAGCCGCGGCACTCCCTTGTGGGCGGGCAACTGCGCTCCGCTCTCCATGCGCGCCTGTCGGGCGCAGGATTCCATCAGCCGGGCATCCTGCCGAAAGCGCTCCAGCACTTCCGATCCCTCCATGGTACCGGAAAGCACGCGCTCCGCTTCCCCCGCGAGGCGACGAATGGCCCCGGCAAGATCCGCGTCCGGCCGCAACCGCGCCCGACCATCCACCGACAGGCGCACCGCCAAGGCGCGCATTTGGCCGACGATGGATTGATCGTCCCGTCCTCCCCCAAACTCCGGCGGCTCCGCGCGATAGAGCTTTCTCGTCAGCTTTCCCAAACCATTCATCTGTTCGCGTCCTCCTGAAATTCTCGGTCTTATATCCGGATATTTCAGTATGCGCGCTTTGGTATTATTCCATACAGAGATAGTCCGCGAGCGCCGCATAGCTGGAGGTAAACGCGCTCAAACCAAAAAAACGCGAAAATGCGTTCGAAATTCCTCGATGCTCTTGCGAATCCCGCAAAAATCCGCCCATGGCCGCAAAATGCGTTCGCGCCTCTCCCTGCAGAATTCCGGCGGTTTCCCAATAGCGCGCGGCATCCAGTTCCCGCAATTTTTGCAGGCAATATTTCAACGCCCACAGCCGCGCGGAATAGGCAAACGCTCCTCCTTCCAACAAACATGCTTCATAGGCCAAGATGTTGGCCTGTCCCTCGTCGGCAATTCCGGAGAGATGCATCAGTTCATGACAGGCTGTGAATAGCCGGCCCGCCTCCGCTTCCAGCGGGTTAAACAGCGCCTCCGCCGTCCATGGCACAAAAATCCCCGCCAGGTGCAAAGCCTCCATCCATTCCGGATACCGCGCGCTCTTAGGCGCAGAAATCGGCAAAAAAGGGAGATTCTCCAGCCGCGAAACCGCCGAAAGCGCCCGTTCCTCCAGATTTTGCGGCATTGCAAATGCATCCGCGTTCAGCGCGTCAATCAGCTCCCGACATACGCTTTCCAATTTTCCCGCATCCGCTGTGGATTCCACCGCCATCCCCTGCGCGGAGGGCGCAAAATAGGCCGGATACCACAAAAGCGCGTATCCCGCGAAGATCAACGCCAAAAGAAGACACGTTCCCTTGCGGCGAAGCAGGGTAACAAGCAGCAAAACCGCCGCTATAAGCGCCAACGGTTCGGCCAGGGAAAACGGCGCCGATCCGGAAAGCCGGGAAAGAGTTTGCAGAGCCGGGCCCATCCCCCATTTTAACCAGAAATCCGCAAATGCCCCCGAAATCCGGCTCAAGAGCATGACCAGTAGCGAGAAGACCAATATGCCCCCCGCCAAGCAAATCCATCTCCTTCGCATTCGGAAGGCCTCCTTTGTGACAGGTATCCAAATGTATTATTTCACAAAATCTCCTCCAAAATCAAATGCAATTCCTGGGATTTGGGGGAAATGGTTCCCTCGATGCGGAATCGCGCAAAGTGCGGAAATTTTCGAGTGATTTTGCCTTCGTCCGAGTAAAAATTTTGAAAACCGGGCAATGGACAAATCGGCAAATTATCGTTATAATAGAATTGGTTGTATTTCTTAACCCAGGTCCGACGGAGAGGAGAATGCTTATGATCAGAAAACCCGTGCTCGGCATCCTCGGGGTGTCCGACGGCGATCCCGGCGTGCATGAAACCCTGAAAGGCATCGTACAGGCGCAGGTAGACGCCATTGTCAAGCAACTTCGCGAAAACGGCAGTGTAGAAGTCATCGAAGCGCAATGCCTGGTCAATTCCGTGGAAACCGCCAAGGAACAGGCGGAATATCTGAAAAAGTGCGGTGTGGACGGCACCGTCATCTCGCACGGCGTATTTGCCTTTCCCAATTTTTCCGCGATCATCGCCAAAAACGGGCAGGGTCCGTTTCTGCTCTGCGCCAATTTGAATCCGGATTGGCCGGGCATGGTTTCCATGTTGGCGGCGGGCGGCGCCTTGGACCACTTGGGAATCGATCATTTCCGCGCTGCGGGAGATTTCCGCGAACCCGAAGTGTTGGAGAAAATTCTTCGCTTCGCGCGCTGCGCAAGCGCGGTGAACCGCCTGAACGGACAGAAATACGGCTTGATCGGCGGTCGGAGCCTGGGCATGTATTCGGCGACGGTCAGTATGCAGGATTGGCAGGAACTGTTCGGCGTGGATGTGGATCACATGGATCAGTCCGAAATCGTGCGTCTGGCCGAAGAAGTTCCCGATGAGCAGGTCGAAAAGGCCTTCCAGTGGCTCACCGAGCGCGTCAAGGCCATTCACTACGACGGGCTCCGCCTCACCGAGGAGAAGCTCAAGACGCAGATTCGCCATTATGAGGCGCTCAAGCGCATCGTCCGCGAAAACAAGTATGATTTCCTGGGCGTCAAGTGCCATTACGAGATGAGCCGCCACTATTGCACGGAGTGTATTGCTGCGGCCTTTATGAACGATCCATACGATTGGGACGGCCCCAAGGAACCCATCGTCTATGCCTGCGAGGCCGATTCCGACGCGGCGTTGACCATGCAGATTCTCAAACACCTCACGGGCGATCCGGTGATCTTCATGGATGTGCGCCATTACGATCAGGAAAACGACGTGATGGTATTCTGCAACTGCGGTTCGCAATCCACTTACTACGCGGGCGCGAGCGAAATTCCCGAGGAGAATCTCAAAAATGTCCAGCTCTATCCCTGTTTGGAGATCTATGCGGGCGGCGGATGCCATGTCAATTGCATGACGCGGCCCGGCATCGCCACCATCGCCCGCCTCAACCGCTATAAGGGCAAATACCGCATGACCATCATCCCCACGGAATTTGTGACGCTTCCCGAGGAAAAGATGGCCGAAACCACGCTGGAATGGCCGCATGTTTTTGCCAAATTGCCCTTTGATCACAACATCTTCCTCGACAAGTTCAGCGCAAACCACTGCCACGCCGTCTATGGCGATCATGTCGAAGATCTCAAGACAATCTGTCGGATGCTGCACATCGATTGCGAAGTGTTAGGAGAATAGAACCGATCCATCTGCGGCCCTTTTGCCGATCGGCGAGGGGCCGCGTTTTTTGGCCTTTTGGAAATTCGACAGAGAAGCGCCTTTTCTTTCCCCCCGGATGCGAAGAAAATCCTCACGTTAAACCCATTGCAATCTTTCCCGCTACATATTATAATATAAAAAGAAAATTCGGGAGGAATGATTATGCAGAAAATTCGCTTTGACTTCAATCCCATGATGGCAGAGTTTGTCGGAGAACACGGGATCTCCGGACAAGAAATGAAGGATATGCTTGCCGAATTGAAGGCCGCGCACGAGACGGTAGAGAAAAATCGCGGCCAGGGAATGCAGGGTTGGATGGATCTTCCCTACGACCAGGACGATGTGGTCGCGGAGATTGAAAAGACCGCGGAAGACGTGCGCAGGGAATTCGAAGCCTTCGTGGTGCTGGGCATCGGCGGCTCCGCTCTGGGCCCGGCAGCCGTGCAGCAGGCGCTCAATCACCTGCATTACAACGAACTGCCCGCCGATAAGCGGCCGGGGCCCCGCCTCTATATCGAAGACAATATCGATCCCGAGCGCATGGCAGCACTGTTGGATGTCATTGATCTCAAGAAGACCTGCTTCAACGTGATTTCCAAATCCGGCGGCACGGCGGAAACCATGAGCCAATATCTGATCGTCCTGCAAGCGCTCAAGGAGGCCGTTGGCGAGGATTACCGGCGTCATTTGATCGTTACCACTTCCGAAAGCAAGGGATTTTTGATCAACGTGGCACGCGAAGAGGGCTACAAGACCTTCTACATTCCCGACGGCGTGGGCGGACGCTTCTCCGAGCTGTGCCCGGTCGGCCTGCTGGCAGCGGCCGTGTGCAAGATCGATATCCGTGGGTTGCTTGAGGGCGCCAAGGATATGGATGCGCGCTGCAAATCCTCCAACGCGATGGAGAATCCCGCGCTGTTTGAGGCCGGATTGATGGTCAAAGCCATGGAAAAGGGGCAGAATATCTCCGTCATGTTGCCGTATGCGGATTCCCTCAAGCTCATGAGCGATTGGTACGCGCAGTTGTGGGCCGAAAGCTTGGGCAAAAATCGCACGCTTGACGGAAAGCCCTGCAATGTCGGGCAGACGCCGGTCAAGGCCCTGGGCGTGACCGATCAGCATTCCCAGCTGCAGCTGTACACTGAGGGACCGTTTGACAAAGTCATCACCTTCCTCAAGGTGGATGCCTTCCGCTGCCAGACGCCCATCCCCCATGGTTGCGAGGATATCCCCACCATCTCGTTCCTGGGCGGAAAAAGCCATAACCAGCTCATCGAGGCAGAGCGCCAGGGAACCGAGTACGCGCTCTATCGCGCGGGCCGCATGTGCCAGACCATCGCCCTCCCGGAAGTAAACGCCCAGACCGTGGGCCAGCTTCTCTACTTCCTGGAGCTGGTGACCGCATACGCGGGCGCGCTGCTCAACATCGACGCTTTCAATCAGCCGGGCGTGGAGGAATCCAAGCTCGCAGCCTATGCGGTATTGGGCTATGATTCCGAAAAGCACAATCAAAAGCGCGAGGAAATGAAGGGCCGTCCTTCCCTCAAGCCGGAATATCAATTCTGAATTTCCTTGATTAAAGCCAGAAGCGCTGCCGCGATGTCTCACGGCAGCGCCTCTAGCTATCAAAAAGGTCGCAACAAGCGGCTTTTTAGACCACTGACAAACCCACCATCATTACAGATGGTGGGTCAGCCTGTCAAAGAAGCCACT
>DVMU01000195.1 GCA_018714825.1 Candidatus Pullichristensenella excrementigallinarum
TGATTCGATGCGCGCCTTCCGGGCGGGCAATCGCAATATCCAGTTGCCTTTTCGGTATAAAGACGAGATCGGCCGCCTGGGCACGATCTTTAACCAGATGGTCTGCGAAAACAACGATTTGATCGATCGTACCTATATCGAAAAAATACGCCGGCAGGAGGCAGAATTAACCTCCCTGCAGGCGCAAATCAACCCACATTTCCTCTATAATATGATTAATTATATGCAGTGGGCTGCACTCAAGCGGGGCGAAACGGAAATTGCCGAAATCGCCTACTCCATGGGCCGCGTCTTCCGCCTGGGTTTGAACCGGGGCCACAGCATGGTTCCTGTGGCGCAGGAATGTGAATTGATTGAATACTATGTCGGGCTACAGGAAAAGCGCTTTGAAAACCGCATGACGTTTTCCATGGATGTAGAGGAAAGCGTCCTCTCCTGTCCGATTCCCAAGCTCATCGTACAGCCGCTGGTGGAAAACGCCATTTTGCACGGCGTGGATTCGAGCGCGGGGCATATCGCAGTGCAGGTGCGCATCTTCCCCAGCGAAGATAACCGCCGCCTTTTGATTCAGGTTCTGGATGACGGCGTGGGAATCCCGGATGAGATCCTCCAGCAGCTTCCGGATCGCTATGTTCCCAAGGATGATGTAAGCCATGGAGGGTATGCCCTTAAAAACATTTATGATCGTTTAAATCTCAAATACCCTGAGAATTTCCGCTTTCAATTTTTCAGCGAGATGAAAAAGTATACCCGCGTGGAAATCGACATTCCCCTGGAATCTCCGCAGGATTCCGACGCGCTTTGACAGAGACGGGAGAGAGTTTGTATGCTTCGAGTTTTGGTTGTGGACGATGAACAGCAGTGCCGCGACAACATGATTGAGTGCATCAACCAAGCGCAAAACGGCTTCGAAATCATCGGCGCCGCCTCCGACGGGCAAGAGGCGCTCTCCATGATCCGAGAATTGCGGCCGGATATCGCGCTGGTGGATATCCAAATGCCCGGAATGAGCGGCTTGGACGTGATCTCTCACGCGCGTCGGGAGGGGCTGGAGGTCGCGTTCATCATCATCAGTTCCTATGGAGAATTTACCTTCGCACAGACCGCCTTGCGCCTGGGTGTGGAAGAATACCTGCTTAAGCCGTTCATGCCGCAGGACGTGTGCGCGGCGGTGTACAAAGTTGCCAAGCGTATTCTTTCCTCCGGACTCTTGCCCGCGGCCCAGGAGGCATCCTCTCCGCAAAAGCGTTCCTTCGGTCCCGGAATGTCTTCGCGCACGCCCATCAGCTATCCCTTTGATCTGGAACGCACGCTTTTGGATGCGGTTCAGACGGGCAAAATCGATCAGATTGAATCCGCGCTTTCCCGATACTATGAAGCCACAATGGAAAACAACCTCACCGAAACCGCTCGGGTAAACTGCCTGACGATTCTCTATATCGAATTGCACCACCTGGCCATGAATCGCGGGATTGAATTCACGGCCGTGCGTACCCCCGCCGCGGGGGAAATCTGGGATGCCGCCGCCTTTTACGGCGTGCTCCTGCAGCTTGCGCGCGATCTGGGCGCGCGTTTCGCGCGTCAGGGCGTCAACAGTTCGGCGGTGCCGCGCGCCATTGCCTACATTCGCGAAAATTACGCGCAGAAATTGAGCCTGGAGCAGGTGGCAAAAGAAATCTATGTTTCTCCCGCCTACCTGAGCGGACTGTTCCGTCGCACGGTCGGGCTGAGCTTTACGGATTATGTCCACCAGATCCGCATTGAGAATGCCAAGCGTTTAATGCGGGAACAGCCGTATTTGAAGAATTATGAACTGAGCGAAATGGTGGGCTATCCTTCGGATAAGTATTTTGCTCAGGTCTTCAAAAAGCTCACGGGCATGACCGTCTATCAATATAAGGCGCAATTAAATTACTGAGCCGTTGGCGCGGGCGTAAAATTGTGAACTTTATTGTAAGGTTTGGAGTTTCTTTCCGCATCCAACTTCCGTATACTTTCCTTGTATATGGAATAAAATGCGGCGCAATATGCGCCGCGGAAATCGGAGGTTGAAACATGCGTTACAGGAAACTCGGAAAGACCGGCATGGACGTCTCGGTGATCGGCCTGGGCACCTGGCAGATGGGCAACGGTTCCTATTGGAACGCCAACCTGGACGACAGGGAAAGCATCAAGACCATTCGCACCGCTGTGGATCACGGCGTGAACCTCATTGACACCGCGCATGTGTACGGCGCGGGCCATTCCGAGGAAGTCGTGGGCAAGGCCGTTCAGGAAATCGGCCGCGACAAGGTCATCCTGACCACCAAGGTTGGCATCTGGTACGAGCCGGACGGTGAATACAACGAGGCGACCAAATGCCTTAAGTGCGACGAGCGCGTGGTCATGACGCAAATTGAACAATCGCTCAAGCGCCTGCGCACCGACTATCTGGATTTCTACCAGATCCACTACGCGGGCACCACTCCCATCGAGGAATCCACCGCCGCCATGCAGAAATTGGTCATGCAGGGCAAGATCCGGCACTGGGGCGTCTCCAATTACAATTACGAGCAGTTGGAGAAGGTCCTGTCCCTGGGATATGTTTGCAGCTATCAGCCGCAATATTCCCTCTTGTTCCGCGATAACCAGAAGAAGATCGATCTGTGCGCCAGAAACAACGTGGGCGTTCTCACCTACGGTTCCATCGCGGGCGGCATTCTCTCGGGCAAATACCGCTCCAAGGAAGACCTTCCCAAGGACGGGCGCGGCGGCACCTATCCCTACTATCAGGGCGAGGCCTTTGAGAAGACCATGGAGCTTCTCAAGACGCTGGATGAGGTGGCCAATGCCCACAATTGCCCGGTCAGTCAGGTCGCGGTCAACTGGGTCATTCAGCAGCCCGGCATCACCACCGCGCTTGTGGGCATGAAATCCCCGGCCCAGGCAATCGCCAACGCCTCCGCCGCGGATTGGATGCTTACGGACGAGGAGCTGCGCCTGATCAACCAAACTCACGATAAACTCTTCGGCGTGCCGGAGAGATAATCGCGTCCCGCCTTTCGCGGGCCGATATTAAAATGATTCGGAGGGGTTGCATGAAGATCAAAATGGAAGATCTCCTCTGCTTCCGGTTCCTCTCGGAACCAAGGTTTGTCTCGGACCACGCGGCGCTGTTTACGCAGACCCGCCCTGGCGATGACCAGGAAGGATATTGCGCGCAGCTGAAGATCGTCGATCTCCATAGCGGCGAAACGGTCTGGGAAACGGAGGAGGGCGTCTCACTGGGCCGTCCGTTGGACAATTCTCAAATCGGTTTTTGGAAACGGGAAGAAAAAAACACCGTTTTCTACCTGGAGGAGATCGTCTCTCGGCGACGCACGTCGCTTCTGACAACCCCTCTGAAAGTTCTGTCCTTTGAATTTATCGACGAGCACCGCCTGGTTGCCCTGATTCAGGTTGATCTGGAAAAAACCGAAGATCAGCCCGAAAACGGTGCGGAATGGGAAATCTCGGATGAGCTTCCCTTCCTGGACAACGCGCGCGGCTATGTCAGCAAGCTCCGGCGGAGCCTGTTCCTGTTTGATTTGGACCATGGCACTTCCCATCGCTTGACGGACGAATTCTTCGACACCAGCTTCTACGCGCTCTCCCAGGATGCGCGCACGCTGGTTTTTACCGGAAAATCCTATCAGGACATCGCCACCAATCGCGACGGCGTGTTTGCCTGCGATCTTTCCAGCGAAGCGATTTCCACGCTCGTGGAGCCGGGGATCTATCGCGTATACGCGGCCTGGCGCATCCGCGACAAATATTACATGTCCGCCTCCCTGTGCGATCGCTATCATGCCTCGCAGAACCCGGACTTCTACCGCATTGAGCCGGAAACCGGACGTATAGTCAAGATCGCCGAACCGGACGTCATGGTTCGAGGCCTGGGCATCTGTTCGGACTGCCGGTACGGCGGCGGTCGAAACCTCCTGACCGATGGGGACGACCTCTATTTTACGGCCGTCACCATGCACAACAACAACCTCTATCGCATGTCGCCGGATGGAAATATCGTCCGTCTTCCGCTGGAATCCGGATCGGTGGATTATTTCGACGTGCGCGACGGCCGGGTGGTCTTTGTCGGGATGCGCGGACAGCGGCTTCAGGAATTGTACACCTACGACGCGCAGGCCGGTGAAAAGCGCGTCACCGAGATCAACGAAGCGTTCTACGCTTCCCACTCGCCGCTGGAGCCCCAGCGCTGCGATTTCATCAACGATGCGGGGCAGACCGTGCAGGGCTTTGTGCTCCCGCCCGTGGATTTTGATCCCAACAAGCGTTATCCCGCCGTTCTCGATATTCACGGCGGTCCCAAGACGGCGTTCGGTGCGGTATATTTCCATGAGATGCAGTGCCTGAGCAGCGCGGGATACTTTGTGCTCTTCTGCAATCCGCGCGGCAGCGACGGTCGTGGCAATGCCTTCGGCGATCTGATCGAGCGTTACGGCAGCATCGATTACGACGATTTGATGCTGTTTGTGGACGAGGCGCTCAAGCGCTTCCCCGCAATCGATCCCGAGCGCCTGGGCGTAACCGGCGGCAGCTACGGCGGATACATGACCAACTGGATCGTCGGCCATACCGACCGCTTTAAGGCGGCGGTCACGCAGCGCGGCATCACCACCTATCTGATCGACGAGGGCTGCAGCGACGGCGGCTATACCTTCATGCCGCACATGTATCCCCCGTCTCCGCGCATCAATTTCGAGAAGATGTGGGATCAGTCTCCGCTGAAATATTCCAAGCAGGTCAAGACCCCGCTGCTGTTCCTGCATTCAGATAAGGACTTCCGCTGTCCGCTCTGCGGCGCGCTGATGATGTACACGGCCATCGTCAACAACGGCGGCACGGCCCGCATGTGCATCTTCAAGGGCGAGAATCACGAGCTCTCCCGCTCCGGCAAGCCATACAACCGCATCCGCAGGTTGCGGGAAATGTTCCAGTGGTTCGATCAATATCTCAAGGCAGAGGAGGAATGAGTGATGTTTGAAAATGCCAAAAAGCCCGTGGGTATCGCGGATTTTGCCAAGTTCCATTTCCTTTCTTCCCCCGCCTTCTCTCCGGACGGGCAAAAAGTCGCCTTCCTGCGCAAGCAGGCATCCATAGAGGAAAACAACTATCCCTGCGATTTGATGTTGGTCGACTCTTTTGAAACCCCCGCTCCCCGCTCTTTGGCCAGCGGTGTTTCCGGCTTCCTCTGGCGGGATGACGCGACGATCTTTGCCTTCATTCGCGGAAAAAACTCCCTCGGAGAGAGCGAGACGACCGTGCGGATTTTGCGCGTGAGCGACGCCGCCGAACAAGGCCGCTTCACCCTTCGGGGAAATGCCAATCCCGTGTGCCTTGACCGGGACGGCGCCATTCTCTACACCGCGCTGCGGGATCTCGATGTGGATCGTCGCCTGGCCAAGGCGGAAGACAGAGCCGCAATGCTCTCCGAAATCGAGAAGGAGCGAGACCATTTTATCATCGTGGACGAATATCCGTTCTGGATCAACGGTGAAGGCGTGATCAATAAGCTGCGCGTCTCCCTCAACCGGTGTGGGGCGGACGGAACAAACGATCGCCAGTTGACTCCCGAAACCTTCCATGTTGAAGATGTCGCCTACGATCCCGCGACCAACCGCGCTCTGCTGGCCGGAGCGGATTACGACATCATCCGCCCCTATCGCGCAGGCTTGTTTGTGATGGATTGCTCTACCGGCGAACTGCGCTGCCTGGTCAATCCCACGGAATTCAAAATCGAGCACATTGGCTTTTTCCGCGGTCAAGGCATCTTTGCCGGCACGCGCGGCGAACATCACGGCGTGGTGCAGTGCCGCGAACTGTTTGAATTGGATTTGGTTACCGGACAGACGCGCTCCATTCTCAGCAAAGAATTGTCCGTGCGCAATCCCGTTTGTTCGGATTGCCGCAACGGAGGCGGTCGCGAATGGCTCGCCCGGGAAAACGAAGTCTATTTCCTTTCCGGCATTCAGGATCACTCGCATCTCCTCCGTTTTGATGGGGAAGAGCTCTCTTCCGTCATTACCCGCGATGGTTCCATCGACGCCTTTGCCTGGAACAACGGTCGCGTCGCCTTTGTCGCGCTATACGATATGCGCCCGCAGGAACTCTACTTCCGCGATACGGACGGCTCCATTCGGCAGCTTACGCACTTCCATGACGACTACTGCAAGCAGCACGCGATCGTCTTCCCCAAGCGCCTTTTCTTCCGGGACAGCAACGGGGACGAAGTGCATGGCTTTATCCTTGAGCCGGTCGACTACGATCCTTCCAAGAGCTATCCGATGATTTTGGATATTCACGGCGGCCCGCGTTTGTCCTACGGCGAAGTCTTCTATCACGAGATGCAGTACTTTACCTCGCGGGGATATTTTGTGGTCTTCGCCAATCCGCACGGCAGCGATGGCTTCGGAGAGGAATTCGGATATCTCTGCGGCAAATTCGGCACCATCGATTACGACAATCTGATGCAGTTTGTGGATCTGGTGCTTGAACGCTACCCTCAAATCGATTCCAAGCGCATGGGCGTCATGGGTGGCAGCTACGGTGGCTTTATGACCAACTGGATTATCACCCATACCGACCGCTTCCAGGCAGCGGTTTCGCAGCGGAGCATTTCGAACTGGATCTCCTTGGAGGGAACCAGCGATTTCGGCCCGACGCTCTCTGAGGGCCAGCAAAACGCGGGTACCTTCCGCGATTTGGAAAAGACCTGGTGGCATTCTCCGCTCAAATACGCGCAGAACGCCGTCACTCCCACCCTGTTTATCCAGTCCATGGAAGATTTCCGCTGCCCCGTGAGCGAGGCCATGCAGATGTATACCGCGCTCAAACTGCACGGAGCCACGGCCCGCATGTGCCTGTTCTACAACGAGAATCACGATCTCTCGCGCACCGGTCGCCCCAAGAGCCGCATCAAGCGCCTGCAAGAAATTTCCGACTGGATGGATCGCTATCTCATGCCGGAAGAATCCAAGGCCTGATTCCACACTTTCAGAACGATAAACCAACTCGCCCGCTGCCGAAAACGGCAGCGGGCGTCTGCGCGTCAAAATCCTTTGACACACTCCATGAAAATCTACGGATTTTCATGGAAGGGGAAGAGGCCTGCGGAAATCTGAAAATCTCTGGATTTTCCGGATGCTTTCCTGCCCAAAGGAATTGCTTTTCCTGGGCTTCGGAAAAAACCGAGCGCGACGTACATGCCGCCGCGCTCGATTTTTTGGATCCCCTACGAACAAGGCTTTTTCGACAATCTGAACGCCCGCTGCCGTTCCCGGCAGCGGGCGCCTCCCTTTACAAAATTCCTTAGAAGACTACCAAATCCTTTGCCTTGTCGGAGATAAACAGCTGTACAATCGGATTCGGATTCATCCCGATGGACGAGGTTCCGTAAATCGCCTTATGCTCCGCGAGGAACGCGGCCGTATTGCTCTTGGTCAAGCTGCCAAGCTCGGACACGGTGAGCGTGGGGTTGTTCGCGATCGAGCGCGCAACGCCGACGCTGAAGAAGTCGTAGGCAATGTACTCCGAAGAGTTGAAGTAACCGGACTCGGTAATTCCATCGGTTGACGTAATCAGCGAAACGCTGTTCTCACCGGTCAGGGACGCATCCAGCGCGCGAATCCGCGCCGCGAGGGAGGAGGCGGGGGTCGATGCTCCTGAATAGCAGGAGAGCAGGATAACTACCACATGGCCCTTTACATATTGCTGGATGGCGCTGACGATGTCCGCTCCGGTGACATACTTGAAGTTCTTGTTGACTCCTCCGCTCAAATACCAATAGTAATTGTCCTTCAAGATGGTTCCATGCGACATCAGAACAATGACCGACACGTCGCCTTCCTTGCTCCCCTCAAACGTGTTTTTGACCGCGGAGACAAAGTTTGCCTTGGTCTTGATCTGGGAGTTGGTGTAGTAAGACATCTCATACCGGTTGCCGTCCACTTCCTGCCCGGCGATCGCGGAGCGAACCAAGGCGCTGCTGTTCTTCATAAACGCCAGATAGCCGCTCTGTCCGGGCGTCTGATACATGGTGATCGTCAGGTTACGGTAGGTCACATCGGCCGTTCCGTCCTGCCGCTCCACGCGCACCGGCACCTCCCGGTAATCAAATCCGCCCACCAGCACGCCGACCGTGGTTTCCCCGATGCCGGTCGCCGTAACCAATCCGGTTTGATCCACCGTGGCCACGCGGGGATCCTCCGAGAACCACTCCGCCTCCAGCGCATAGGAGTAATCCAGCGCATAGGAGAGCTGATGTGTGGCCAATTCCGGGGAAGCATACGTCATGGTGACTTGCGTGGCTTCTTCCCCATTCGCATCCAGCAACCGCAGCGAATTCTCGTAATCATACGAATCGGGAACCGTAACGGTCAGCCGCAGGCGATAGATCTTCTTGAAATTCGTCTGCGCGCAGGCGAGTACATCGAAGGTTCCGCTGCGCAGGCAGGTAATCACGCCCGTGTCGTAATCCACGGTAGCAATCTTTTTGTTGCTCGTTCCCCAGACAATGCGCGAGTTCTTCGCGTTGGCCATGAGGATTCCGTCATCCACACCGAACGTGTCATATGTGCCAGCGCCATAGTACACAGCGTCCAGTCCGTCGTTGTAGATTTCGCGGTAGGTTCCGTCGGGCAGGGGGCTGCTCAGGAACAGTTCGCTGCCCATGCGATAAGTGCCGCCGACGTACAGCACGCCGCCAGGATTGGTCGATGTATTGATCAGATTGAGCTTTGCGGCCGGCTGATCCTTGACCACGACCTTGATCGACGCGTACTTTCCGCTGGTCGCCTGCGCGTAGATATAGGTCGTACCCGCGCTCACGCAGTAGAGCAGGCCTTCGTCATTGACAATCGCGACCGAAGGTTTGCTGGAGATCCAGTTGGCAATGGTCCTGTCCTCCTCATAGGTGATGGTGGAGGGCAGGCACTCGGCCTCCAGCTGATAGGTCTCGCCCACGCGCATGGTGCCGCTGGAAGCATTGGTGAAGCGAACGGAAGTCGCCTTCTGCGGCACGACGCTCACCTTGCAGGACACATAGATGCCGCTGGAAGAGATGCAGTGCACATACGTCTCGCCGATGCCCGTGGCGGTCACGGTGCCGTTGGTGGGATTGACGGTGCAGATCGACTCGTCCTCGCTGTAAAAGCGCACGCCCTTGTTGCTGGCCTTGCTCGGCAGCGTTGCCTTGAGCCGGTAGCTCTGCCCGTCATAGAGCGCGATCGAAGTCTTGTTGAGCTTCATCGCCGTCACGCCACGGCCCTTGGCGACCACCGTCACCAGGATGGAGCGGCTGCGGGTCTTTCCGTCGCTCGCGTCGTTGGCGGTAATGGTCAACATCGTGCGGCCGGTCTTCAGGCCCATCATCTTGTTTTCCGCAACCATCAGGATCGAAGGATCCTCGGCAACCATGGTATAGCCGGTATCGGTCGCAGTCTCGGGCAGCAGCGTGATGCCCATAGAGACGACCTGGCTGATGGCCACCGTCAGGCCCACTTCGTTGATATCCGGGAACGGATCGGTATGCAGCCGAATCTCATTGACATGCTGCACCACTTTTACCAGGCTGATCGCTTCCGGCGCGTCCGGATCGGTATCCGAGGTGCGCGCGCGAATGATCGAATATCCCGATCCCACACACGTCACGCGCCCCTGCGAATCAACGGTTGCCACCGATTCGTTGGAACTGGACCAGAACAGCTTGTTGGAGCCGTCGGGATACGTCCTGGCGTTGATCTGGTAGGAGACATTGTCGTCATAGCGATCGATGACCACATAGGTCGGATCGATCGTGACGTACTCCGCGCGGTTGTATACCGCCACGCGAACCTCGCCGTACACGCCGTTTTCCGCCGTCGCGCGGATGACGGTTTCGCCGTAGGCCACGGCCTTTGCAAGACCGGTCGTCGCATCTACCGTCACGATCCCCTCATCCATGCTCGACCAGGTGATATTGGACATGGCCGCGCCTTCCGGCAACAGATGGACTCCCAGCTGCGCGCTGGTGCCGCCGCCGGTGGAATCCTGGGCGGTATACAGGCGCAGAGAGCGCTCGCCCGTTTCCTCGTTGACCTCAACCCCGTCCCCGGTGATTTCCACAATGGAGATCGCCTGGCGGAAGACGATGGTGCGGGATTCGGCAATCTGCCCGGCCTTTGCGGTGAGCACAAATTCGGTGCCGTCCTCGATGAGCATGGCGCCATCCTCCGCATCGGTCTCAGCGGAGAGTGTAGCCGTCCTCTTGTCCTCGCTCAGTTCGACCTTGACCCCGAGCATTTCTTCCCAGGTCCATTCCGCCGCGTCGGTCGAATCCTCCGGCGTCAGGGCAAAGCTCAGCGTCAGCTTCTGCCCGGAGTAAAGCTCAATTTTATTGTTCTCGTCAAATTCCGCGCCGCTGATGGCGATGGCCTCTGCGGGCGCGTTCACGGTAAGCGGATATTCCGCGTTTACCGCCACTCCATCCACCGTAATCGAGGCCTTGATCACGACATCGCCCAAGGCAACGCCGGTAACCAGGCCGTTTTCATCCACTGTAGCCTTGGTCTCGTCCGAAGAAGTCCACTGCGCTTTATACGCGTCGGGCAACGTATCGGCGCTCAGCTGCAGGCTCCCGCCGCGCGCGACCGTTGTCGCCGCCTCCGGCGCGGAAATCCCCAGCGAGATGACCGTAACTTCAAAATCCAGGGAATAGGATTCTCCCTCATAGGGCACTGTCGCCGACACCGTGGCCATTCCGGCATTGCCGCTGGTCAGCAGGCCGTCCTGCGACACATCCGCCACTTCGGGGTTGGAGCTGAGCCAGCTGATCGTCGCGCCAGCAAACTCCTCGGGGAGTTCCTTGAGCGAGAGCTGCTTGGTCTGCCCGCCTGCTGCCAAGGTCAAATTGCGCGAAAGTCCCTCGCCCGGCTCCAGCGGGGAAATGATCAGGCGGATCTGATTGGATACCGCGCTGTTCTCCTCATTGGCATAAGCCGTAATCGTCACCGTGCCGGACTGCAGCGCGGTCACAAGTCCGCTTGCATCCACAGAAGCGACCTGTTCATCCGAAGAACGCCACACCGCAGTGAGTCCTTCCGGTTTGGTCACCGCTTCCAGCTGCACAGTCTCGCCGACCAACAGGATGTTCGGTCCTTCAGGCCGTTCGATCTCCAGGGATCCAACAACTACCTTGACTTCCACCTTGTGGTCGTTGATCGTGGTCGCGGCGATGGTCGCCGTGCCCACGGCAACGGCGGTCACCTTACCGCTCTGATCCACGGTAGCAACTTCTTCGTTATCGCTGGTCCAGGTGATTTCTGCCGGCGTATCCACGGGAACTCCCTCGGGGAATGCCGGCGTCACGGCCAGCTGGGCCTCGCCGCCCACCGCCAGAAGGATGTTTTCCGATACGCCCTCCGCCAGCGCAAGTCCGGTGGGGTACTGATCCACCGTCACCGCGCACGTCGCGCTCTTTTCCTCGTTATTCCAATCGGTAAAGGTCACGGTCACCGTCGCGCTGCCCACGCCCAGCGCGGTCAGGGTTCCGTCCTGCTCCACGCGGACCACTTCGTCGGGCTTGTCCGTGGTATAGCGCACCTGCGGATCTTCCACGCGCGTATCCAGCGAATACGTCAGCTCCCGCACGTCTCCGACATTGAGATGGAGTTCCGTCTCGGACAATTCGATGGTCTCCAGCGGGGCCTTGCGCACCACTATGGTCATCGTCGCGATCTGTATCTGATCCGACAGATCGAATTTGAGATATGTAACCGTCGCCACGCCGGGCGCAACCGCCACATAGCCGGTTCCCTCTTCATTGAGCGCAATCGCGTCTCCATATACGGCAGGCGTCGGAATCGTGGAATCCAGGAAGCATTGCGAATCCAGGGAGACGTTCCACTCCACGGGATCGCCCACATAGACCGTCATGCTTCTGGGCGTGATGGTGATGGGATTTCCATTGCCGGACGTAAGCAACGGCGCCTGCTGCATCAGCATCAAGCTTGGAGTGGCCGTCTCCTGCGGATTTTCTCCCGCAGGCTCCTCGCCTTCGGTTCCCTGCTCGCCTTCCGCTCCTTCGACAGGCTCCAGCTCATTCTGCTCGACCAGTTCTTCCGAAGGAAGCTCGCCCTCGACAGGTTCTTCCTGCTCCTGTTCGCCTTCTTCTCCTTCCACAGGTTCATTCGAATTGCCCAGCTCGTTCTGCTCGATCA
>DVMU01000196.1 GCA_018714825.1 Candidatus Pullichristensenella excrementigallinarum
CGTAGAGATAGCTCTGCCCTCCAGCGCTTGCTATGCCGGCGAAACGGTACCGATGGCGGTCACAATCAATTCCTCCCTTTTCGAGGATACATATGCCAAATATGGCGATGTCCTTCAATCGATTCAGGTCCTGCTGACCAACGGCACGACGGAAATTGAGAAAGTGATTTTGGCAGACGAATTCAGCGCATCCGATATGGTATCGTTTGAGATCGAGCTTCCGCAGGACGCGCCGTTGGGCAAATGGGAGATCTCTGCCAAACCGATCGTCAGGCGGGCGGATTCGGGCTACGATGCGAGCGAGAACTATCTTGGCTCTACGGAAGAATTTGAATTGCTTGATGATACGATCACCATCATTCAGGTCACTCCGGAATCCGAATGGGTTTCCGGCTATTGGCCGCTCACAGTTCGATACGACGTGCAGATTTCCGGAGAAAACGCGATGGATCTGGCGGATCTGCTCCAAATCCGTGTCATCGACTACGATAGCGGCGAAAATGTCGAGATTGACGGAGAAGATGCCTCGGCCTCCTACGGGGATACCTGGATTGATGTCACCATCAACCACGAGGGTGTTTTCGTAATGGCTCCGTTCCTGCATGTTTTGGAAGAGCAGGAAGATCAATACAGGCTGCTGCCTGAAGACCCAAATGACCGTACCGTGTATGTTGAAGCAGAATTGTATGACTTCCCGCTGCAAATCGATTATGACTACTTGCAGCACTATTTGCCCGGTGATGATGTCACGATCGGCATCGAGGCGTCCTCGGAATTGCAGGAAACGCACCATATCTCGGAGCTCACGATTCGGGCGACGAACGGACAGCAGGAAGCCTCTGTGAATCTGAGTAACCCCAGCCTGCCCGGAGAAGCCGTATTGCAACTGCCCGCGGACGCGGCACTGGGTATATGGGACCTCTCTCTCGAATGCAAAATCGCAGACCAGGATGGCCGGGATGTAACTTATCAATACCATAACTTCGATTTCGGATATAGTATTGAAGTTGGCCAGCAGGTCTATCTGGCGACGACTGTCAATGAAGGAACTTATCTCCTGCAGAATGGGGCCTATTTAAACAGTGCTTTCATCATAGAGGACGGCCCCGTTGGATGTGCGGAGGAGGATCTTATTGAACTGGAAATCACGCGCAACGGAGTGCCGTTTGTCCCGGATGGAACCAACGGATTCGTGGTCTATGGCCAGCTGGAAGGTTGGATAGAGTTTGCCGCGCTGACGGCAGGCGAATTTGTCGTGACGCCCAGGCTCAAGGAAGGTTGGGAGGAAAAAGGGTATTATCTGATCGAGGATGCCGTGACGTTTACTGTGTCCCCGGCCGCCGCTCCGTTGGAGCTGCAGTCCAACGCGAATCTCTATCAGCCAGGAGATGAACTGACGATATCTCTTGAAAAGATCGGCGTTTTTGTCGATCCATTCAGCGATACACTTTCCGACGAAATCCGGTCGGTTACGATCCGGGTGACCAACGGAGAATCCATCCTGGAAGAGCAGACGTTTACAGAAGCCGATTTGCCCGAAACTCTGGTATATCCCTTACCCGAAGACGTGTCGATGGGCGATTGGACGGTGCAAGCTGAAGTGCGGGTTGTGCGCAAGGGCACGGATTACGACGTCTCCGATTGTTACGAGGCTGTGGAACCGCTGCAGTTTAAAATTGTCCCGAACGATCTGCAAATTCTCCATCTGACTTACGAATCCGACGGAAGCGGAACCGCGCCTGCGACCGTGCGCTGGAGAAGCGATCTCGCGCTTTCCGCATCGGAATTGCAGGAAATCCTTGCGCTCGAGATCACCGAAAATGGCCAGACAGTTCCGATCGACGGGGAGCAGTTTGTGCTTTCCTATGGCGAGGGTGAAGTCTCCCTCGAAATCCGGCGCAGCGGCACGTTTGTTCTGATGCCGCGTCTGAAGGACGGCGCGGAGGATAGCTACTTGTTCGACGTTGCGGCGCAGACTCTGACGCTTGACCGGCAGCCGTTCCCGTTGCGCGCGCAGATTGGGGATCGCTATCTGCCCGGTGATCCGGTACAGGTAAACCTGGAATGGAATGCAGGCAGTGCACAGATCGCAGAAAAGATCCTCTCGATTGAGGTCGCGCTGGTTGCACCCAACGGCACGCGCGTGTATCAAACGGTTGAAGGGCCCTTCTCGGCCGATGATGCCATCGCACCGGTATCCTTCCAGCTGCCCGCCGAAGCGCAGGAAAATGTCGCGTGGACGCTGGAGATCGAATCCGATCTGGGCGCATATGGCGCCTGCGTAGAGGATTTCACCCCGGTGAAGTTCGCCGTCGTTTCGGATGCAGATAGCCAGGTCATCTATCTGGAGGCACAGGATCTCACTGATGGCGATTATATGGACTATTACTCCGCATCCGTCCGTTTTGAACCGATAGGCGATACGGATTTCAACATGCAAAATGTTGAGCTGGAAATCACCCGAAACGGCGCGCCATATGTCCTAGACAATGCTTCTGACAATATCTATTATGGTTTCGGGTATGTCCTTTTCGAAACATACACGGTGGGAGAGTTTGTCGTCACGCCCAGGTTGAAAGAGGATGTCACAGGCTATATCCTGATCGCGGACCCGGTTACAATTCGATTCCTCCAGGTTCCCAGCCCTGTGGCCATGCAGGCAAGCGGCACCTATCAGCCCGGCGACGAGGTCTCTGTGTATCTTACGGAGGCAGGCGAACTGGCGTATGGCGATGAAGTTGCATACATCAGGGTCTATGCGACCAACGGCGACCAGGTCATTGAGACGGAGATCAACGACCCGCAGTTGCCCGAAACCGTGACGCTTACATTGCCTGACGACGCAGCGGAGGGCCTGTGGACGGTCCAAGCTGAATTAAAGGTCTTCTATGCGGGCAACACTGATTATGATTATGCAGGTTACTACGAGGACGTTGCGTCGGCATACATCACCGTCATAAAGACGGGACAGACGCTCATTGAGCTGACCGCACAGCAGCAGGACGGCGACTACGGCCAGGGCAACGCCTATGTGACCTACACCGCAGCGGACGAAACGCTTACGTTGGACGGATTGGTCGTTCTGAGCGTGCTCAAGGATAGCGATGTGTTCGACATCCCCAGCGACAGGATTGTCTATGCGGGCAACCGGCTGACCTTCTATCCGGAAACGGCGGGTGTGTATGCCGTAACCCCCGCGATCGCTCCCGAACATGCGGAAGAATATGCGATCCTCGCGGAAGAATCGACCGTCACGGTGCGCAAGGCAGAGGCGCCGCTGGAAATCCATACGGCGGAAAACGCATACCGGATCGGCCAAACCATAACCGTGAACCTTGGCGCGCCGACGCTGGCTGACACCGATACGATCACCGGCATTGAGGTTTGGGCCACCAACGGAACGCAAAGCACCCAGCGCGAGGAGTTTGCGGGAACCCTGCCCGGCACGGTGAAATTGCGCCTGCCTGCAGACGCAAACGTGGGAGACTGGACTGTCCACGCCGAAGTGCGGATTTCTGCGGAGGGTGGATTGGACGTAACCGAGTGCTACGAGCCGGTCGCTGCAGCCGAATTCCTCGTGAAGGAGAAGCTCGTGATTTCCCTGACCGCGGAGGTGCATGACGCGAATTATATCGAGGCGATTGAGGGGAAAGCCGATATTGCATGGAAGGCGACGACTTCCGAAGCGATTAAACTCGAGGAAGTTCTGGATCAGGAGATCACTCGGAACGGCGAGCCGTTTGCTCTTAACAATTCGGATCTGGGCAAAATCGTGTACGTTTTGTACGATTACGCTGGTACTAGTGGCTTCAAGTTTATACCTTACTATGTTGGAGAGTTCGTCGTGACGCCCAAGCTGAAAGACGGCGTCGAAGGCATCGTACTTGAGGGCGCGGAGCCGGTGAAACTGACGATTACCCCGGTGGCGGCCCCGGTGGCTCTGGAGGTGGATGCCCAAGCGCAATATGCGCCCGGCGACACAGTGGAAGTTTCGTTGATCCGTGCGGGCGATCTTGCGGCTGACGACGCGATCACATCGATCAAGGTCTATGCGACCAACAGCAATCAGTCCACAGAGCCCAAGACCATCACCAATCCCCAATTGCCCGATCAGGTGATGCTTGAACTGCCCGAGGATGCAAAGGGCGGCTCATGGACCGTCTGTGCAGAAGTGCAGGTCTACTATTACGAAACGGACGTGTCCGAGTGCTACGAGCAAACCGAGCCGAAGCGCATCATCGTCCTGCAGCCGGGACAGACGCTCATCGAGCTGACCGCGCAGCAGCAGGATGGCGACTACGGCCAGGGCAACGCCTATGTGACCTACACCGCAGCGGATGAAACGCTTGCGTTGGATGGATTGGTCACTCTGAGCGTGCTCAAGGACGGCGATGTGTTCGACATCCCCAACGATAGGATCGTCTATGCGGGCAATCGTCTGACCTTCTATCCGGAAACGGCGGGCAAGTATGTCATAATGCCCACGGTCGCACCTGAGCATACGGAAGATTATGTGATCGTCGCGGAAGAAGCAACTATCTTGGTGCGCAAGGCAGAGGCGCCGCTGACGATTATCGCGAAAGAGAATGAATGCGCGGTCGGAGAAACGATCCCCGTGGAACTCGGTGCAGCGACCCTGGCGAATGGCGACGCAATTGCCGATATCCAACTCTGGGCCACCAATGGAAAGGATATCATCGGCCCGGTGGCGATAGACGCCCTGCCCACGTCGGTGAACTTGACCTTGCCGTCTGTTGGAAATTGGAAGATCTATGCGGAAGTGCAGATCGAACGCGAAGACGAAGGACGGGATGTGACGCAGAACTATGCGGAGGTTGCGCCGGTGCAAATCACCTGCGTGCAGGCCACGCCTGAGCCTACGATCACGATAGCGCCGACACAAACCGCGCAGCTTTCCACCGAAACGGATTTTGCGCTTTCGGAAACGGAACGAATCGGCAATATCCTCTACGACGAGTACCTGGGAACCGGTGGGGGACTCTCCGAACTGGATATCGTGTATGATGGCGAATATCTGCGCAAGGGATATGAGCTTTTGCCCGTGTTCTATGGAGAGGAACAGGAGGACGATCATCTGCTTCTGGTATGCGCGCGTCCGGAGGAGAACGGGGAAACCGTGCGCAGGAGTCTGTTGTTGACGGGGTTGCAGCTGGCACGGCTGTGGCAGGAAAAGGAAGTACAATGGCTCCAGTTCCGCAATGGCGATGCAAGCGCGCTTCTGCGAATGGAGGATTTGTTGACGGGAGATATGGCCAAGAGGATTGACCTGTTCACAAGAGGCGAAGAGGCAATCCCGGAAGACCTCGCTCTCCTGCCGGATGTCGAATTGACAGAAGCGCAGTTGAGTAGCGTGCGTCTGGAAGTGCGAATCACTCCCG
This sequence comes from Candidatus Pullichristensenella excrementigallinarum, assembly GCA_018714825.1. GTDB lineage: Bacteria > Bacillota > Clostridia > Christensenellales > Aristaeellaceae > Pullichristensenella > Pullichristensenella excrementigallinarum. The sequence goes on from DVMU01000196.1 coordinate 5,400, forward strand.
AGGAACTGGAAGACGAAACGCTGCGGCAGGGTTACCAGGTGGAAGTCTATCTGTGGTACGGAGACGAACAGATGGAAATTTCTGAATGGATTCCTTCGCTGCATGTGTGCCTGGCCGCGGAAGAGCTGCAGCAAGAAGCGGAGCGCGCAACATTCGCGGCGGCGTTTGCTGTGACTGCAATCGATGCGGATGGTTCCGAGAGGCAGCTTGCAAGCGTGCTCGCGGCGCTCCCGGTCTATCGGATGGATGATCTGCCGGATGTGGCGGAGTATTTTGAAGGCAGCTTCGATCGCGAGGATGGAGAGATTGTCATCCTGTACAATGCAAGCGTGCCGGTAGAGCCGTATCGGCGGTATGCGCTGTGTGCGGCGTGGGCCGGAAACGCGGTTTACCGCCTCGCGCAGGCAGATTAACGAGAATGGGTCCTTCCCGCGCCGTCCAATGATATTCCATGGACGGCGCGGGCCCTTGAAAAGCCTTATCCGGAAAAGTCCGAACAATCGAGCGTGGCATCGCGCCGCACTCGATTGTTTTTAGGTCTTGCAACCCAAAATCGTCGCCGCCTGCGCCCTCCCCACTTCACTGCGCAAACGCGGCAGGGCGGATGACCAATGCGACAGGCATCCGGATATGGCGCGGCAGCATTCCTCCACTCCCCCGCTCCTGGCGCTTGATCGCCCACGGATGGATCCAGTCCATTCCCGATCAAAAGGCTTATTCCATATGGACCCGCCTTCGCAGAGCCCAAAACAACCGCAGATCCGCAGCGCCCATTTCTGGAAAATGTAGAACCCTCATGGGAGATTGGGAGGCGCGGCTTTTATGCAGTAGACAGAAATCCCGCGCTATGCTATACTGAAATCAGCTATCGTGGGGCGCCGTGCGAGGCTTTTTCGAGCAATCTCGCATCCAACACGGCCCTCCGAGGACACCGACGAACACAGGCGGCCTTTGCCGCAGAAAGGAGCGTTTCTATGCGCAGGTTAAAAAAATGGCTGGCGTTGCTCATGGCGGTTTGTATGCTGTGCGCCGTCGCGACGCAGGGATTTGCCGCTACCGATGACGACGTTTTGGAGGGAGTCCTGGCAAATTTTGAGGAGCTCGCGGCCATCCCACGTCCTTCCCACCACGAGGAAAAGGTCGGTGCATTTTTGCTTGAATGGGCGCAGGCGCAGGGCTTTGACGCCTGGCAGGATGCCGTGGGCAATGTGATCTTCGATCTGCCCGCGACGCCGGGCTGCGAGGACGCTCCGGTCGTGGCGCTGCAAGCGCACATGGATATGGTGGCGGTTTCGACCGATCCGGATTTCGACTCAGTGAATACGCCCATCACCATCATTCGCACCGAGGAAACGCTGACCGCAGACGGCACCAGCCTGGGCGCGGACGACGGCATCGGCCTTTCGATCCTGATGTACTATGCCTGTAACGGCGAACAGCACGGCCCGATGCGCTGCATCATCACCGTCAACGAGGAAGACGGCATGACCGGCATCCAGGGGCTTGATGCTTCGGTGGTCGCGGACGTGCGCTATCTGATCAATCTGGATGCGGAAACCCTGGGCGAGGCCATCGTCTCCACCGCCGCGGGGCTGCGGACACAGGCCGAACAGTCGCCGCTGCGCACGCAACCCACTCTGGATACCGCGCTGCGGATTGAACTGAGCGGTATGCAGGGCGGCCATTCCGGCCTTATGATCGGCGCGGGCAAGATAAACGCGGCACAGGCCATGGGCCAATTGCTGGCGTATCTGAGCGAGCAGGGCATTGCCTACGAGCTGGACTCCATCAACAGCGGTTCTTCGGCAAACGCGATCCCCAATCAGGCCGAGGCGCTGCTGGTTGTGGATCAGGCGGACGCGCAGCGCGTGCAAGAACTGCTGACCCAGCGCACCGCAGAGCTGGCCGCGGCTTACAGTGCGTCGGATCCGGACGTGACTATCAGCATCGAGCCAACAGAATTGCCGCAGACGGTGTTTGACGGCGAGCAGGCTGCCAATATCGTGAGCTTCGCGGCCCTGGTGTTCGACGGCGTTCACACCATGTCGCAGACGATCGACGGGCTGGTGGAGAGCTCGTCCAATCTGGGCGTGTTCCGGGCAAACGAGGACGAAGTCACATCTTCGCTCTTTGCGCGCAGCTCTCAGGAGGCGCTGCTGAATACGATCGGCCTGCAGCAATTGCGCCTGGCCCAGATGTGCGGCTACAGCGCGACGCAGGCGCGGTCTTCGGACGCGTGGCCGGCGGATCCGGATTCCGAACTGCAAGCCCTGATGGGGCAGGTGTATTTCGACCAGACCGGCGAGGAACTGAAACTGAGCTATTTGCACGCCGGGCTGGAGTGCGGAACGTTTGCCCGCCTGAATGAAAACCTGGACATGATCTCGATCGGTCCGGAAATCCACGACGTGCACTCGGTAAACGAAACGCTTTACCTCAGCAGCGTGGTTCCCGTCTACCGTCTGTTGGAGGAAACCATGGTGCGCCTGAGCCAGAAAAACTGATGCGATTTGCGCAAAATCTGCGCCCGGCAGCATGTGCCGGGCGCTCTTTTATTGGAAAATTGAATTGGACCGTGAGGGTTCGATCGCGCTCCAAGCCGTTACAGCCCGGCAGCGCTTGCCCTCAATCGCACATCGTACATGCGACATAATGCCCCGGTCCGACTTCTCTGAGCCGGTATTTCTCTTTGCACTTCTCACTCGCATGGGGGCAGCGCGGCGCAAAGCGGCAGCCCGGCTCCGGGTCGATGGGCGAGCTCACCTCGCCCTGGAGCATGTGCCGGACGTGATTTCGGCGGCTGAGGTTCGTGCTGGGAATCGCCGAGAGCAGCGCCTTGGTATACGGATGCAGCGGATGCCGGAACAACTCGTCCTTCCGGGCATATTCCACTGCCTGGCCCATATACATGACCATTATATCGTCGCTGATGTGGCGTACCACGCACAGGTCATGCGTTATGAACATGTAGGATAGGCCGCGCTGCTCCTGCAGATCCATCAGAAGATTCAAAATCTGCGCCTGAATGGATACGTCCAGCGCGGATACCGGCTCGTCGCACACGATGAACTTCGGGTCAATGACCATAGCGCGCGCCAGCCCCACCCGCTGCCTGCGTCCGCCGTCCAACTCGTGGGGATAGCTGTTGGCGTGGCGGCGCGGCAGTCCGCACAGCTCCATGATCCGGTGAACGCGCTCGTCCATTTCCGCCCGGTGCAGCGAGTGTCCGTAGAGTTCGCGCATGGGCTCGCTTATCAGATTGTATATGGTCATCCTCGGGTTCAGCGAACTGTACGGATCCTGGAAGATCATCTGCATATCGCGATACGCGCGCTTCATGGCAGACTTGCCATACTGCAGTATGTTCTTCCCTTCGAAGAGAACCTGGCCGGATGTGGCGGGCGTGAGCCGAAGAATCGCCCTGCCCAGCGTCGATTTGCCGCAGCCGGATTCCCCCACTACGCCCAGCGTCTTGTTGGCCTCGATCTTGAGATTAATGTCCTCCACGGCGTGCAACATGCCGCCGGGCGCCTTAAAGAACTTATTGAGGCCAACGGTCTCTACCAACGGAGTCGCCATCATCAACCCTCCCTCTCTTTAAAGAGGTGACACAATATCCGGTGTCCGTCCCGCTCATTCATTTCGGGCGGTTCCCGTCTGCATACGTCCATACAGTGCGCGCATCGATCCGCAAACGCGCATCCGGGCGGCAGACGAGTGGGATCGACCATCTGCCCGGGGATGGGAATCAGCCGCGCGGCCGTGCTTTCCAGATCCGGTATGCAGTTCAAAAGCCCCACCGTGTACGGGTGGTTCCGCGCCCGGCCAAAGACCTGCTCCACCGTGCCCTCCTCCACGACCTTGCCTGCATACACCACCGCCACACGATCGCAGAATTCGGCGACTACGCCCAAGTCATGCGTGATGAGCACCACGGCGGTATTGAACTGCTCCTTGAGTCGACCCATCATATCCAGAATCTGCGCCTGAATGGTTACGTCCAGCGCCGTGGTCGGCTCGTCCGCCAGCAGCAGCTCCGGCTCGGCGATCAGCGCCATTGCAATCACGATGCGCTGTTTCATGCCGCCGGAAAACTGATACGGAAACTCCGCCTTGCGCGCGGGAGGAATGCCCACCATGGTCAGGATCCGATCCACGCGCTCGCTCTTTTCATGCCGCGACATGCCGGGAGCATGGAGGTCGAGAACCTCCATGATCTGATCCCCCACCGAAACTATGGGGTTCAGGCTCGTCATCGCGTCTTGAAAGATCATCGAGATTCGCCTGCCTCGCAGACCGAGCATGAACGCCTCGGTCTGTTCCACCAGGTCGTCCTCGCCGTACAGTATGCTCCCAGCCGTAATTTTACCGATCTTCTCCGGCAGGAGGCGGAGCACCGACAGGGCCATCGTGGTCTTTCCCGCACCTGTCTCCCCCACCAGTCCCAACTTTTCGCCGCGCCGAACCTGCAGGTTGAACCCGTTCAGGGCGCATACGACGGCGTCATCCGTGTGGTACTGCACATGCAGGTCGCGTATATCCAGCAAAAACTTCTCCGAATTTGACTGTATATCCTGTGCCATCCGGATCCCTCTCAATTCTTCGTCTTGGGGTCAAAGGCGTCCCGCAGACCATCTCCGATAAAGTTTACCGCCATGACGGCCAGGCAGATGCAGATGCCCGGCGCCAGCCCCAGATAGGGGCAGTAGCGGAGGTTCAGCTTGTTTTCCGATATGATGGTGCCCCATTCCGGCGTCGGCGACGCCACGCCCAGCCCCAGGAACCCCATCGAGGATATGCTCAGTATGATCTGGCCCAAGGTCAGCGTGGCGGACACCACGATCGGCCCAATGCCGTTGGGGAGTATGTGCCGGAGAATGATCTTGAGCGAACTGCAGCCGTAGCAGCGGGCGGCGTCCACATATTCCAAACCCCGAAGCGTCAATACCGCCGATCGCACCACGCGCGCAAAGCGCGGTATCTGGCTGATCGCCAGCGATATTATCAGGTTGAACAGGCCGTTTCCAAGGGCCGTGAGAATGGCCATGGCCAGCAACACCGGCGGAATCGCCATAAGCATGTCGATTATGCGCATCAGCACGGTGTCCACCTTGCCGCCGAAATATCCCGCTGCGCCCCCAATTATGCAGCCCGCGACAAACGCAATCGCGATCGTTACCATGCCGCCGAACAACGATATCCGTCCGCCGTACAAAACGCGCGCCAGCAGATCCCGACCCAGTTCGTCCGTCCCCAACAGATGCTGCGCGCTGGGCGGCTGCAGCTTGTTGAACACGTCCTGCCGAATCATCTCGTCGTAGGGCATGTACAGCGGGGCCAACAGTATTGCCAGGATCATCAGCGCCAACACGATCACCCCGGCCATGGCCAACCGATTCTTGCTGAACCGAAAGGCGATCAGCTGCCAGGTGCTGCGCTCCAGGGCGCGTTGCTTTCTCCGAATCGCCAACTGCTTCGCCTCCCCTCTACGCCGCCAGATCGATCCGCGGGTCCACTTTCGCGCAGATCAAATCCACAATCAGGTTGATTACGCCCACGATGATCGCGATGAATATGACCGAACCCATGACCACGGGGATATCGCGGGCCTTGACGGCGTTGATCAGCATCGCGCCTATGCCTGGTATCGTGAAGACCGTTTCCGTCACCACCGCGCCTCCGATACAGCCTGCAAAGCTGATGCCGATCTGCGTAATTACCGGAATCATGCTGTTGCCGACCGCGTGCTTGAGTACCGCGCGGCGCTTTGACGCGCCCTTTGCCCGCGCCGTGCGGATATAATCCTGCTTCAACACGTCCAGCATACTGGTGCGGCTCATGCGAATCATGGCCGCCAGCGTGTTGGCGCCGAGGATCAGCGCCGGCAAAATCAGATGCCGCCAGTCGCCGATACCGGTTGCCGGCAACCACCTGAGCACCACGCAAAACAGGATCTGGCTCAAAATACCCATCCAGAATGCGGGCAGAGAGAACAACAGCATCGCCACGATCATGCTGCCGTAATCGAACAGGCTGTACTGCTTCACGGCAGAGTAGATCCCGATCGGTATGCCCAGCGCGATGGCCCACAGCGTGGCAACCAGCGCTACCAGCAGCGTGTTGGGCAGCTTTGAAAGAAATGTTGTCAACACATCGTTCCCGTTGATCCAGGAAGTGCCGAAATCGAGCTGTACCGCGCGCAGTATATACCGGGCGTACTGCACGATGATCGGCTGATCCAGCCCCATCTCCGCCTCCAGCGCGGCCATCTGCTCATCCGACGCATTTGCGCCCAGAATCTGCCGCGCCGGATTGCCCGGCGCCAGGGCCATGACGAAGTAGAGAATCAGCGTTACTCCCAGGATAACCGGTATCAGCATCATTAGACGCTTGACCGAGTATTTCACAAGATACATACGTTCCTCCTTTGCCCGCCGCATGGGCGACCGTTTTCCGACGCAGCGTGCCGACCGGTCTTATTTCCAACTCCAGTGAAAAAAGTTGTATGTGCCCAGGCAATGAGCTTCCACTCCCTGGAGATCGGCATTGTAGGCCACGGTGATGATGCCGTTGTAGAGCGGCACGAGATAGGCCTCCTCGGTGATTATGTTGCAGGCCTGCGTGTAATACGGTATGCGCTCCTCTCCCTGCACTTCGCGCCCTTTTTCGAACAGCGGATAGATCTCTTCGGCCAGCGGGTACATGCAGTTGCGGGTATAGGCAAAGCCGGGCGTGGTATTGAAGTATGTGGAGGCGCCGTCGGCATCCACCATGGAGCTGAGCTGCTCGCGGATGACCGCGTCGAAATTGCCGCTGAGTTCCAACTCGGTATATGTGGTGTTGTCCACCGCGATGACATCGGTGGCAATGCCGATATCCATAAGCTGCGATTGCAATATCTTGGCCGCGATTTCGAAGGTCGTGCCGCTCTGGCAGAGTATCTCAAACGTCCGGCCGTCATATGAGGACGCCGCCAGATACTCCCGCGCCTGTTCGGGATCGTAGTCCACGGTCACGATGCCCTCCGTGGGATAGCCGTCATACATCGGGCACATATCGATATCCAGTATCGTGGCATAGCCGCTGTTCGTGCCCACGTTTATCTCTTCCTTATTGATGCCGCACTGTACGGCCTTGCGGAAGTTCTTGTCCTCGCCGATGCGGCCTCCCCACGCCGCCAGATATAACGTGATTCGTCCGGTAGAATCCGTGTAATCCCACGCCAACTCGCTGTTGCCATTCAGCCGCACGCAGCTGTCGATCGAGGGATTGCGCACCACGTCGTAGTCGCCGCACTCCAGCCCGATGAGCTGGGTGGAGACATCCGGCACGATCTGTATGGTCACTTTCTGGATGTCCGGCGCGCCTCTCCAGTAATCGGCATTGGCCTCCAGTACGATCTTTTCGCCGCTGCGCGCCTCGACGAACTTATAGGGTCCGGTTCCGATGGGCGCCTCGAGATAGCCTTCATCGCCGACTTCGTCATAGTACGCCTTGCTGCAGATGCCCCCCAGCCGGGAGGCCACGCCGAATAGAAAGCCCGCGTAAGGCGCGCTCAGATAGATATTGACGGTATAGTCGTCCACGATTTCGCAGCTTTTAAAGTTCACAAAAAGCGCCGAACCCAGCGGGCCGACCGCGCCCTTGTCGAACGTAAATTTGACGTCTTCGGCGGTAAAGTCGTATCCATTGTGGAACTTTACACCCTGCCGGAGATAGAACGTATAGCACAGTCCGTCCTCCGAGATGGTCCACTTCTCTGCAAGCCCCGGCGATATGGATCCATCCGCCTCCAAAAACGTCAGGCAGTCGTATACATTGCTCAGCACCAGGTTGTCATCGCCCGCGCAGCCCTCGTCGGAAAGCGCGTAAAAGTGATAGGGTTCGCCGGATGTGGCGAGAATGACCGAAGTCCCGGCAACCTCGTTCCGACTGCGCGTGCCGCAGCCCGTCAATGCCAGCGCCAATACAATCGCCAGCAGCAGCGCCAGCATTCGCTTTCTCTCTTTGAACCGCATGGTCGTTCCCTCCTATTAGATTCGGCGATTGGCGCACAGGAGTCTCAGCTTGTTTTCTGTCGGGATCCTCCCACGCCAGACAATGATTCAAAATGACTCTACATCTGCTTGTGCCCACATTACCTTATGGCCACGTTTTGTCGTGCATTTGCCATAAACTAATTTACTTATTATATG
>DVMU01000197.1 GCA_018714825.1 Candidatus Pullichristensenella excrementigallinarum
AAGGGAATTGCGTTGACTGTGATCTCTGCAGATCAGGATCCGGCAAAACAGGTAAGCCAAATCGACAACGCGCTGGCGACCGGCAAGATGGACGGAGCACTGTTGCAGGCGACTTCTGCTGACGGCGTCACCGCAGGTGTCTTGGCGCTCAAGGAGGCGGGCGTTCCCACCATTACGCTGCACGAGGCCATCAGCGCGCAGGACATGGTGACTTCTTATGTCGGCCCGGATCTTCCTACGATCGGCCTGATCGTGATGGAACATGTCTGTGAGGAGCTTAACGGCGAGGGGGATATTGCCATTTTGATCGGCGTCTTGGGTAATTCTGTGCAGGTTTCTATCTCCGAATCCTATGCCGCAATTCTCGAAAAATATCCCAACATCAATGTGGTGTTTGAGGATTCCGCGAATTGGGCGACGGACGAGGCGCTCTCCAAAGTGGAAAACTGGCTTTCTACTGGAAAGAATATCGATACCATCGTCTGCATGAATGACAGCATGGCCATCGGTGCGATGCAGGCCGTAAACTCTGCGGGGATGACCGGGGAAATCAAGATCTATGGAAGCGATGCGGTTGAGCAGGCCGTCGCTGCAGTCAAAAGCGGGGAGATGACTGGAACGGTCTATTTCGATGTCGAAGATGAAGGCGCCGCGGCAATCGAAACACTCTATAAAGCTGCGATGGGCGAGGAAGTTGAGGCCGAGGTGCTCATGCCTCCCGTGCTTGTAACTGCCGAGAATGTCGGCGAGATGTTCCTCGATTAAAGAGAACGGATCGAAGGGAAAATGCGCAATTCTTTGCGAAAAACGGGGAGCGATACAGGTTTTCTTGTTTTGGAAGCGGCTTGAGCCGAAATGTAAGAGGAACCGGTCTGCAATCCTCATTTCCCTTTGTGAACACCTATCCGGAAGAAGGAAGGGTTTTTCTGCAAGCCCTTCCTTTTTTACAGATTTTCCATTATAATGAGGGTATGTTTCCGAATGCTTTGGATGCCTTTTCGGCAGTTCCTTCTCTTGCCTTCAGGCATGAATTTCCGCCTGAAAAATAGGAAGGATTGCTCGGAACAGCGCTTTCTCCCTTTGGAAACACGCCCAAGCGTCTGACGTTGCGGGCGTATATTTTGCGTTCCCAAGGAGATTGCCTCCAACGGCTTTGGAAGGGATTCTGCTGCGAGCATAGCGGAGAGAACAGGCCGTGGGACGCTGTGAGGAGATGCGGACACATGTCTTTTTCAGAACGAGGGATCAACAATGCATCGGTTCGGGTAGAGAACCGGCGCAAGCTGACCAAATTGCTGTATACAATGGGCGCGCTGACGCGACAGGAACTAAGCGCAAAATTGCGGCTGAGTTTGCCGACAGTCAATTTCCTGGTTCAGATGCTGGAAGAGGATGGGCTGATCTATTATCAGACTTCCGCGCAGTCTTCTACAGGAGGCCGCATTCCCAACTTGGTGTGTTTCCGATACGATGCATATCTGTCGGTCGGCATAGATGTCTCGCAGACGCACCATCGCATTTTGATCATGGACATGAAGTGCGCGATTATCGATCAATACAATGCGTTTCTTCGCTTTGAGGATAGCGATGCATATTGGGAGACCGTCAATGCGCGGCTGGAAAGCCTCCTGGCAAAAAACCATCTTTCCAAAAAGCGCATTCTAGGCGTGGGAATCGCGATTCCTGGTCCCGTATTTCATCAGACGGGCAAGCTCGACTCCTGGCTTTTACATCTCAAAGAGTACAACTATCAGAAATTGGAGAATGTCTTTGGCCTCCCGGTCTTCGTGGAAAACGATGCAAACTCCGCGGGCTTTGCCGAAATCTGGATGCGAGAGGATATTCAAGACGCCGCATATCTTTCGGTTTCCAAGGGAGTAGGGGGCGCGATCATTCGCAATCGAACCATTGTGCATGGAATTAACGGTTTGGCGGGAGAATTCGGACATCAAATTGTTGTGCCCAATGGACGAAAATGTCTGTGCGGCCGGCACGGTTGCTTGGATTGCTATTGCTCCACAACATTGCTCTATCAGGAATGCGAAGGGGGAATTTCCGCCTTTTTCGAAAAGAAAAACGGCGATGCGCGCCTTGCGGCGATCTGGGAAAGCTATTTGGAGTATCTGGCCATCGGCGTGACCAACATCGCGATTATACTCGATCTGCCCGTAATTATTGGAGGCGAGATCACGCCCTATATTGCCGCGAGTTTTGATGAACTCGGAGAAAAATGCGCGCGAATCGATTCATTTTCCCGGCGATGGACAAGTATGTATTCGCTCAGTCATTTGGGAGAGAACGGCGCGGCAATCGGGGCCGCGCTACTTCCGGTCGTGAAACATCTGGAAATATAGGGGATTAGGGCATCCAATCGCTTTTGCCAGATTCCCTTGCCATGGACCTCTGGGAAAAACGATCGTGTCGTGTCGTATTGGCACGACGCACAGACTGCCGAAAAGGCTCTGCGGAGAAGGACCTTTCCAAGACGAGCATGGCGCGCGTACGTCGTGCTCGTTTTTCCTGAATCACAAGCGCAGAAAAGAACAATTCTTCCGGTCAGGAAATCGCCCGCAAAATCCGCGGATTTTCATGAGCGTGTTGAATTTTTCATGATATGCAGACGACGCTTCTTTAAGAAAAAGATTTAGAGGCGTGCGCAGCCAAAGATCATTGCGCCGCCAAGGAGCACAAGTGGCACCCCGAAGATCGCGCCCAAAACGGTCGCGCACAGGGCAATCCCCCCAAGGACAAATCCAATGGACAAAATCAGTGTGAACAGGCCGCCAAGGACTCCCAATACGCAGTGAAACAGCCATCCGAAAAGGCGAAACATTCCGGAAAACAGGCCTCCAATCAACAAAAA
>DVMU01000016.1 GCA_018714825.1 Candidatus Pullichristensenella excrementigallinarum
TGTATCTTCTCTTCCCGTTCCGGCAATACTAAGGAAATCGTTGAGGCCGCGAAGTTCTGCAAAGAGGCGGGCGCGCGCACGATTGTCTACGTTTCCAACGACAATACGCCCATCTGCGAATACGCGGACTACAAGGTTTGCAGCTTTGCCGAGGACGATCATCTGTGCGAAGCGATCTACACGTTCATGATTACGTTGCTTTCGCGCTTTATGAAAAATAGCGGCGAATTTGCGCAATATGATCGCTTCATGGAGGAATACGGCCGCATTACCCCCTATCTGGTGCGCGCCAAGGAACAGTATGAGGATCGCTGCCGCGAGATGGCCGCGCGCCTCAAGGACGAAGAATACCACATGGTCGTGGGTTCCGGTATGCTCTGGGGCGAAGCATATGACTACGCGATGTGCATCCTCGAAGAGATGCAATGGATCAAGACCAAATCCATCCACGCCGCCGAGTTCTTCCACGGAACGCTCGAATTGGTCGAGAAAGGGACCAGTATCCTGATGCTCTATGGAGAAGACGAGACACGACCGCTGATGGACCGCGTGATGCGCTTTGCCGGCAAGATAACGGACGTGATCAACGTCTTCGATACCAAGGAAATTGCGCTTCCGTTTTCGGATGCCTATTTCCGCAAGATCGTTTCGCCGCTGGTCCTCTACGCGTTGACCGAACGCCTCTCCTGTCATCTGGAAAAGGAGCGCAACCATCCCCTCACCATCCGGAGATACTATCGTCAGATGGAGTATTAAACTCGGAAGGGCCGGCGGCATGGGCGTGCTGCCGGCCTTTTCCAGGCGCTCGTTTGGCCGATCGCCCTACGCGTCGCATTCCCTTTGGGAGGCTCGGCGCGAAAAAAGAATAAGTGTGAGTGAGTATGATCAAAGAAGAAAGACTTGTCAAGATTGAGGAATATATCAATTCGTGCCGTTTCGCCAGCATTGACGCACTGGTGGCGTACGTCGGCGTTTCCAAGCCGACCATTCGCCGCGATCTCAACGAGCTTTACAGCCGGGGAAAAATACATTTCGTGCGCGGCGGCGCGACCAGCATCGCGGGATCGCAGACGGAAAAATCCGCGACATCTTTTGAAACGGGCGTGCCCGCTTCCAGCGGCGCCCTGCTTGCCAAGCAGCGCATCGCCGCCGAAGCCGCCAAACTCATTCAGCCGGGGGATACAATTTTCCTGTGTGCCGGACGTACCACCCGCGAGATGGTCAAGCATCTGCGGGAAATGCGTGAACTCAAGGTTGTGACCAACGACTTCTTCATCGCCGGCGAGCTATATCGCTGTGAAGGCGTAAGCGTGATGATTGCCGGCGGAGAGGTTCGCGCGGTCTATGGAATGCCCTTCTCCTGCGGCTATGCGGCGGAGGACTTCATCAACAAACTGCGCGTGAACACGGTCTTTCTCAGTTGCGACAGCGTAGATGCGCAGACGGGCTGTTATATTTCCAGTCCCCACGAAGTCGGCCTGATGCGGGGCGTCCTTGCTGCCGCGAGTAAACACGTCGTCATGGCGGATCACGAAAAATTCTCCCAGAGCGCCTTCGTATCGATTTGCTCCATCAATGACATCGACGTTCTCATTTCGGATACGGATCTCTCTCCGGAAATTCGCGCGCTGCTGGCCAAAACCAGCATACAGACTATCTACGCCTGACACCGCAGCGATCTTTCGAAAAAATGGGACGCATGGCAGGTTCTGAGAATGTCCGCTATTTTTCGAAATCGCCGAAATCCTGACTTCCGGGAAGAATCCTCCCCCGGGAATGTTTCGCATTCCGACTCTTCGGTTTTGTTGAATCTCGTGAAGCAACAATTCCAGGGAAATCCGGCATTCTTGAACACAAGTATGTTTACTTTGACTTTTCTGCCTTTATCAAACGGCCAAAGCGCAGATGAAGGCAACTTTTTATGCCCTTCCGGAAAGTAGAATCCCCAGATACAAAAGATACATCAATATCATTCCCGCGCCCTGAAGCCTGCGGAACCTTCCTTTGAGGACGGCGGGAACCACCGCCGCGACCAGCACGAGCGTCATCGCCGGGAGATCCAGCCTCCGCGCCTGCTCGCCGATGGGCAGCGCCTGTCCGGAAAGGAAGGCGCAGGCGGGCAAGATGAGCGTGAGATCGATGGTGTTCGCGCCGATGATGTTGCCCACGGAAATCGCCGCCTCGCCGCGCCGGAGCGCGCACAGGGTTGTGGCCAATTCCGGAAGCGATGTTCCCACGCCCATGAGCGTCACGCCGATGATTCCCTCGGAGATTCCCCATTTTTCCGCCAGCCGCGCGCCGCTGTCTACCATCAATTGAGCGCCCCATACGATGCCCGCCGCTCCCAGGAGAAACATCCCAACATGCTTTATAATTTCCCTTCGATCCGGCCGATCGGCGCGCACGGCTCCCGCATCGGCCTCCCGGCCGGAGAGTAAATTTTCCACCACAAACATTCCAAGAAGGATCAGAAGGATCAGGCACGGAACAAATTCCAAGCTGCCCGACGCGGAAAACGCCGCCAGCGTTGCTCCGGAGAGCAACATGAGCAGGGCTTTCATTTGCATGGAGAGGTTCCCGAACGCAATTGGGCAAACAAGCAGGGAAATTCCCATGATCAGCCCCGTATTGACCGTAACCGATCCCACCGCGTTGCCCACGGCCATCTCCACGCTGCCCTTGAGGGCGGCCATGGAGGAAACCAGTAGTTCCGGCAATGTCGTCGCCAGACTGACGATGGTCGCGCCCACCACGAATTTGGGGATTCCCGCCACCTCGCCGATCCACGAGGCCGCGCCCACAAACAGATCTCCTCCCTTGATGATCAGGATCAACCCGATTCCAAAAAGCAAAGCCGACAGAAGCAAATCGTCACCTCCCTGCCCCTACAGTTTACGAAGGGACGGGCCAAAAAGAAGTCCTTTTGCAAAGGTTGACCGGGATGCGTTGTTCTGTTAAAATGCTTCCGGCGATTCAAAAAGGCAGCTGGATTCTTCCCCAAATCCGCCCGAAGAAGTCTACGCTGCGTAGAATGCGCCAAAGTCTACGCTGCGTGTGTGTTCTTTTTCGCAAAAATTCCGTATAATGCCGATCGAAAGGAGGAAACGCGATGGCGATGGATCAAATCCAAATCGGCAAATTCATTGCCCAAACGCGCAAGGCGCACAATCTCACCCAAAAGCAGCTTGCCGACGCACTCTCCATCAGCGATAAGACCATTTCGAAATGGGAATGTGGAAAGGGACTTCCGGAGGTTTCGCTCCTGCTTCCGCTGTGTGGCCTGTTGGAAATCAGCGTCAATGATCTGCTTTCGGGAGAAAAAGTCTGTGAAATCGACTACCGAAAAAAAGCGGAGGAAAACATGATGGATCTAATCAAGGAAAATCAGGAAAACAGGCGGCGCATGGGCTTATCCATTGTTTGCGGGAGCATCACAATCGTCGCAGTGTGTTCCCTCGTTTTGCTGGCTTCTTATCTCATTCTGCCGACCATCGCGCGGATCGCGCTGATTTTCCTGGCGGTCGCAACCGCGATTGCAGGGATAACTGCCGCCGCCATGCTTGAAATCCGGGCGGGATACTATCAATGCCCAAATTGTAAGGCGCTCTTTGTGCCGACCATGGCGGAATACGTTAAGGGTTATCATACGTTGACAAGACGGCGGTTGACCTGTCCCGAATGCGGAAAAACGGGAATGTGCAAGCACCGCATCACCCGATAATTGATCCTTGCCGAAGATCAACGGTAATCCCCCCTCGCCCGGCACTTTTTAAGAGCGAAATGCACTCCGGGAAAAGCGTTTGCAATGTGTTGCGGGGAAAAATTGCGTTTTCGGCCCTCTTTTCAAAGAAACCATTGACAATTCTGATCTAAGGCGGTATAATAATGCAAAACACGGGCGGGAACGCTTGTGCGGAGGAGGTCGGAGCCATGAAGCGGTTTGCTATGCGAATGTCTAAAGGCTCGGGCCATCTGTGCGCATAATTTGTGTTGCCGCCGGCATTCGCTGTTGATATGTCGATTTCCGCCGCTTCGCAAACGCGCGAAACGGCGGTTTTTTTGTTCCTCGGCCAACCTATGTGAGCAAGGAAAGAAAGGGCGGTTCGATTGTCTCCATCCATTGCGGAACCTGAAACGTTGCAGGCTGCGGCCCATCCTCAAATTGAATTGCGCAACCTGAAAAAGGTCTATCCCGTTCCGGGCGGCGAGGTCGTGGCCCTGGGCGGCGTAAGCCTGAAGATTGAAAAGGGCGAGATTTACGGCATCATCGGCATGTCGGGCGCCGGAAAATCCACGCTGATTCGCTGCATCAACCGATTGGACGCGCCGACCGATGGTCAAATCCTCATCGACGGGGAAAACATCCTCGCCATGCGCGGCAAAGATCTGATCCGGATGCGCCGCCGCGTGAGCATGATCTTCCAGCAGTTTAACCTGCTCATGCAAAAGACCGTGGGCCGCAATGTGCGCTATCCGCTGGAGATCGCGGGCGTTCCCAAGGCGCGCGCCAACAAGCGCGTACGCGAGCTTTTGCAGATCGTCGGCCTGGAGGACAAAATCGACGCCTATCCCGCCCAGCTCTCCGGCGGCCAAAAGCAGCGCGTGGCCATTGCGCGCGCGTTGGCCAGCGACCCGGAAGTGCTTCTGTGCGACGAGGCGACCTCCGCGCTTGACCCCATGACCACGCAATCCATTCTCGCGCTGCTTAAGGACATCAATGAGCGGTTGGGAATTACCGTGGTCATCATCACGCACGAGATGGCGGTGATTCGCCAGGTCTGCACGCGCGTCGCCATTTTGGACGGCGGAAAGATCGCCGAAGAGGGGTCGGTGGACGACGTATTTGTCCATACCCGCTCCGCAGCAGGAAAGCGCCTGTTCGGCATCCTTCCGGAAAATGAGGACGAAGAACATCCGCCCGTTCCGGCCCTGCGCATCGTCTTTGACGGCGGCAAGGAAAATCAGCCCGTAATCGCGGGATTGGTCAGAACCTGCAACGTCAATGTAAACATTCTCTCGGCCAATATCCGCCGCATCAATGGAAAGCCCTACGGACAGATGCTCATCGAAATGCCTGAAAACCCCGAAACGCGCGCCAGAATCATGGAATTCCTGGGTGCGGAAGGGTTGACTGTAAAGGAGGTATGGCCGTGAATTGGGATACCCTCTGGGCGGCTTTGGGAGAAACGGTCTACATGACCGTTCCCTCCACCCTGATCGCCTACGCGCTGGGGCTTCCTCTGGGCGTCATGCTCGTGATCACGCGCAAGGGTGGCGTACGCCCCATGCCGACGTTCAATGCCGTGACCGGCGCGATCGTCAATTTCCTGCGCTCGATTCCCTTTATTATCCTGTTGGCTATGCTCTTTCCCGTGACCCGCGTGGTCATGGGAAAGGCCATTGGTACCCGCTCGGTGATCTTTCCTTTGACGGTCAGCGCGTTTCCCTATGTGGCGCGTATGGTCGAGGGCAGCTTTAACGAGGTCGATTCCGGCATCATCGAAGCCGCGCAATCCATGGGTTCGACCACCTTTCAGATCATCCGCAAGGTGCTCATCCCCGAAGCCCTGCCTTCGCTGATCAACGGCTTCGCCATCTGCATGACGACCATTCTCGCCTACACCGCCATGGCCAGCGCCGCGGGCGGCGGCGGATTGGGCGCGCTGGCGATCACCAAGGGACTCAACCTGCGCCAGTATGACATCATGTATGCCGCCAGCATCGTGTTGGTCATTCTCGTTCAGATCATCACCATGCTCGGCTCATACCTCACGCGCAAGATGGATCACCGCATTCGTTGAGCGCCTTTCAAGGGTCGGCGATTCGCTGCGCGTTTCCCGTATATCCCCGGGGCGGCTGCCCCACGAGATACAATTCTGTAAGGAGGAATCCCCATGAAAAAGCTGTTTTCCCTTTTCCTGGCGCTGGCGCTCGTTTTCTCCGGCGCGGCCATGGCGCAGACGCTCTCCGTCATCGCCACACCCAGCCCGCACGCGGAGATCGTCCGCCTGGTAGAGGAAGATCTGGCGGCCGCCGGCTATGAGCTGGATCTGATCGAGGTCACTGACTATGTCACCGAAAACCCGGCTGTGGCGGGCGGCGACGTGATGATCAATTTCTTCCAGCACATCCCCTACCTCGAGGGATATAACGCTTCCGTTCCGGAAGATGAGCAGCTCACCCTCGTCATCCCCACGCACTTCGAGCCCATGGGCATCTACCCCGGCACCAAGGAGAGCCTTGACGACATCGCCGAGGGCGACAGCATCGCCGTGCCCAACGATCCGACCAATCTGACGCGCGCGTTCCTGCTCCTGGCCGACGCCGGACTGATCTCCGTTCCCGAGGGAACCGGACTGGACAGCATCGTCACCAAGGAAGATATCGTGGGCGATCTCAATCCGCTGAATCTCGAGTTCTACGAAGCCAACGCCGAATTGATTCCCGGTTTGCGCAGCGACGTGGCCTTCGCCGTGATCAACGGCAATAACGCCGCGCTTGCCGAGCTCAATCCCAACACCGACGCGGTCTATGCTGAAACCGCCGACAGCCTCGCGGGACAGTCCTATGTCAACGTGTTCGCGGTGCGGCCCGAAGACGCGGAAGCGGACTTTGTCAAGGTGCTGGAAGAGTGCGTGTATACCCAGAAGGTCTATGACCTGATCATCGAACGCGGATTTGTCCCGGTCTTTACCCCCACCGACGCCGAATAATCCCCCAAATGAAAGGGCGGATCCTCCGATTGCGGCGTCCGCCCCAAAAACTTGTTCCCGCAAGCGCGACCTCTCCAGAAGCCGCGCTTGCGGGAATTTCTTTATTGTTTTTGAAAAACAGGGCGCGGAGCTTTCTCAAAGGCCGACCACCGACGCAAAGCGGCGATTCGCAAGCCGCCGCAGCCCGTCAGCGCAGGCGCAGACGCTCCAGCCAATCCGTAAACCGCTTCTCCGGAGGCGCCTCGAAGCACAGATGCTCTCCCGTGCGCGGGTGCTCGAACCCGAGGCGAAACGCGTGCAGCAGTTGGCCGCCCTCCACGGGAAAGGGCGGCTTTTTCGGCCCGTAAACCGGGTCCCCCAAAACCGGATGCCCGATGGACGCCATGTGCACGCGAATCTGATGCGTGCGGCCGGTTGTCAGGCGCGCCTCGATCAGGCTCGACATCCGCAGCGGTTCCCGCACGATCCAATGGGTTTTCGCCTCGCGTCCGTCCGGGCGGATGGCCATCTTCTTGCGATCCACCGGATGCCGCCCGATCGCGCCGGTAACATCGCCCTCCGGCTGTTTGAATCCTCCCTGCACGATGGCCATGTAAGCGCGCTCAACGGTGTGCAGGCGAATCTGCTCGCTCAACGCGAGATGGCTGAAATCGTTCTTGGCCACCAGCAGAATGCCGGAGGTATCCTTGTCAATGCGATGCACGATCCCGGGCCGGATTTCGCCGCCGATTCCGGAGAGATTGTCCAGACAATGCAAAAGCGCGTTGACGAGCGTTCCATCCGGATTTCCCGCGGCCGGATGCACCACCATGCCCGAGGGCTTATAGACCACGGCCAAATCTTCATCCTGATAGAGAATATCGATATGTATTTCCTGTGCCTCCACATGCGCCGGACGCGTATCGGGAATTTCCAATTCCACGCAATCGCCCTCGCGCAGGGCCTGCCCGGTCTTGGTCGCGGAAAGCCCGTTGACGCGGGCATGTCCCTCGCGAATCCACTGTCCCGCGCGGGAACGGGTGACTTCCGCGTTCGCGGACAAAAACACATCCAACCGCGCGCCGGGTTCCCGACAGAGCCACGTTTTCTTTTCAGGCATCGCGCGACCTCCTACCGTCAAGCACCGTGACGGCCAGCAGCAACAAGCCGCAGCCCACGACAATGGCGATATCCGCCAAGTTGAATACCGGAAACTTTATAAAGGAAAATTCCAGAAAATCCGCCACAAATCCATAGGCGAATCGATCGTAGAGATTGCTCAAGCCTCCGGCCAGCACCAGCCACAATCCCGCGCGCGCAGTTTTTGACCAATCGGGAAAGCGGAACAGAAAGAAGATCAAAAGTGCGGAAATCACAAGAATCAGCGCAGCCAAAAAAATCATTCTTCCCGAAAACAGGCCGAACGCAGCCCCGTAATTCTCCACGCGGCGCAATTGCAGAATCCCCGGCACCAATTGCCTGGCTCCGCGTTCCGGCAGGGAAAAGGAAAGCGCCTTGGTCACGCGATCGGCAACGATCACAGCCGCCGCAATCCACCAGCCCCTACATCCGTTCCTGAATCGCATTCACGACCTCCGCCAAAAATCCGCCAATCAGCGGAATATTTTCCACCACCAAATTCTTGATCAGCACCACAATCACCGCGCCCAACACCGTAAAGCCCAACGTAAATCCAAAACCACGCAGCATTCCGTAGAAGATACTTTGCCAGATCAGGCGCTTGCGATTGGTGACATATTCCACATATTCATCCAGCCGCATTCGCTCCAACGTTCCCAGAAGCTTTTCCAGCTTTTCCTCCACTCCAATCGCCTCCCGGAGAATTTTTCCCGGAAGCCGAGAATGCTATTCTCTGGCAACTCTCTCTTCCAAGCGCCTCCAATCCAAACCGCGCCGGCAGCTGCCGCATATGCGATAAAAGCGCCCTACCGAAATCGTCGGCGGGCGCTTCCAAAACGCGAATCAGTCAAACAGCGAGTTTGCATCCTTGATGATTTGGACCTGGTCTTCGACCAACCTGCGGAACCCGGAACGATAGTTCGCAATGGCCTTCTTCATGCTTTCCGCCTCTGCCTTGGCACCTTCAACCTCGGCTTTGGCATTGGCGGTAATGGAAGCGGCCTGCTCCTCAGCAGAGGCAATCAACTGCTCCGCTTTCTTACGGGCCTCGGCAACCGTATCGTCCGCGATGCGCTGCGCGTTGATCAACGTCTCTCGCAAAGTGGCTTCGAGATTCTTAAAATAGCTCGGCTCGTCATAGGCCGGTTTCTCCTGCGCGTTGGAAACGCTTGCGGGGAGATTCACGGCCGCAGGCGCAGGCTGTTCGACCGGTCCGGCGACAGAAGCTTCCTTCTCAGCCTCAAGTCCCTTGACCCGCTCGGCCAGCGCCATGTTTTCGCGAATCAACACAGCGAGCTGATCGGCGATTTCATCGAGAAAGTCGTCGACCTCCTCTACCATATAGCCATCGCGCTTTTGCCTGCTGAATTCCTTCTCTTGAATATCTTTGACACTGATCGGCATGGTACCTCTCCCTTTCGTAGTGATACTGAATTCCATTCTTGCTTCCCTATTCCACGCATAGCCCCGGAAATCCTCCCAGAGCACGAGAAAGTCGAATTTTTTTTACTTTCCCATTCGAAACAGCCGAATGGCGATGCGCCCTTTCTTCGTCTGCGCGCCGACATTTTGCAGGATCAGCCTTCCCATTCCGCGCACGGAGAGCAAATCGCCTTCCTGCAACCGGAAATCGCCCCGCAGCTCGACCTGGTGATTGCGCTTGACCAGACCCGAACGGATCTTTGCCTGGGCTTCCTCGCGCGAAAGATTGTATCCCGCGGCAAGCACCGCATCCAGGCGCAGTTGAGCTACCGTGCGCGTCAGAGTTTCCCCCGCAGGCGCGGGCCATTGCATCTCTCCAGAAAAGCTTTCGACACGCACGCTCGCGCGCCCCACGCTTTCCAAGCTTGCCCGCACAAACCCCGCTACATCGCGATGCACGATCATCAGCGCCCGGCCTTCGAGAACCGCGATGTCTCCCAGCGATTCCCGCACCACGCCCAAGCCCATCAAAGCTCCCAGGAAATCCCTGTGCCCGGGCGAAGAGAACTTTGCGCTCCAGCGCGCCTCCAGACATTCCAGAGGGTATTCGCCATCTTCCGGCTCCACATCCGACCAAAACGCCGCGATGCGGCGCTCAGCATCCTCGTGTCCGCCGAAAAACGCTGCCTTCGCGCCTGTCTCGCGCGCCACCGCGCGCGCATCTTCTTCCCAGGCAGGTTCCAGAAAGCGCGTAAAGGCAATCTCTCCGCGAAACGCGGCGCGGCGGGCCAGTTCGCGGAACCGATCTAAATAAGCCCGTTGGGCAGGCACAGCCAATAGTAAATCCTCCACAACAATCCGCCCACGATTTCCAGGCCGATCATCGAAAACATCAGCGTAAAATCCAGCGGCAGGCCGGTTCTGCGCATCACCCACATGGCCGGGCGTCGAAAGGGCTTGACAAACGGATAGATAAACTTCGCCAGCAACTCCACCAGGCGGTTATTAAACCGCAGGAGGGTGAGGATGAAATACGCAAAGATTGCCAAACTGACCAAATGCAAAAACGCATTGGCCACGCGAACGACCAGAAACATCGTCATACGCTTGCCCCTTATCTAGCGATAGCGGCGCTCCGCGTCATAGCTTTCATTGAGTTCCGCCGTGCTCGGCGCGATCACATAGGTCTTATCCGACGCCTTGCGAATGGTGGCGCTGAGCGCAAACACCGCGCCGGAAAGCGTGTCCAACGCGCGCTGCACGAGCTTGGGTTCGAGTTCGTCCAGCGTCAAGACCACCACATTCCCGGCAATCAGGCTGTCGATCACGTCGCAGCAATCTTCCAGAGACGTCAATTGGCACATCATCGTGCGCGACCGAGCCGTGCGCGCAGAGGCGCGCTCGGTTCGTGTCTCTTTGGGCTCCGGATCATAGCTGCCGAAGCGCGAAGACGTCGCTGAAGGCCGGGGCTGATAATCGTAGCGGGAAGAAGAGCGCGTGCCGGAAGACGCGCTCGTTCTCGTCGGAACGCGCGTAGAACCGTACCGGCTCGACGTTTCATACCGCGGGCGCTCGTCCCGCACTACGGTTTTGCGGCGCGTTTCCTCTGTCCGGGAACGCTGCTGCTGCGGGACATAGGTCGAGGGACGGCCGTAGCCATCCGAATAACCTGCTGCCTGACGCGGCTCCTCATCGTCTACCAGACCGATAAACTCCAAAAACTTATTCACGCCACCCTTGCGCGCCATTTCCGTTCCCTCCCAAATGTGTCAATTCCTATCCCCGAACAACGCCCGGCCCAAACGCACCATGGTCGCGCCTTCCTCGGCGGCCACCACGCAGTCTCCGGACATGCCCATGGATAGGCAGCGCATCTGCACGCCCTCAATTTCCATATCCCGAAGCCGTTCAAACCATTCCCGCATCCTGCGGAAGTACGGCCGCACCTCTTCCGGATCGCTCACAAGCGGCATGATGGCCATTAGGCCCTCGATGCGGATGCCCGGTCGCATGGCGGTTCTCCTAACAAAAGATTCCAATTCCTCCTCGGCAATGCCTGCTTTTTGCGGCTCGCGGGCAATATTGACCTGAATCAGCGCCGGAATCCGCATTCCGAGGGCCTGCGCGCGCTTGTCCACCTCTTGCGCAAGCGCCTCCCGATCCAGCGACTGAATCATCTTCACCCGACCGAGCGCTTTGGAGACCTTGTTGGTCTGCAATTGACCGATCAGGTGGATCGAAAACCCGGGATTGAGCCGATCGACTTTTTCCAGAATTTCCTGAACGCGGTTCTCACCAATCGTGCGTATGCCCGCCGCGTAAATCTCGTTGACGCGCTCGGGCGGAACCGTTTTGCTCACGGCGCAGATTTCCACTCCGCCAAAACGCCCGGACGCCTCGTTAAGCCGATCCTGCCAAGTCCTTACCCTACGGATGAGATCCTCCATCGCATATCCCTTCTCATTTGATCAATACCTTCTGGCCATTGGTCAGCGCGCCTTCGGTCAGCGGCTGAATGATGGCGTATTTTTCGTCGCTGGAAAGCACTTCCACGGGAACAAACGTCCCGCCTGGCACGTCATACAACCATACGCCCAGCTGCCCGTTCTGATCGTAGAGCGCATCGACCTGTACCGAAAGCCCCTGCAGCGTAATCGAAAGCGAAACTCGCCCGGAACGCTGGTAAATGAGCGGCCCGATGGGATCGCGAATCTCAAAGACCGCCAGCACTTCGCCGTTTATCTTCTGCACGCGCGCGACTTTGGCCGTATACGCCACGTCCTCAAAGCCTTCGAACTGCAAATAGTATTCCTGATCCAGAACCGGGTTCCAGCTCTTTCCATCGGTCAAGATCGCCACATACCACAGATCCTGGTCCACCAGGCGATAGATTCCCGTCGTCCGCGATCCGGTCGAGGATAGCGAATTTCCCGCCAGCACCGCGCGGATATCCTCGGGCGTAATGGTATCCATCGTTTCAGGCGAAAGCTCCGTCTCATACCCATCCATGTAGAAGGAAATCACGCCCTGCTCTTCGGCCGTCGCCTCCGTTCGCCAGGAAGCAATGCTGTTTAGCCGCGTCGTTTCATCCTGATAGAGCTTGTTCAGTTCCAAATCCTCGCGCTTGTTGGAACGCATATACTCCTGCCGGTTAACCATGGCCGCTTCCAATTCCCGCGTCAGGGTAAGGAGGTTGCCGGTTGTCTCATGCGTGATCAGCGATTTGAGCTCCAGCGCCTTGGCGTCCACCACCATATCGAGCCGTTCAAGCTGCGTATCGACAATGTTGGCCAGAATCTTTTTGTGATACGCCTGGATGTTCGTGCGGATGGTTTCGAGCTTTTCCAGTTCCCCTTCCGAATACCCGGTGGAATAGAGATAGGCGATGACGTCCCCTTCGTTGACAAGCGTTCCTTCCGTCGCCACATACTCCACGCGCGCAACCATCCCCGAGGAATACACGCTCTCCGAGCGAATGATCACTGCGTCCATACTGCTGGTATAGTCGCTTCGGGCCGTCATGATCAGAACTTCCTTGCTGCCGAGATGCAAAGACGGCCGAACGATCAAAAACACGCCTATCAGAATTAAAGCGAGGAAGACAAAGAATCTTCCCTTTACCCGCTTTCTACGCATGTGCAACGCTCCTCATGAGTATAAAGGCAGACAGTTTCATCCACTCTAGTCTATTATAATCGTTTCTCAAGCGCAATGCAACCTGCCACTCTTGACATTACCTTGATAAATTGATTATAATGACGGCGTTTGAGAGGGGGCTTTGTGTTGAAAATCCGACGGGATTCCCTGGAAATCCTGGGATTCAGCGTACATTGGTATGGAGTTTTGATCGCCTTGGGCGTGCTTTTGGGAATTCTTTTGGCTATGCGCCGGGAAAAGCGCTATGGCCTGAAGAAAGATACCGTTATTGATCTGGCCCTTTGGGCCGTTCCCTTTTCAATAGTAGGGGCAAGGCTGTATTATGTGATCTTCTCCTGGGATTTTTACAGGGACGATCTTCTCAAAATCTTTTCCTTGCGCGAAGGCGGCATGGCCATCTACGGGTCCATCTTAGCGGGGGTATTGGTAGGATTTTTCTTCGCACGCGCGCGCAAAATTTCTTTTTGGACCCTGGCAGATCTGGTTGCGCCTTCGATCGCGCTCGGGCAGGCCATCGGCAGATGGGGAAATTTTCTTAATCAGGAGGCCTTTGGAACGGAAGTCCTCGATCCTCGCTTGCACTTCTTTCCCCTGGCCGTGTTCATTCAGGCGGACGGCGCCTGGCATTGGGCGACGTTTTTCTACGAATCCATCTGGTGCGCGCTGATTGTGGGATTTTTGCTGTTCATGGAAAGGCGCCGCCTGTTGCGTAGGCGCGGGGATGGCTTCCTCTGGTACGCGCTTTTGTATGCCTTGGAGCGCGCCGTAGTGGAAGGGCTACGCACGGACAGCCTCTATTGGGGAAGCGTGCGCGTCTCGCAGGCGCTTGCTGCGCTCATCGCCGTCGTCATCGCCGCAATCTTTGCCAAGCGCAGTCGCCACCCAGCCGGATTTGTCCTCGCAGCGTTTTTCTTGCTTTCTTTGATTCTGGGAGCCAATACGCTCACTGCAGTGGCTCTGGCATTCTCTTCTCTGGCGTTATGCCTATGGGCATACGGCACGATTCCCCTCTCTTTGGAATAGCGATATCCCCGGAGCCGCTTGGCTCCGGGGACATCCATACTCCAATTAATTCGTGCGCACACACAGCACTTGGCCAATATAGATGCGATCCGTATTCCGAATTCCATTCAGCCGTGCAAGTGCCTGCACAGTCGTTCCATAGCGATTGGCAATGCCTGTGAGCGTGTCGCCGCGTACGACCGTATAGGTTTGCGTACAACCTGCAGGCGTTCCCTCTCGCACGCAGAGGATCTGCCCTTCATAGATTCGATCCACATTGCGAATGTTATTGATTCGCGCCAGGGTGTTGACCGTAGTCCCAAACCGGTCGGCAATTTCCGACAGCGTGTCTCCGCGCTGCACAATATAGGCCTGTTGGCACCCCGAAGGCGTTCCTGCGCGGATGCAGAGCACCTGGCCTTCGTAGATCCGATCCGGATTCCGGATTCCGTTGAGCTGCACCAGCTCGTTCACCGTCGTCCCGAACCGCGCCGCGATCTCCGTCAGCGTGTCGTTCTTTACCACCGTGTACGTCTGCGCGCATCCCGTCGGAACGCTCGGCGTTCCCGCGCGGATGCAGAGCACCTGGCCCTCGTAGATCCGATCCGGATTCCGGATTCCGTTGAGCTGTACCAGCGCGTTCACCGTCGTTCCAAACCGCGCCGCGATCTCCGACAGCGTATCGTTCTTCACTACCGTGTACGTCTGCGCGCATCCCGAAGCGGCGACGGTCGGACTGAGCGTTGTCACCGCCTCTTCTCCAAAGAGATCGTAATTCTGGCTTTCTTCCGTTTCCGACGCTCCCGCGCCAATGAATTCCGCGAAATCCAAGGCGGGTTCGGTGCTCGTATTCGCGCTATTGTTCAGCAATTGCGCCGCAAAATCCGTGAAGCTGGTTCCGCCAGTCGCCGAAGCCGCGGCGCGCACGCACAGTACCTGGCCCTCATAGATCCGATCCGGATTCTTGATTCCGTTGAGCTGTACCAACGCGTTCACCGTCGTTCCAAACCGCGCCGCGATCTCCGTCAGCGTGTCTCCGCGCTCCACGACATACGTCCGCGCGCATCCCGAGGGCGTTCCCGCGCTCCCCGCGCGCACGCACAATACCTGGCCCTCGTAGATCCGATCCGGGTTCCTGATGCCGTTGAGCTGCACCAGTGCGTTTACAGTGGTTCCAAACCGCGCTGCGATCTCCGTCAGCGTGTCTCCGCGCTCCACGACATACGTCCGCGCGCATCCCGAGGGCGTTCCCGCGCTCCCCGCACGCACGCACAATACCTGGCCCTCGTAGATCCGATCCGCATTGGAAATTCCATTGAGCTGTACCAGCGCGTTCACTGTGGTCCCATATCGCGCCGCGATCTTGGTCAGGGTATCTCCGCGCCGTACTATGTAAGTCTGCCGACAACCCGACGGCGCGGCTGCCGCGACCGCTTCGGGCTCTTGCGTCGTTTCCGTCAAGGTGCGATTCCAATTTTCCATGTTTTCCTCCTCGCTCTCCACCGATATAGAGTCCGCGTTTGCCATGCCGGTTTCCCGTTGCGCCGTGAATTTTTCCGGCATTGCCGCGTCCACATGACCCGCAGTCCCCTTGGCCGCGCCGTCCGCCCGCGCCATGCCTTCCGCGCCGTAAGGCGCCGATTTCCCATCCGCGGCGCTGCAATTGCAAAACCGATTCGGCTCGTTTTGCGTCACGCTCCGGCAATCGCGCGCGGCTTCGACCATGATCCGGTTTTGGCCATCGCCGGCGCGCGGCGCAAGATGCACCTGCATATCATCACGCTCCTTACCCTGCACACTATGCCGCGACCGCAACACGCGTTCCCCGCCTCGCAAAAAAAAGCGAAATCCGCACCTCCAAAAACAGAAAACCCCGGCAGCTCTGCGAACTGCCGGGATTTCTTTGCAAAATCCCTCACAACAACTTGCTCAAGAACTCCTTTGTTCTGGGATTCTGCGGATTGCCGAAAAGCTCGGAAGGCGTATTTTCTTCCAGGATGAGCCCCTCATCCATGAAGATCACGCGATCGGCCACCTCCCGCGCAAAGCCCATTTCGTGCGTGACCACCACCATGGTCATGCCTGCCTTGGCCAGCACCTTCATGACGTCCAGCACTTCTCCGACCATTTCCGGATCGAGCGCGCTGGTCGGCTCGTCAAAGAGCATTACTTCTGGATCCATGGCCAACGCGCGCACAATGGCAATTCGCTGCTTTTGTCCGCCGGAAAGCTGATTGGGATACGCGCCCGCGCGGTCGGCCAAATTCACGCGCTTCAAAAGGCGCATGGCGTTTTCCTCCGCCTCTCCCCGGGATTGGTTTTTCAGCTTGCGCGGCGCAAGCGTCAAATTGTCAAGCACCGTCATATGGGGAAACAGGTTAAAATGCTGGAACACCATTCCCATTTTCTGGCGATGCAAATTGATATTGACGCCCCTGTCGGTGATATCGATCCCCTCGAAGGTGACGGTTCCTTCCGTAGGGACTTCGAGAAGATTGAGGCAGCGAAGAAACGTCGATTTGCCGCTGCCGGAAGGGCCAATGATCACCAGCACCTCGCCGCGGCGCACTTCCGCATCCACGCCGTTGAGCGCCTTGACCTTGCCGCCGATAAACTGCTTATGTAAGTTGTGAACGGTGATGATCGGATCAGTGGTCACTGGAACGCAGCCTCCTTTCCAGCTTGCTGACCAGCCACGAGAAGAACATGACCAGTGCCAAATAGACCAGCGCCACCGCAATCAGCGGCATAAACGGCGAATAGGTACGGCTGCGGATGATATCGCCACCTTTGGTCAAATCCTGCACAGCCACATAGCCCGCGACCGAGGTTTCCTTCAAAAGCGCAATGAATTCATTCATCAGAGAGGGCAACACATTTTTAAACGCCTGCGGGATAATGATGTATCGCATGGTGCTCACATAATTGAAGCCCAGACTGCGTCCCGCTTCGAACTGACCGTTATCAATGGACATGATTCCGCCACGGATGATCTCCGCCACATACGCGCCGGAATTCAACCCGAAGGCCAGTGCCGCGACGAGCACGCCGTTATCCGAAGAGGCGAAGATCACGAAATAGATGATCATCAACTGCACGACTACCGGCGTTCCCCGCAAAACAGTCAGATAGACCCTGCAAAATCCGTTTAACAGGCCGAAAAGCCTGCTGCCGATGGTCTTGTGCGGCGTCGTCGATACGGTCTTATCGTACGTCGAGCGGACCATTGCGATCAGAACACCGATCACCACGCCCATCAGAAGCGCCAGGAACGTGATCAAAAGCGTATTTCCCAGGCCCTCCCAGAGATACCTCCAGCGGTTTCCCTTGATAAAGTTCAGTTCAAATTCCGCCTTCAGTTTTTCAAACCACGCTTCCAAATTCTTCCCTCCCATCGCCGTTTGGCTGTGCCGAAAAGTCCCGACACGCGCAAATAGGGGGCGGCAATGCGCTCCCTATTTGTGCAGTCGCCTGGGGACGTTTATTCTTCCGAGGGAATGTATTTCTCGATGATGGCGGCAACCGTTCCATCCTCCGTCAGCTCCTGAAGCGCCTCGTTGAACCGGGCGGTCAAATCGGGAGCATCCTTGGAGAAGCAAATCGCGTAGTCTTCCACCGCGTACTCGGTTTCCAGGATCTTCAGGCCCTCGTTGGCGGCCACGAAGTTCTTGGCGGGCTCGTTATCGATAATCACGCAATCGATCTTTCCGCTGGTCAGCGCGAGTACCGCGTCGGTACCAGTCTTAAAGCGCTCGATGGAGCCCAGGCCCGCTTCCTCAATATCGCTGCTGGCGTAAATATCGCCCGTGGTTCCCTGCTGGACGCCGACTTTGTGATCCGCGCCCTCGGCAAAGAGATCATCCACGCTGGTGATAGCGCTGTCCTCGGGAACGATGACGACCTGGATGCCCGTGGCATAGGAATCGGAGAAATCCACCGACTCCAAGCGATCCTCGGTCACAGTCATACCCGCCATGCCAAAGGTGTACTTTCCGGACTGCACGCCCGGCACGATGGAGTCAAAATCCACATTCACGATCTCCAGGCCATATCCCAGCTTGTCGCAAATCGCCTGCGCAATCTCGGCATCGATGCCCACGATTTCGCCCGTCTCATCGTCGTAATACTCATACGGCGGGAAGGCCGCGTTGGTTGCCATCGTCAATGTATCCGTCTCGGCAGCGGCGACGGCGCCTGCCAGCAACATGGTCACAGCCAACAAAACGCTCAAAATCTTTTTCATGAGTTTTCCCTCCAAATTGATTGCGCGATTTCGCGCTTGATAGGGAAAGTATACACCTATCCGGAGAAAAACACAATAGTTATGCAGTCGATTTAACGAAATATGCACATTATTCGTATAAAAATTCAGATTATCCATACAGGAAGTCGTAAATTGCCTGCCTGTTGGCCGCCGAATCGATTTCAATAGTAGAACCCGAATCCGTATAGCTCCCCTCCACCGGCACGCGCAGCTGATCCACCCCACCTCCCGCAACGGCCTTGGTTCCCAGGGAAAGCATTTCCACAATTCCCAGATTGGTATCCATATAGTTCAGCAGCTCGAACAGCCGCGAATACGTCCACGGCTTCCAAAGGTTTTTTCGGAAAGATTCCAGCGCCGCGCCGAGGATTTTCCGCTGCCGATAGGTGCGGACAAAATCGCTGTCCAATTTCCGGATGCGCGCATAGCCCAGCGCCTGCACGCCGTTGAGCCGCACGGGGGTTTCCCCGTCCTTGCTGTATTCGGTCATGGGCGCAATCTCATATCCCATCGCCTCTTCCGAGGCGGCATCGCCAAAGACCGCTCGGGTATTGTAGTTGATGTGCGCGAGCTCTTCCTCGCTGATGACCAGTTCCACGCCGCCCACCGCGTCCACAAATTTGGCCAGAGTCATATAATCCGCCACCGCGTATTTCGAAATGTTCAGGCCGAAATTCTCGTTGATCGTCTTCATCGCCAGTTCCGCGCCGCCATGCGCATAGGCCGCGTTGACGCGCGAGCGGCCGTATCCCGGAATGTCCACCACCGTATCGCGCAGAACCGAAACCAATTTGACCGATCGATACCCAATGGAACAGATGATAATCGTATCCGAACGCTGCGCGCCCTCACGCAGCATGTCCACGCCCAGGAGGAGCACATTCACCCGGGAATCGGGCAGATTTGCCTGAATGGAAAGGTCGCTTTCCGGCTCTACCAGGAACAGTCCCGGCGGCAAGGCATAGGCGATCACTGCCAGGACAAGCGCAAGAATCGCCAACTTGAAAAGCAGCTTGCACCCGAACCAGACGAGCCTTCCCAGGCATCCCCGCCTTGTAACTTCCGGCTCCGGAGCGCGCCCGCGCCCTTTTTTCTTCTTATCGTACGGCTCATAAAACATTATTCTTCCACCCATTTTTCGGCATTGCCGGTCATTTGAACGCTGCCGTCATTGAGGACAAAGATCGCCCCAATCTCGGGGACGGATTCCGCGAGGGCAAGCGCCCGCTCCACGGGAGTAACAAACAGCAGCGTAGAGAAATAATCCGCCAGCGCGGCATTTTCCGAAAGCACGGTTACCTGCCGGACAAAATTCGCGGGATAGAGCGTTTCGGGATCGAGCAGATGATGGTAGCGCACGCCGTTCCATTCGTAATAGCGCTGATCTCCCGCGCTGGTCGAGGCTGAAAGATCCTCCATGCGCATCGTCAGAAGGATGCCTCCGGTTTCCGGCGCGCGCACGCCTACCTGCCACAAACCGCTTCCGTCCGCCTTTTCCCCACAGGCCGTGATGTTCCCGCCCATATCCAATAGGAAGCTGTCATACTCCTCCAGCAGCATCTCCTGCAGGACCCCTGCCGCATATCCCTTGGCGGAAGCGCCCAAATCCAAGGTCATTTCCGGGTCGGTCAGGCGCGCGCGCCCCTCCGAAAGTTCCAGAGATGAAAAATCCGAATGTTCCGCAGCCTGAGAAAGCTCTCGATCCGAGGGCACGCCTTCGCCTGCCTCCCGATACTCCGCCCACAGGGAAATGACTTCCCCCATTCCCGGATTTACGCGATCCCCGTATTTTTCCCACCATTGCTTGCACAGGGTAAGCAGTTCGTACAATTCCGGCTCGATTTCCAGCCAATCGCCCCCGGAAGCATTGAGCGCCCAAAGGCCGCAAATTCCGGGATGTTCCGCATAGCGATCAAAAACCGCGTCCAGCCGCGAAAGCTCCTCCTCGAACGCGGAAAAATCCGGCTCCGCCTGCGCGTAGACGGTAAGCTGAATTACCGTGTCAAATGCGTCATAGTACATGCGCGAATACCGCGAGGGGCGCTGCCCTGCACAGCCTGTCAGAAGAATTGCCAAGACCAAAAACAAGGCTACCCGCCGGATCAAGCGCATCCCCTCTTTTCAAAATCTTCCGCGTGCAAACCCCATTGAAAATAGTATAGCATATTTACCGCAACTTGCAATTGAATTCTTTCCGACAATCGTATACAATGAGGGTGGTGATATGGATGCGAAAGGGCGATTGGGTTTTCATCGCGATTCTGTTGCTCGTCGGAGGAGCGCTCTGGCTGTTTCTGCGCCCGGATACCCCGGCGCAGACCGCGCAAATCTATTGCGCGGGAGAGCTTGTCGCCGAACTCCCCCTGGGGGAAGACGATTCCTACCGCTGGGAGGAAGGGGATGCGTATGTGTCGATCGAGATTTCGGCGGGCGGCGCGCGTGTGACGGACGCGAGTTGTCCGGACGGGGACTGCATCAAGCGCGGAGCGATATATCTCGCCGGTGAGTCCATCGTGTGCCTGCCCAATCGCATCAGCGTGGTCCTTTCCGGGGCCGACTCTCTGGACGCAGTGGTGTATTAGGATGAACAAACGCGCGCAATCTCTATCGGGATCTCGCAGGCTGGGGCGTTTGGCTCTGCTGACGGCGGTGGGGCTCCTGCTCTCCTGGCTGGAAAGCTGGCTCGTTCCCGCCATCGCAATCCCGGGCGTCAAGCCGGGACTCGCAAATTTGGCGACCGTGCTCGCCCTTTTCTGGTTCGGCCGGCGCGACGCCCTGGCCGTTTCTCTGGCGCGCGTCTTGCTGGCAGGATTGCTCTTTGGAAGCCTCTCTTCGCTTCTTTACGCGCTTTCGGGCGCATTGCTGGCTCTGGCGGGCATGGCCCTCGCGCGCCGCTCGGACCGGCTCGGGCCGGTGGGCATATCCGCCCTGGGCGGCGTGTTGCACAATGCCGCGCAGCTTTCCCTGGCCGCACTCGTGGCAAAGACGCCCGGATTGCTGGGCTATTTCCCCATCCTGTTTCTCGCCGGCACGCTTACGGGCCTGCTCAATGGCGTGCTTTCCCTGGCGGTGCTCAAGCGGGTTAAATGATTGTCCGTCCGCGAAAGACATCTGGTCAATTTTCAAATACTGTGCTATACTGGTTTCGAAAGGAGGGCTTGACTTGCTCAAGGATTATCTGATCGTGGAAAAAAGTGCGCTTCCTGATTACTTTCTCAAGGTAATCGAGGCCCGACGGCTGCTGGAAAGCGGCATGTGCCAACAGGTGAGCAACGCCTGCGAGCAGGTGGGCATCTCCCGCAGCACCTATTACAAGTATAAGGATCGCGTGATCGAGCCTTCCCGGCTGACCACCGGGCGCAAAGCCGTGCTTCTGATGCTGCTCAATCACGAAGCGGGCGTGCTTTCAAAAGTCTTAAATCGCCTGAGCTCGTTCCAGGCCAATATTCTCACCATCACACAGAGCCTGCCCATTCACGACCGCGCGAGCGTGACGATTTCCATGGATATTTCCGGCATCAGCGATACGCTCGAATCCATGCTCACCGCGCTGGAGGAGGTCTCCGGCGTGGAGATGCTGCGGCTGGTCGCCGTGGAATGATGGAAGCGTTGGTGCGGGCGTCCGCGCGGGACGCGGAAGAGATCTATGCGCTCTATCGGGCGGCCGCCGCCCACGGCCGGGCGCGCGGAAGCTCGGATTGGGACGACGATTATCCCGCGATGGAGAATATCCTGAGCGATTTGGAGGCGCGCGGCCTGTTCATCCTGCGCCGGGAAGGCCGCATTGTCGCGGCGATTTCCGCCGTACCTCCGGTTGATCTGGAAGAGCTGGAGGAATATGCCGTTCCCTGGACTCCGGCGCGTGCGGTGGAATTGTGCCGCTTTTGCGTCTCGCCCGAAGCGCAGGGCACGGGGCTGGCAAAGCGGGTGTTCCTTTCGATTCTGGAAATTTTGCGCGCAGAGGGCATAGAAGCGGTGCGCTATCTCTGCGCCAAGGCCAATCCTGCCGCCTACCGGTTATATACGAGTTTGGGGCATCGCCAACTGGGTGAGGTGCGGCATTGGGAGACCGACTTCTATTGTTTTGAGCAGGTCCTTTGATAGAATGGGGGGTTGGGTATGGAAACGAACTACTATTCTTCTTCCGACTATCGCTACGCAGCTCGCATCGTACTTTCAAAAAACTGGAAACACCTCTTTTGGGCGATGTTGATTTTA
>DVMU01000198.1 GCA_018714825.1 Candidatus Pullichristensenella excrementigallinarum
CGGCTTGGCGCATCTTGCGGGCGTATGGCTTGGAACGCCGATATCGATGTTGATCGCAATCGCTTTGATCGGCCTGCTCAGCGGGCACTGTATGCCCACGCTTCTGGGCGAAGCTGCGCGCGGAAATGAAGATAAGACTTCCCTGACTTCTTCGGCAATGCTCTTCCTGATGGGCCTTTCGCGCATGGGGACGCCCCTTTTGATGGGAGAAGTGGGAACCTTCGTCTCCATCGTCACGGCGATGCTGCTTCCGGCTTTTGCCATTCTGCTCTCGTCCCTGTTTTTCTATTTTGCCGGACATGCGCAGAGCCCTTCTCTAAAGACCGGTTGTTGATCTTCCCGGCGGAGCCTTTAAAAAGCGCGCCTATCCTATTCCGTTCTATGCCTTGATCGGGCCGACAAATGTCGGCCCGATCCTTTTCATGCCTCTATCGCGCGATCTGTCGAAGAATTACTTGATCTGCGGCTTTGTTCCCGCATTCGCCTCATCCAATCGCTTTTGCAAGGATTTTGTAATTTTTCCACCACAGATATTGACAAGATCGGTTAGTCGTGATAAACTTCACGCAGGTTAGGGGTTAAACGCCTCTAACTGAGATTTTGCACCGTAAGTTAGGCATGACTACATTACGGAGGTGAAAAAATGGTCCCCTTGGGAATGTCGCATGTGGGCGAAACCGGCATCATTCGAAAAATCACGGGGAGGGATGATGTTCGGCAGCATCTGGCGGAATTGGGATTCGTGGTCGGCGAGGAAGTCACGGTCATTAACGAGATGGGGGGAAATATGATCCTGTCGATCAAAGATAGCCGAATCGCGCTGGATAAGACAATGGCCATGCGCATTATGGTTTGACACTGGGCATGGCGCTGCAAACGCGCAGAATCCCGGTGCGCAGAATTTTGGGGAAAACGCGAATCCATTCGCGCAAAATTGAGGAGGCTGCATATGAAGACATTGCGGGAAGTCAAAATCGGACAGACAGCAACCATCAAGCGACTGCATGGCGAAGGCGCCTTGAAGCGTCGCATCATGGACATGGGTTTGACCAAGGGCACCGAAGTCTATGTGCGCAAGGTGGCCCCTTTGGGGGACCCAATGGAACTGACGGTACGCGGCTATGAATTATCCGTGCGCAAAGGGGACGCGGAATGGATCGAAGTGGAATAAGCCCGGAAATTGGCTTGTCCATAAGTTAGACTTAGCTAACATCAAGGAGGCAATGGTATGGCGATCAAAATTGCCCTGGCCGGAAACCCAAACAGCGGCAAAACCACCATGTTCAACGACCTGACCGGCTCGAACCAATACGTCGGCAACTGGCCGGGCGTCACGGTCGAAAAAAAGGAAGGCAGACTCAAGGGGACCAAGGACGTCGTCATTCAGGATCTTCCCGGCATTTACAGCCTGTCGCCGTATACCCTGGAAGAAGTGGTCGCGCGTGGATATCTGATCAATCAAAAACCGGATGCGATCCTCAACATCGTGGACGCAACCAACATCGAGCGCAATCTCTATCTGACTACGCAATTGGCAGAACTGGGCATCCCCATGGTGATTGCGCTGAACATGATCGATATTACGCGCAAAAACGGGGATCAAATCAACCTGCAGAAGTTGGGCGACGCGCTGGGCTGCGAAATTATCGAAACCTCGGCGCTTAAAGGCACCGGCAACCAGGAAGTGGCAAAAAAGGCTGCGGAAGCCGCACAAAAGCGCAAGGGGGCGGAACCGCCGCATGTATTCGCCGGCAGCGTGGAACACGCGCTGGCACACATCGAAGATCTCATCACCCACCGAGACGGTCAAAATCCGGAGCATCACCATCACGCGGACGGCAGCGTACATGAGGGATCCATCGTATCTCCCAATCTCTCGCGTTGGTATGCGATCAAGCTCTTTGAGCGCGACGAAAAGATTCAGGCCGAATTAAATCTCCCCAAGGGCATTCAGGATGCAATCGAAACCGCCATCGCGGCCTGTGAAGCCGAGATGGACGACGATTCCGAATCCATCATCACCAATCAACGTTACGCTTACAT
The DNA here is from genome assembly GCA_018714825.1 of Candidatus Pullichristensenella excrementigallinarum. GTDB lineage: Bacteria > Bacillota > Clostridia > Christensenellales > Aristaeellaceae > Pullichristensenella > Pullichristensenella excrementigallinarum. The sequence continues at coordinate 2,044 of DVMU01000198.1, forward strand.
CAACAAGCTGGTTTCCTCCTGTGTCAAAAAGGGACGGCCGAAGGGGACGCTCACCACGTCCGACAAGATCGACCGCGTCCTCACAAACCGCTGGTTGGGACTGCCGATCTTTCTGGGAATCATGTGGTTCGTCTACTATGTATCGGTGCAGACGATCGGCGACATTGTAACCAACTTTACCAACGACGTCTTCGCAGCCCAATGGATTCAGGCTCCTGTCGTTTCCTGGCTGGAAAATATCGGCTGCGCTTCCTGGCTCGTCGGCCTGATCGGCGATGGAATCATCGGCGGCGTGGGCGCTGTGATCGGGTTTGTCCCGCAAATGTTGATCCTGTTTTTGATGCTCGCCATCCTTGAGGATGTGGGGTATATGGCGCGCGTGGCCTTCATCATGGATCGCGTGTTCCGCAAATTCGGTCTCTCCGGAAAGAGCTTTATTCCCATGCTCATCGGCGCGGGCTGCGGGGTCCCCGGCGTGATGGCGTCGCGCACGATTGAACAGGATCGCGACCGCAAGATGACCATCATGACCACCACCTTCATCCCCTGCGGCGCAAAGATGCCCATCGTGGGCCTCATCGCCGGCGCTCTGTTCCACAATTCCGGCTGGGTCTCGACCGGCGCGTACTTCATCGGCTTGGCCGCGATCATCATCAGCGGCATCCTCCTGAAAAAGACGCGCGCCTTTGCCGGCGACCCGGCGCCCTTCGTCATGGAATTGCCCGCCTACCATGCCCCTGCGCCGAGCAATGTGTTCCGGAGAATGTGGGAACGCGGCTGGTCGTTTATCAAACGCGCCGGCACAGTGATTGTCGTTGCCAGCATCTTTATCTGGTTTACTTCCAGCTACGGCTGGGCTCCCTCTCCGATTGAACAAACTGCATCTGCGCAAGCGGAATCGGTCGCGGTTGCGGATACGGAAACGCCCGCTGAGGAGAGCGCTTCTTCTCCGGAATCCACCGACGCTTCGGAAGCATCCCCCGAAACCGACGGCCCGCTCGTCTTTGGCGCGGTGGAGGATTCCGACCATTCCATTCTCGGCAAAATCGGCGGAGCCGTCGCCCCGGTCTTTAAACCCCTCGGATTCGGAAACTGGCAATCCACCGTCGCAACCGTGATGGGCCTGGTCGCCAAGGAGGAAGTCGTAGGCGTGTTCGGCGTGCTCTACGGGGTGACGGATGAAGCCGGAGAAGACATGGCCATGGGCATCCTCGAGGACACGGAAATGTCCGATGACGAGAAGGCCGCCGCCCTCTCCCCCATCGCCCGAGGCTTTGAAGAATCTTCCGGAGGCCATGGACAACTCGCGGCATTTGCCTTTTTGATCTTCAACCTGCTGTGCGCGCCGTGTTTTGCGGCCATCGGCGCCATCAAGCGCGAAATGAACAACGCCAAATGGACCTGGTTCGCCATCGGGTATCAGTGTGGGTTCGCCTATGTCGTCGCTCTGATCGTCTATCAGCTGGGCCTTCTGTTCTCCGGCGCAGGGTTTACCATTGGCACCCTTATCGCCTCCATCGCGCTGGCAGTACTGATCTATTTGGTCGTGCGCAAGAATAAGTACCAAAACTCCCGATTCACACAAAAAGTCAAGATTGAGGCATAGCCCGGAAGGAGCGTATACGATGGCAACTTGGATCGTCGGTGGAGTTGTATTGCTGTTGGTCGGCCTGATTCTCTGGAAAATCCTTCGGGACAGGAAAGCCCATAAAGGCGGCTGTTCCTGCGGATGCTCCCATTGTTCCAAAGATTGTCGCCATTAGGCGAAAAATCAGGGGATGCGGGCCTTGCAGCCCGCATTCTCCGGTTCGTTGACAAATTCCGTTTGCCAACGAAAAAGAGAGGGGCGGCGATTTGCTGAATTGCCGAGCGCAAATCCGGCGGACCGAAACGGGTCTTTTGCCTTTCTTTGCCTGCCTGTTTCTTGCCCTTCGTCCGTGCTTTGTCAACACTCTGCGCTTTGATTCCACAGGAGGGTCCTATGACATTGACAGCAACACAAATCCGTTGCCTCTTGGCAATTCTGTCCCTCTCGCGTATGGATGCCGCCGTCGCCTCAAAGGACGTTGCAAAGCTGCTGGGGGTCTCCCGACCGTCGGTCCACAAAATGTTGGACATTCTGGCGCAACGGGGCCTTTTGTGCAAGGAACACTACGGCGCGGCGCGTCTTTCGGAAGAGGGAACAAAATTGGCCGAAGCCCTCGAAAGGCAAAAGGAAAAGCTGGTATTGCTGTTTTCCCAAAATTTGGGGCTCCCGCTGGACGAGGGCAACGTAGCCGCCACGCTCTGGATGAGCGCGCTTCGGGAAGATACCCTGCAATCACTCGAATCCCTCACGGATCGGCGCTGCGCTCCTTGAAAAAAAACATCTGAATCCGCGCGATTGTCCAAAAATTTCGAGGGCCGTTCTCTTTATGAACGGCCCCTTTCACCAATCGCCGACAAAGCGCGCCTCCTTTTTTGTACCTTCCGTTGAATGCGGGATTTGCCGCGCGGCTCAAGATTTTCCGCGCGTTTTCGCATATTGCCTCCCGCGCCGGGTAAAACCCGTTGAAAATCCTGCGAGCCAGGGAAATTTGTCGCATTTGCATCGCCAAACTTCGCCGGTATTCCCGGCCCGAAAATCCTGAGACCTTCGGCCCGAAGAAAAAGGAATCCATGAATTTTCGAAATTTTATCGGACGGATTGTTCCACTCCGATTTTTGACGGCATTCCGCCGTCAAGTCAAATCTCTTCGAAAATCCCTCGTTCCACCCTAGATGTGGAAACGAAGCGCCGGCCATACCGTCGCGAATTCGCGGCGGCGAGCTGGTCTGCCGGATGCGCCTCGTTCCCACAAGGGAGGGCAAGGGTTCCGGAGATCGCGTCGAAGGGATGAACTCTTCTTCAACAGCATCGCTCTGGGCCAAATTATCGCATTCAGGTTCCTGTTTCTCCGCTCCTGTCGATTGGATGGCCTTAGTGTGCGCGCTTTAACGCGGATTATGTTTGGAAACAAATGGAAATTGCATCATCTGCTGACCGATGCGAACCACCTTCAGCATTTCGGCATATCCTTTGTGGCCACAAAGCGCGTGCCCGTTCCTAAGATATCTTCAATAACCGCCTGTCCCTCGCGCACGGGGGCTTCCAACTCCACCGCTTCCAGAAGGCGCATCGCCTCAAAAATCAGGGCCTTGGGAATGGGGGCTTCGGTGCGCACCGGGCAGCGCGGGTACAACCCGCCGCGCAATCGCACCGTGGAAGTGAGAGTACGCACGGGGTTTTTCCGCTCTGCCCGGCCGTATTCCGCGCCGCGCGGGCAGGAATTCCCGGTAACCGCATAATCGTTTTCCTCGTCCACCACCAGACGACATCCCTTGGGGCAAACGATGCAAGTGATTTCCGTCATTGCGCATCCTCCTCTATGCCGATGCAAATTTCGCCCTGGGCGCCTTCCAAAAGCGATTTGGCCAGGGAAATCTTTTCCATTTCTCCGGGCGCAAGACGCTCTCTCGGGAATGTCCGGAGCACCGTTCCCCCGGAAGAAACCGCAATCCTGCTCTTTCCATACACCCGTCGAACGCGGAAAAACACTTCCATGGCCGAATCTACCCTCTGCGGCCGCACGCGCTGCGGCACGGTATAGGATACTCCCTCACCGGCCTTTAGTTCGAGGAAATCCCCTCGTGCCCGTTCGCCTTCTCGCACAAATTCCGCGGCCGCGCACCCGGCGCGCTCGCTTTCCGCAGAGACAAAATCCACCAAGTCATGCACATGCGCCACATTCCCGCAGGCAAAAATTCCGGGAATGCTCGTTTCCATGTTTTCATAGACAACAGCCCCGTTGGTACGCGGATCGATTTCGATCCCTGCCTGGCGCGTCAGTTCGTTTTCGGGAATCAAGCCCACGGAAAGGAGCAATGTATCGCAGGCAAAATCCCGCTCCGTTCCGGGGATAGGACGGCGAGAAGCATCTACCTGCGCCACCGTCACGCCTTCCACGCGCTCTCTTCCATGAATTTGCGTGACCGTGTGCGAAAGATACAGCGGAATGCCGTAATCCTCCAAACACTGCGCGATGTTGCGCTTCAAGCCTCCGGAATACGGCAGAACCTCTACACAACAGAGCACCTTCGCGCCCTCGAGCGTCATGCGCCGCGCCATGATCAGGCCGATATCCCCCGATCCCAGAATCACCACGCGCTTTCCCGGCAGATAGCCTTCCAAATTGACATATCGCTGCGCCGCGCCCGCAGTGAGCACGCCAGCCGGGCGCGTCCCCGGAATGGCGATCGCGCCGCGCGTGCGCTCGCGGCATCCCATGGCCAAAATCACGGCTTTTGCCTGTACCACGCGATAGCCCTCCGCCCGGCTGACCAGGTGCACCTCATATTCGGGCGTCACCTCCAACGCCATGGTATCGAGCGCGACCTCCACGCCCGTCTTTTCCAACATTCGAATAAAGCGCGCGGCATATTCCGGCCCGGTCAATTCCGCCCGAAAGCGATGCAGGCCGAAGCCGTTATGAATACATTGATTGAGAATCCCTCCCAATTCCCGGTCGCGCTCCACAATCAGGATGCGGCGCAATCCCTTTTCCCATGCCGCGTTAGCGGCGGCCAAACCCGCAGGGCCTCCGCCGATCACGATCAGATCATACATGCGCGCTTCCTCCCTTCGTCTCCGCAAGCAGAATGCGGCTTCCGGCCTTGTCCTGCAAAATTTCTGTGGCGGGCATCCCCAGTTCCCGAGAAAGGATTTCAACCACTCTCGGCCCACAGAATCCGCCCTGACAGCGCCCCATGCCCGCGCCGCAACGGCGCTTCACGCCGTCTACCGATCGGGGCGGAATCGGCGTATGCAAAGCGTCGAGGATTTCCCCTTCCGTCACGGTTTCGCAGCGACAAATCACCCTCCCATACGCGGGATTTGCGCGGATTACCTCCGCTTTCTGTTCCGGAGGAAGCTCGCGGAAGCGTACCCTTGTTCGCGTATCCACAAAATTCGGCTTTTCGCAGAGCTCCAATCCGGCCTTCCGCAGAAGATCTACGGCCATATTCGCAATCGCCGGCGCGGCGGATAGTCCGGGGGACTTGATGCCCGCCAGGTCGATCATGCCCGGAGCGGCCTGTTCGATGATAAAATCCTCGCGATCGGACGCCGCCCGGATGCCGGAAAAATTGCGGATTGACTGGCGCAAATCTACCGACGGAACGGACAATTTCGCCGTCCGCGCCACATATTCCAGCCCTTCCGCCGTGGTAGCCACGTCTTCCCGATCCTGTGGAAGCTCGTTGTTGGGCCCCACGATCAGATTGCCGTGCACCGTCGGCGCCACCAGGGTCCCCTTGCCAACCTTTGTGGGGCATTGAAAAATCACATGGCGTACTCGATTGCCCTCGCTCTTATCGAGCAAGTAGTATTCTCCGCGATCCGGGCGAATTTCAAAAGTCGGAGGAGCTACGAGATTGTGGATTTCGTCCGCATGTGCGCCCGCGGCGTTGAGGATATAGCGCGCTTCCACCGATCCGCCCTCCGTATCCAGCAAAAAGCCGCCCTCGCGCCGCTGGATTGCGCGAACCCCGCATTCCAGGCGCACCTCCGCGCCGTTTCGCACCGCCGTCTCCGCCATGGCCAGGCAGTATTCCCAGGGACTGACGATCGCCGCCGTGGGCGCATACAGCGCGCCGACGACCGCTTCGCTCAGATTGGGTTCCAATGCGCGCGCCTGCGCGCCTCCCAGGAGGCGCAGATCCGGAACGCCGTTTTCCCTTCCCCGGACGAGCAATTCCCGCAGGATTTCCATTTCCTCTTCCGAAAACGCCACCACAAAGGACCCGCATTCCCGATATGGCACATCCAGTTTTCGACAGATCTCCTTTGCCAGCCGCACGCCTTCCACATTCAGCCTGGCCAAAAGCGTTCCCGGGCGCGGATCGTATCCCGCGTGGAGAATCGCGCTATTGGCTTTTGTGCATCCCTGGGCGACGTCGTTTTCCTTTTCCAACACCACGACTTTCAGCTGGTAGCGCGAAAGCGCGTACGCCGCCGCCGCGCCGACAACGCCGCATCCCACAATTGCCACATCGTACATCTCTTCATCCCCTTTTGACATAGAAAAAAGAGTATGGAAAACACTCCTAACGGAGTGCCTATGCCATACTCTCTATCTCTGAGGCACATGCCTTGCGTTACTATTTTCTACTTTACCGTAAACCATCCATTCTGTCAAGCCCCGAAGCGCTTTTTTTCGGCAATTTCGCCGATTTCTCGATCCATACATACCGCCGCCTGCACATTCTACTCGACAGAATCAAATGCGATCCCTCCTTCCCAAATCTTTACCGCCGGAAACCTGTGCAAATCTCCTGAAAGCCCTTGCATTTTTCAAAGAACTGTGATATAATATCGTCCGTTGACTGGTTGGATGCGTTTTTACCGGTCGGAAAATTGCATTTATTGTGGAGGAGTCGCCTAGCTTGGTCGAGGGCGCGCGACTGGAAATCGCGTAACGGTCAAAAGCCGTTCGAGGGTTCGAATCCCTCCTCCTCCGCCATTTCGGAACGAGCATTCTGTCGCTTGTTCCGATTTTTCCATTCTGTTTCCGCGCATTTCGATTGATACGTTTCGGAGAAAGGAATCCATATGATGTCGTTCAGTTTCCCCACCATCCTCTGCGTGCTCACCATTGAATTCTTTTGCTTCTCCGTTCTGGGCTGGATCATGGAGGTTACGCTCAAATACATACAGTTTCACCGCTTCATCAATCGCGGCTTTTTGATTGGCCCATACTGCCCCATCTACGGGTTCGGTACCGTGGGTGTAACGGTGTTGGTCGGCGGCCTGTTTATCCGTCATGGCACCGTGGGCGAAATTTTCCTGGTCGGCATGATCATCTGCGGCGCATTGGAATATTTCACCAGCTGGTACATGGAAAAACTGTTCCACGCCCGTTGGTGGGATTACAGCACGAAGCCCATGAATCTGAACGGACGAATCTGGATCGGCAACTTGTTGTTGTTTGGCCTGGCTTCCGTGCTCATCGTCGATGGGGTTGCGCCCTTCTTCTTCCGGGTTTTCGGAGGCATGAATGCGTTTTGGCTGCATGTTTTCGCTATTGCCATCGTGGCGCTGTTGCTGGCGGACGGCTGCGCCTCGCACTTCCTGATGAATCTGGTCAAAAGGGAAATCGATTCGCAGGAAGGCGATAACACCGAAGAAATCAGTCTTCAGGTTCATGCGCTTCTGCGCAATCGGAACATGTTGATGCGCCGCATCACGCAGGCCTATCCCAATCTCCAGGCCCGTCCGAAATCCATGATTCGCCAGCTCAAACATGCCCGGAAACAAGTATCCCAAGCGCGCAAAGAACTCAAACATGCACTTGATCAAGTTGCAAAGGGCGCGCTTCCCAGCCACAACGAAGCGATTCAAACCGCTTCCAATCGGCTGCACGCTTGCCGCAACCAATTGCGCGAATTGCAGCGCAGGCTCGTCATTCGGCGCGACGAGGATTTCGAGCTGTTAAAGCGCACGCCCCCTGTTGAAAGCGAAAAGGACAAGCCTGCCGCGCAAAATCGATAATGCCCTGCTACGAGAAATTTTTCCGCATTTCAGATCATATAGCCACTATACCAAGGCCAAACGTCGATCCCGTTGCCTTTTCTCATTATTCTTCTGATGGACAGCGCTCCCCTGTCGCAATTTTTTGGCAGAGGAGCGCCGCCAACTCTGCGGGCTTTCCCTTTCCGCTCATTCTTCCGCCGCAGATATTCCCAATGCATTCCTGAGCATTGTCGCTGTATCCCCTTGCGTTATCATGGGAAAATAGCCATATAAGCCCATCGTCTCCATAAATTCCATCTCTATGCTTATCACCAGCATGTCTTCTGTTTCCGCGTTTTCCCATAGGCTGTACTTTATCCCCAGTTCATCCGCCAGGCTTCCTGCATCCCCGATTTTCTCTTCCTCAAGGGCTTCTCCGAAGACACGGGTGAACATCTCCCTGTACGTCTCCCGCATCCGATCGCTTGCCTCCGGAATGCTTTCCCCTTCCCCGGGAACCGCAAAGAAGACTATCGACATCTCCTTCATCGTCCCTTCCTCTTCCGGGTAGGAACCGCACAACACAAGGGTCTTCTCCCCTTCCAACATCGTGACAAATGCC
>DVMU01000199.1 GCA_018714825.1 Candidatus Pullichristensenella excrementigallinarum
GCCGCAGCTGTTTATCGCGATTTTGCCCATGCTCATGGGGATCATGATCGTGGTGGACAGCCTCATGCGCCTGCAGTCCGTGTTGATTCTGCGCCGGCTGGGGGCGATCAATTGGGGATTGCAATTGGTGCAGGTCGTGCTGACATTGGTTTTGGGCGTGCTCCTCGTGATCAATCCGTTCGCGGGCATGTCGGCCGTGGTGATGGTCATGGGCGCGTTCCTTTTGGCCGACGGGATTGCGAATCTTTGGGATATCTTCTTTGTCTCCCGCAAGATCGAGAAGATGAAGAAATAAGCGCCGCAGAAAGCGCCCGGAAATGCAAAATGGGTTAAATTTTCTCCCGGCGCTTGACAGACAACCGCGGAAAACCTATACTGTGTCTAAAGATTTCCGCCGGAATGACGGGGACACGGCCGATTGGAAAGAAGCGCAAGAGAGGGTGCGTCGCGGGCTGGAAGCGCACCTCGCCATCGCGAATCGGTTACCACCTACCGACCGGACGGCGCGCGGGGCGCGATACGGCCCCACTGGAGACACAAGTTGGGTGGAACCACGGGCAAGCAAGCTCGTCCCTTCAAGGGGCGGGTTTTTTATTTTGGCAGACGCTGAAAATCGCGGCCGAACAGAAATATTGGGAGGATTGGCATATGAAATGGATGGTTAACGGGCAGGAAATGGAGCTTGAGCGAGGCGCGACGGCGCTGGACGTTTTGGAAAAGCTCCCCAAGGAAGTCAAGAAGGAAGCTTTGGTTGCCAAAATCAACGGCAATTTGATTTCGCTCATGGAGCCGATTCCGGAAGAAGGCAATCTTGAAATCTTGACGTTCGCGGACGCGGACGGGCGCTGGACGCTTCGGCATACGGCAAGCCATGTGTTGGCGCAGGCGGTCAAGAATCTCAAGCCCGAGGCGAAGCTCGCCATCGGCCCGGCGATCGAGAACGGCTTTTACTATGATTTCGACGTGGAGGAGCCGTTCACGCCGGAATTTCTCAAGGCCGTGGAAAAGGAAATGTCCAAGATCATCAAGAAGAATTCCAAGCTGGAGCGGTTTGAACTTCCGCGCGCCGAGGCGCTGGAATTTGTCAAGGACGAGCCGTACAAGGTGGAATTGATCAACGATCTGCCGGAGGACAGCATCATTTCCTTCTACAAGCAGGAAGGATTCACCGATCTGTGCGCCGGGCCGCATCTTCCGTCCACGGGAAAGATCAAGGCGTTTAAGCTGATGTCCACCGCAGGCGCCTATTGGCGCGGAAGCGAAAAGAACAAGATGCTGCAGCGCATTTATGGAACGGCCTTTACTTCTCGCGAAGAGTTGGACGCCTATGTGCAGAGGCTTGAGGAGGCAAAGAAGCGCGATCACCGCAAATTGGGCCGCCAGCTCGATCTGTTCGATATTTTTGACGAGGGCCCGGGTTTCCCGTTCTTCTTCCCCAAGGGCATGGTGCTGCGCAATCTCCTGGAGGAATACTGGCGCGAGATTCATCGCAAGGCCGGATATGAGGAGATCAAGACGCCGATGATCCTCAGCCGCACGCTCTGGGAGCGTTCCGGACACTGGGATCACTATCAGAACAACATGTATACCACCAAGATCGACGATATGGATTTCGCCATCAAGCCCATGAACTGCCCCGGCGGAATTCTCGTTTACAAGCGCCGCATGTGGAGCTATCGCGATTTGCCCATCCGCTCGGGCGAATTGGGATTGGTCCATCGCCATGAACTTTCCGGCGCGCTGCACGGATTGATGCGCGTGCGCTGCTTTACGCAGGATGACGCGCACATCTTCATGACGCCGGATCAGATCCGCGATGAGATCAAGGGCGTCTATCGGCTGATTGACGAGGTGTATTCGGTCTTCGGATTCAAGTACCATGTCGAGCTGTCCACCCGTCCAGAGGATTCCATGGGCACCGACGAGATGTGGGAACAGGCGACGGACGGACTGCAGGGCGCTTTGGACGATTTGGGCGTGGAATATGTGATCAACGAGGGCGACGGCGCGTTCTATGGCCCGAAGATCGATTTCCATCTGGAAGATTCCATCGGACGCACCTGGCAGTGCGGCACCATCCAGCTCGACATGAACTTGCCCGAGCGCTTTGATCTCACCTATACCGGAGCGGACGGGGAAAAGCATCGCCCGGTCATGATTCACCGCGTGGTGTTCGGCTCCATTGAGCGCTTTATCGGTATCCTGACCGAGCACTTTGCCGGAGCGTTCCCGGTATGGCTGGCGCCGGTGCAGGCCCGAATCATGACCATCACGGATCGCGCGGACGCTGCGGCGCGAGAATTGCAGAAGAAGCTTGAAGACGCGGGCATTCGCGTAGAAACCGATTTGCGCAACGAAAAGATCGGATTCAAGATCCGCGAAGCGCAGATGCAGAAGATTCCCTATATGCTTGTCCTGGGAGACAAGGAAGCCGAGGAGGGCACCGTCGCGGTACGCCTGCGCGGTCAGGGGGATTTGGGCACGATGCGCGCGGACGAATTGACGCAGAGAATCCTGGAGGAAGTTCGCACGAAGGCGCGCTAACCCGGTTTTCAGAAAAAACAGGTCGATAGACAATCGCCTTCGCAGCATATGCGAAGGCGATTGTTTGTATTGGGAAACGGCTTAAGAGAATCCTTTGAACCAAAGGGGCCTGTCCATTTGGACAAGCCCCTGAAAACCGCATTCTTCGAAAGAATTACTTCTTCAGCGCTTCTTCTACAGCCACGGCCACGGCAACCGTCGCGCCGACCATGGGGTTGTTGCCCATGCCGATCAGGCCCATCATCTCCACATGCGCCGGCACGGAAGAGGAACCCGCGAACTGCGCGTCCGAATGCATACGGCCCATGGTATCGGTCATGCCGTAAGAGGCGGGACCGGCGGCCATGTTGTCCGGATGCAGCGTGCGGCCCGTGCCGCCGCCGGAGGCAACGGAGAAGTACTTCTTGCCCTGTTCCCAGCATTCCTTCTTATAGGTGCCCGCGACCGGGTGCTGGAAACGGGTGGGGTTGGTGGAGTTGCCGGTGATGGAAACGCCGACGTTTTCAAAGTGCATGATGGCGACGCCTTCGCGCACATCATCCGCGCCGTAGCAGCGCACCTTGGCGCGCTCGCCGGAGGAGTAGGCCGTCTCGTTGACAACCTTCAGTTCGCTCGTGGCATAGTCAAACTTGGTCTGCACATAGGTGAAGCCGTTGATGCGGCTGATGATCATTGCGGCGTCCTTGCCCAGGCCGTTGAGGATAACGCGCAGCGGGGTCTTGCGAACCTTGTTGGCGTTGCGGGCGATGCCGATCGCGCCTTCGGCGGCGGCAAAGGACTCGTGTCCGGCCAGGAAGCAGAAGCACTCGGTCTCCTCGCGCAGGAGCATCGCGCCGAGGTTGCCGTGTCCCAGGCCGACCTTGCGCTGATCCGCGACGGAACCGGGCACGCAGAAGGCCTGCAGGCCTTCGCCGATGCACTCGGCGGCTTCCGCGGCGGTCTTGACGCCCTTCTTCAGCGCGATGGCGGCGCCCAGGGTATAGGCCCACTTCGCGTTTTCGAAGGCGATGGGCTGAATGCTTTCGGTGATGGCATAGGCGTCTACGCCCATTTTGAGGTTGAACTGCTTGACATCCTCAAAATCCTTAAAGCCATACTTGTCGAGGATGGGCTGGATCTGGGGAATACGGCGCTCATAGCTTTCAAACAAAGACATGTGTTCAACCTCCTTACTGCTTGCGCGGGTCAATCCACTTGACCGCGCCGTCCTCGGCCTTGAAGCGGCCGTAGGTGCCGATGTTCTTCTCATAGGCCTCGTTGGGGGAGACGCCCTTCTTGATGGCGTCCATCATCTTGCCCAGGGAGAGGAACTGATAGCCGCAGATCTGGTCGTCCTTGTCCAAAGCGATCTTCAGGACATAGCCCTCGGCCATTTCCAGGTAACGGGCGCCCTTGAGCTTGGTGCCGTACATGGTGCCGACCTGCGAGCGAAGGCCCTTGCCCAAATCTTCGAGGCCCGCGCCGATCTGCAAGCCGTCGTCCGAGAACGCGGACTGGCTGCGGCCGTAGACGATCTGCAGGAACAGTTCGCGCATGGCGGTGTTGATCGCGTCGCAAACCAGGTCCGTATTGAGCGCCTCAAGGATCGTCTTGCCCGGAAGGATTTCCGAGGCCATGGCGGCGGAATGGGTCATGCCGGAGCAGCCGAGGGTTTCCACCAGCGCTTCTTCAATGACGCCTTCCTTGATGTTCAGCGAGAGCTTGCACGCGCCCTGCTGCGGAGCGCACCAGCCGATGCCATGAGTGAAGCCGGAAATGTCCTTGATTTCCTTCGCCTGTACCCACTTGCCCTCCTCCGGGATCGGAGCCGGGCCATGGTTGGGACCCTTGGCCACACAGACCATCTGTTCTACTTCATGCGTATAATGCATTGTCCGTCCTCCTTACATTCCAGTTCCGCCGCGCATGGCGGCAAATCACACACATGCTTATTATACCACAGAAACCGCGGTTTGTCATGCAGACATGGGATTTTTACATGCAAATGCCTTTTAGGAGAAGAGGTTGATGCGGAAAACGTCGATCGCTTGCCATTTGCGGCGATTGCTACACCTATTTTTGCCGGCGGATTCTTCCCCGATCCATTTCCCAGACCGTGTCGCACAGCCTTTCGATGTCCAGGGGATTGTGGCTGGCAAGCAGAATGGTCTTGCCGCGCGCGCGAAGCGATTCGAGCAATTCGCGCGCCTGATCCGCGCCCGCGTTGTCCAGGCCGTTCATCGGCTCGTCGAGCAACAGAAGGGAGGGATTTTCCATCATTGCCTGCGCGATGCCCAGCCGCTGGCGCATTCCCAGGCTGTATTTGGACACCCACTTGCGACTCTTGGGATCCAGACCCACGCGAAGCATGGCTTCGCGAATTTCCCGATCCGCAGCCTTGCCGGAAATCCCGGCCAGACAGCGCAGGTTTTTGTATCCGCTCAGGTTGGGCAAAAACCCCGGCGTTTCCAGAATTGCGCCCATCTTCGGCGGGATCTCTATATCCCTACCTACGCGCTTGCCCGCCACGGTGATCTTGCCCTGATCGGGCTTGAGAAGCCCGCAGATACATTTGAAGAGCACGGTCTTCCCTGAACCGTTGCGGCCCACGATGCCGTGGATTTGTCCGGCCGCGAATTCCGCGGTGACATGATCCAACACCAATTGCCGGCCATAGGCCTTGGTTACGTCTTTTAAAACGATCATATGCGCGTCTCCTTTTTCATGCACAGGCGCACAACCGCCCACGCGGTTCCGGCGCAGAGGACAAGCAACAGCCCGAAGGCATACCATACCGGCGGCCGTCCCATCAAATCTCCATAATCCAGGCAGGTGATCCGGCTGAGCGTGAGGGGGGAGAAATAGTATGCCGTGCCGGTATACACTTCCGCCATCAACACATCCGCTCCCAGCGGAATCGCGCTTAAGAGGATGCCCCCGCGCTTTCCAAACAGCAGATTTCCAAGCGCCATCAAAAGCCCGAGAAAACAATAGGCCAGGAAGTGCAAGAAAAGCCCGATCAGGGCCGCGCCCCAGGGAGAATAGGCCTCGACAATCCAGGGGTCATAGCTGAGCATACTGTCGTAGGTTTCATACGCTCCGTCTTCCACAAACAGCAGTATCCCCTTCGACCAGTCTCTGGTCGTTTCCACACAGGGGGCAATCCAGATCAGCGCGGCCAGCGCGAGAAGGAGAAGATAGATTCCGCAGACGGCAAAGACCATCCCGACCTGCGCGCGCGCCCAGGTCTTTCGCCCCGAGCGGAGCATGACAAGCCATTGCGCCTCGTCATCCATCGGAATTCGAATCACCAGGGCCAGGATCGCAAGGCCGCCCAGAAGCGTGATCGTGGAAGAATCCAGAAGGAACGCCGCCAGCCCGGGCCAGGAAACCGATGCTCCGAAATCGAGCGCGCATTGGCGCACGGGCGCGACGTGCCGATCCATCAACAGAACCGTCAGGATTGCCACAAGCCAGGCGGTGGGGGAAGCAAACTGCTTTTGCAGATTGTATCGAAGACAGGCAAAATATTTACGCATAGGAAAGCCTCCGTTTGGCCCGGCGCGCGAACACGCCTGCCGCCAGCGCGCTCAAAAGCCCGAATAGGCCTAATCCGGCAAGGAGCGTGCCGCCGAAGGAAAGATCCACTTCGGCTTCCTGTAACAGGGCCAGGTTGCAAAACAGGGGAATTTCCGTCCAATAATACAGCTCAATGGAAACCTGATAGAGAATCAGCGGCGTGCACACGGCCCACAGCAGATTCGGGAACCACGCGGAGACGACAAGCCCCGAAAGCGCCCAGAACATTCCGGCAAAGAAATGAATAAGGACGATTCCCAGGAAAAACGAAAGGTATCCCCAAATGCCTGCAAAGGCAACGGCGATCATCCCTTCGGAGCCGTAGAGCGCCTCCGGCCCGGCGGGATCATAGCGATAGAGGACGTGCAGCAGCGCAAAGAACGCAATGTCTCCTACCGCAGGGACCAAACCGCCCGAAAGCGCCGCGCCCAAAACCTTTGAGCGCAGATAGCGCGATTTCCCCGCGCGCAGAACCGCCGGGGACGAGAACCCGCAGGTATATTCCCGGGCAAACGCCCCCGCTGCGGGCAACGCGCACAGAAGGGGAAGAATTTGCGCCCCCAGCCCCAGGGTACCAGAAAATTGAAAGACGATCAACGCGCTGTTTTCCGGTTCATCCAACATATAGAGGATGTTGTAAAACCGAAGCAGGAAATACAAGAGGGCGCAGGCCCACACCCAGGGACCGAAAACGCGCCGGCGGTCGCTTGGCAACATAATTCCTCCACAAAGTTCAAAAGGTATTTTGGCCGCGGATAGAATCTTTGCGCGGCTCCGTCGAATCAGACGGACGGAGAGCCCCATTCGTTCAGGAAAAAACGTTAAAGATCGAAATTTCGAAAATCATCCAACACGCGGGTGACCAGAGGATTTTTTTCCAATTCTTCGCGGGAAAACGAACCGGTAACGGCGTAAATCTCCTGCACACCCGCGTTTCGGGCCGCCAAAAAGCCGTGCGGCGAATCCTCAAACACACAGCAATCTTCCGGCTTTATGCCGATGCTTTCAGCGGCCAGGCGATAGATCGTGGGATCGGGCTTGCCGGGCACATTTTCACCGTCGCAGACCACGCGTTCTCTGGGAAACCAGCGGCGCAATCCCATTTCCTCAAAATAGAATTCCACATTGCTTTTGCACGCGCAGGTCGCAATCGCCATGGGGATGCCGCGCGCTGTCCATCGGTCCAACAGATCCTCCAACCCGGGCGTCAGATGGAAAAGCTCTGGAGCTTTTCGGCACTGCTCGCGGTATTCCGCCTCCTTTTTCTCGGAAAGGACAAGAATCTCCGCCTCCGTCTTTCCGGGGAAGAGATGGGGAAGGATGCTCCGATTGTTGGAAATGCGCAAAAGCAGCTCCCGATCGGAATCGGAGAATTCGCGTCCCAATTGTTCGCGGATAAAGACCTTCCACGCGCGAAAGTGCAGCGGGGTATCCAGAAACATGGTGCCGTTAAAGTCAAAAAGTACGCCCTTCATGGCTTGGATCCGCTCCATTCGTCTCCGTCGTAGTATACCTGCATCAGGGTGAGGCCGTGCGCCGGGGCGGTCACGCCCAAACACAGGCGGTCGCCGGTTTGCAGGGCGCGCGCAAAGGCGCCCGGAGCCATTTTGCCCGATCCGACGCCTACCAGCGTTCCGGCAAGGATGCGCACCATATTGTAGAGAAACCCTGTTCCCTCGACCCAAAACACGAATTCCCGACCGTATTGCAGAATTTCCGCGCGATGGATTTCCCGCACCGCGTCCTTTACCGTAGATCCCGAAGCCGCAAAGGCGCGGAAATCGTGCCGCCCGAGAAGGGTTTGCGCCTCTTCGCGCATTAGCGCGAGATCCAGAGGATAGATCACATGCCAGTGTGTTTTGCGCGTCAACGCTCCCGCGTGCGGCGCGGAATCGATCTGATAGCGATACCGCTTTCCCCTTGCGGAGAATCGCGCATGGAAATCCGGGGAGACTTCCCGGGAATCGCTGATGCGGACATCTCCGGGCAGGAGCGTGTTGAGCGCATAGGAAAATTTTTCAGCGGGAATGCGGCTCATGGTATCGAAATGCGCCGTTTGGCCGAGGGCGTGTACGCCCGCGTCCGTGCGGCTGGCCCCGGTAAGGGCCGCCTTTTCGCCCGTCAGTCGCGCGAGCGCGCGCTCGACCACTTCCTGCACGGCCAGCGCGTTTTCCTGCCGTTGCCAGCCCGCGTAGTCGGTTCCGTCGTATTCCACGGTCAGCCGAATTCGCCGCATCAGAACACCCCCACGGCGTTCAGGACAAGTATGCCCGCGATTAGCAGCAGTACGGCCAAAAACGCATAGAGGTCGATCCGCTCGAAATGCAACTGCTTCATGCGCGTGCGCCCCTCTCCGCCGCGATAGCAGCGCGCCTCCATGGCCATGGCCAAGTCGTCCGCCCGGCGGAAGGCGCTGACAAACAGCGGCACCAGCAGCGGCACCATGGCCTTGGCGCGCCGGAAGAGATTGCCGGATTCAAAATCCGCGCCGCGCGCCATCTGCGCCTTCATGATCTTATCCGCTTCTTCCATGAGCGTCGGGATAAAGCGCAGCGCGATGGACATCATCATGGCGATTTCATGCGCGGGGAAGCGGACCTTTTTCAGCGGCCGCATCAGCGATTCCAAACCGTCGGTAAGCGAGATGGCGGAGGTCGTGAGCGTCAAAAGCTGGGAGACGGTGACCAACAGGATCAGCCTTGCGGCAAGGAACGCGGCGCGCTGCAATCCGCCTTCTGTGATGGTGATGAATTTCCAGCGCACGAGGATTTTTCCATCCGATTGGAAAAACACATTCAAAAGGAAGGTGATGATCACGATATAGAGGATCGGCTTTAAGCCCCGAACAAGGAACTTCAGGCCGATTTTTGTCGAGCGGGCGCACGCGAGCACGAAAAGGAACACCAGCAAAAAGCCGGCAAAGCCCTTCGAGAGAAAGACCGAGGCGATCAGCGCGAGGGTGAGCAGGAGCTTGGTGCGCGGATCGAGCCGGTGAATCAGCGAGTTTCCGGGGAAGAATTGGCCGATGGTGATATTTTTCAGCATTTCGACCCCTCCCCCAAGGCAGACAAAATTGCGCGCTTACAATCCTGAACGCGGAAAATTCCCTCCGGGAGATCCATGCCCTTTTCCCGGAGCAATTCGCACAGCCGGGCGCATTCAGGAACGTCCAGCCCCATTTCGCGCAGCTCGCTTCCATGCCGGAACACTTCGCGCGGCGGGGCGTCAAAGGCCACGCGGCCCTTGTTCATCACGATCAGGCGGGTACAAAAGCGCGCCACGTCGTCCATCGAATGCGAGACGAGGACCACGGTCGTTCCCGATTGGTGTATTCCCTGAATCAGCTGCAAAAGCTCCTCGCGCCCTGCAGGGTCAAGGCCCGCGACCGGTTCGTCCAAAACGAGCGTGGAGGGCTTCATGGCCAATACTCCGGCAATGGCCACGCGGCGCTTCTGTCCGCCGGAAAGCTCAAAGGGCGATTTTCCCAGCAGATCTTCCGAAAGGCCGACCTGCGCGCAAGCGTCCCGCACGCGCTCGGCGATCTTCTCTTCCGGCAATCCGAGATTTTGCGGCCCAAAGGCCACGTCTTTTTCCACGGTTTCCTCAAAGAGCTGATATTCCGGATATTGAAAGACCAGTCCGACTTCGCGCCGGATTTCGATCAGGCTCTGGTTTTTTTCGCCCACGTCCACGCCGCCGACCAGGACATGCCCGACTTCCGGGCGCATCAGGGCGTTCATATGCGCGATTAGGGTGGATTTTCCGCTTCCCGTGTGCCCGATCACGCCCACGAATTCGCCGTCGTGAATCGTCAGGGAAACGTCATCCAGGGCCCGGGTCTCAAAGGGCGTTCCGGGCATGTAGACATGCGTCAGATGCTTTATTTCAATCGGCACAATTCCACCGCCATTTCCTCAACCGTCAGAATCCCCCGGGGAAGCGGCAATCCCGCTTGCCGCAGCTCTGTGGCAAGCTGCGCCATGGGCGGAACCGACAATCCCATTTCGTGAATCGTCTCCACGTTTTCAAACACCTCGCGCGGCTTGCCTTCCAGCGCGATTTTTCCATCGTGCATGACCAGGAGCCGATCCGCCTGGGCGGCTTCCTGCATAAAGTGCGTGATCCAGACGATCGTGATGCCCTCTTCGCGATTCAGGCGCCGCGCCGTCTGGAAGACTTCCTTTCTCCCCGAGGGATCGAGCATGGCCGTCGATTCATCAAAGACGATGATCTTGGGCCGCATGGCCAACACCCCGGCGATCGCCACGCGCTGCTTCTGCCCTCCGGAAAGCATGTGCGGCGCGGATTGCGCAAAATCCAGCATTCCCACGGCCTTGAGCGCCTCGTCCACCCGACGGCGAATCTCCCGGGGTTCTACGCCGAGATTTTCCAGCCCGAAGGCACAATCCTCCTCCACGATGGTGGCGATGATCTGATTGTCCGGGTTCTGAAAGACCATGCCGCATCGTTTTCGCACTTCGTAGGCGTTTTCCTCCACATGCGCGGCCAGACCGTCTATATAAATTTCGCCCGAGGCGGGCAGAATCAGCGCGTTGAGGAGCTTGGCAAGCGTGGATTTGCCGCTGCCGTTGCGCCCGAGCACGGCCACGAATTCCCCACGCTCCACCTGCAGCGAGACGCCTGCGACCGCTTCCGCCTCCGACCCCTCATAGTGATAAACCACGTCTTGAACGCGGATGATTTCCTGCCCCATAGCGACCCTCCGAACCCGTTTTGCGCGCATTATACCACAAGTAGGTTAATTCAAACGCGAAACTTATTTGATTTTCCTGTACAGGAAGGCCTTTTGCGCCGAAAATACGCAAGAAGTAGCGGAAATTTCACTTTTATTTATGGGTGAAATGTGGTAGAATAAGGGATGGATGGAGAAATCCGGGGATCCGGCCGGCACAAATTCGCCGGCAACAACGAACCACATCACGGGAGGAGAGAAATCCATGAGCTTTAACAAAAAGACCATCGAGGACATTCAGGTTTCCGGCAAGAAGGTTCTCGTGCGTTGCGATTTCAACGTGCCGCTGGATGCCGACAAGAACATCACGGATGAAACGCGCATCAACGCCGCGCTTCCGACGATCAAATACCTGCTCGACCACAAGGCCGCGGTCATCCTTTGCAGCCATTTGGGCCGCCCCAAGGGAGAATTTAACATGAAGTATTCCCTGGCGCCGGTCGCCAAGAGCCTGAGTGAAAAGCTGGGCTTCGAAGTGAAGCTGGCCAAGGATGTCATCGGCCCGGACGCCAAGAAGCTGGCGGCGGAAGTCAAGCCCGGCGAGGCGATCCTGCTGGAGAACGTCCGCTTCCATGCGGAAGAGGAGAAGAATGATCCCGCCTTTGCCAAGGAACTCGCGTCCATGGCCGAGATCTACGTTTCCGACGCTTTCGGAACCGTGCACCGCGCACACGCTTCCACCGCGGGCGTGGCGGATTACCTGCCTGCCGTGGCCGGCTTCCTGATCGGCAAGGAGCTGAACTTCCTGGGCAAGGCCGTGACCGATCCGGAGCGTCCGTTTGTCGCGATTCTGGGCGGCGCGAAGGTCAAGGATAAGATCGGCGTCATCACGAACCTGCTGGAGAAGGTCGATACCCTCATCATCGGCGGCGGCATGGCCTACACCTTCATGAAGGCGCAGGGCGGCACCATCGGCGACAGCCTGGTGGATGACGAGCGTCTGGGCCTGGCCCTGGAGATCATCGACAAGGCCAAGAGCAAGGGCGTCAACCTGCTTCTGCCTGTGGATACCGTTATCGCGGACGCGTTCGAGGGCTATACCGAGATCAAGACCTGCAAGGCCGGTCAGATACCGGACGGCTGGCAGGGATTGGATATCGGACCGGAGACGGTCAAGCTGTTCTCCGAGGCGATCAAGACGGCCAAGACGGTTGTCTGGAACGGCCCGATGGGCGTGTTCGAGAATCCCGATTTTGCCAAGGGCACCCTGGCGATCGCGACGGCCATGGCCGAAAGCAACGCCACGACCATCATCGGCGGCGGCGACAGCGCGGCGGCCGTTACCCAGATGGGCCTGGCCTCCAAGATGAGCCACATTTCCACCGGCGGCGGCGCGTCGCTCGAGTTCCTCGAGGGCAAGACGCTTCCCGGCGTCGCGGCGCTGAACGATAAGTAAACCGATCGCGTCGACTTACGCCCGAGATGCGGGGCGGGCATCTGCCCGCCCTGTAATTTCGGAACGCGGAAGGACGGCCCGGTTTCGGGCCCGCCGCGCTTACTCAGTCATTCTGATGGAATGAACCATAATTTCAGAATTCAGGAGGAAAAAACCATGCGTAAACCCATCATTGCCGGCAACTGGAAGATGAACAAGACCCCCGCTGAGGCGGTTGAACTGGTCAAGGGTCTGATCCCCCTGGTCAAGGATGCGAAGTGCGACGTGGTCGTTTGCCCGACCGCCGTTTGCCTGAGCGCCGTTTCCGAAGTCATCAAGGGCACCAACATCAAGCTCGGCGCGCAGAACGTGCACTTTGCCGAGAAGGGCGCCTATACGGGCGAATTGTCCGTGGATATGCTCAAGGCCGTGGGCTGCGAGTATGTGATCATCGGCCATTCCGAGCGCCGTCAGTATTTCGGCGAGACGGACAAGACCGTCAATCTGCGCACTGCCGCTGCCATCAAGGGCGGCCTGAACGCGATCGTGTGCGTGGGCGAGATGAAGGATGAGCGCGTGGATGGATATACCGATATCATCGTGACCTATCAGACCCAGATGGCGCTCAAGGGACTGACCGAGGAAGAACTCGATCACGTCGTCATCGCCTATGAGCCCGTGTGGGCCATCGGCACCGGCCTGACCGCGACCGACGAGCAGGCCAACGAGACCATCGGCGTCATCCGCAAGGCGATTGCCCAGCAGTTCGGCCAGGCGGCGGCCGATAAGGTTCGCATCCAGTACGGCGGCAGCATGAAGGGCTCCAACGTCAAGGGCCTGATGGCGCAGCCCGAGATCGACGGCGGCCTGATCGGCGGCGCGTCCCTCAAGGCGGAGGACTTCGCCCAGGTGGTGAATTACTGATGCGTACAACCGCTCTTTTGATCCTCGACGGCTTCGGCATCGGGGGCAATGATCCCAAATCCAACGCCATTTTGGCGGCGGGTACGCCCAATATCGACAAGCTCAAGGAACAGTACAGCGTGACTTCCATCGGCGCGTCGGGCCTGGACGTGGGCCTTCCGGACGGCCAGATGGGCAACAGCGAGGTGGGGCATACCAACATCGGCGCGGGCCGCGTGGTCTATCAGATGCTGGTGAAAATCACCAAGGATATCCAGGACGGCGTGTTCTTTGAAAACAAGGCGCTGCTTGCCGCCATGGAGAATTGCAAGAAAAACGATTCCGCGCTGCATCTGATCGGGCTTGTTTCTCCCGGCGGCGTGCATTCGCACACCGATCACCTCTATGGCCTGCTGGAGATGGCCAAACGGCACGGGCTTTCCAAGGTCTATGTGCACAGCCTGCTCGACGGACGCGATGTGCCGCCGGATTCCGGCTGGGAATACGTTCAGGAATTGGTCGAGAAGATGCGTCAGATCGGCGTGGGCAAGATTGCCACCGTCATGGGCCGCCTGTATGCCATGGACCGCGACAATGCCTGGGAACGCGTGGAAAAGGCCTACAACGCCATGGTGTTCGGCGAGGGCATTCAGGCCTCCGATCCCGTGCAGGCGATCAAGGATTCCTATCAGGTTGTGGACGAGACCGGCAAGCACCTGACCGACGAATTCGTATTGCCCACCGTTATCGACAAAGACGGCATGATCAAGGCGAACGATTCCGTGGTGTTCTTCAACTTCCGGCCCGACCGCGCCCGCGAGATTACCCGCGCCTTCGTTGATCCCGATTTCAAGGGATTCGAGCGCAAAAAGGGCTTCTTCCCGCTGACGTATGTGTGCATGACCCAGTACGACGCCACCATGCCGAACGTGCTCCTGGCGTATCCGCCGGAGTCTCTGCACATGACGATGGGCGAGTATCTCTCCAAGATGGGCAAGACGCAGCTGCGCATCGCCGAGACGCAGAAGTACGCGCATGTGACCTTCTTCTTCAACGGCGGCGAAGAGCGCGTGTTCCCGGGCGAGGAAAGGATTCTGATTCCCTCTCCGCCCTCGGAAGAGGTGCCGACCTTTGATCTCAAGCCGGAGATGAGCGCCTACGAGGTGACCGACGCGGTCATCAAGTGCATCGATGAGGAAAAGTACGACGTGATCATCCTCAACTTCGCCAACTGCGACATGGTGGGACACACGGGCGTGATGGAGGCCGCGATCAAGGCCGTCAAGACCGTGGACGAGTGCGCCGGCCGCGTGGTGAACGAGATTTTGAAGCACGGCGGAAAGTGCATCATTACTGCCGACCACGGAAATGCCGATCAGATGATCGATCCCGTGCATGGAGGTCCCTTTACCGCGCATACCACCAATCCCGTGCCGGTGATCGTGATCGACCCCGATCATCCGAAGTACGAGCTTCGTCAGGGCGGACGCCTGTGCGATTTGTGCCCGACGATGCTGACGCTGATGGGGCTTCCCCAGCCCAAGGAAATGACGGGCGAGAGCCTGATCGTCGGCGCAAACAACTGACAACGAAAACTGGAGACCGCGCTCGTCATGGGTACGGTCTCCTTTGTCTGTTCGATAGCAAGGGGCTTGGGCAGTCTTTCTTCAAGACGGGTTCTAAGCGCCGTACAGACAAATGGGATTAAAGGAGGAATATATCGTGGCCAATACCCCCACCCCGCACATCGGTTGCAATCCCGGAGATTTTGCCCGCACGGTACTGATGCCCGGCGATCCTTTGCGCGCGAAATTCATCGCCGATACCTATCTTGCGGACGCCAAACTGGTCAACAACGTGCGCGGCGTGCACGGATATACCGGAACCTGGAAGGACAAGCGCGTCAGCGTCATGGCTTCGGGCATGGGGATGCCCTCGATCGGCATCTACTCCTACGAGCTATACAATTTTTACGGCGTGGAGAACATCATTCGCATCGGTTCGGCCGGAGCAATGACCGACAAGCTCAAGCTGCGCGACATCGTGGCGGGCATGAGCGCGTATACCAATTCCAATTACGGGGCTTCCTTTGGATTTAATGGGCATTTGGCTCCCTCGTGCAGCTATGAACTTTTGACAAAGGCGGTCGAGGCGGGCAAAGCGCTGGGACAGCCAATTGTGCCCGGTCCGATCTTCTCTTCGGATTGCTTCTACGAGCAGGGTTGCGACAAGACGGCTTCCTCTATCCTCGCCCAATTGGGCGTTCTGTGCGTGGAAATGGAGGCGGCGGCCTTGTATCTGAACGCGGCGGCGGCAGGCAAGAACGCGCTTGCGCTTCTGACCATCTCCGATAGCCTCGTCACCGGTGAGGCGCTGCCCGCCGAAGATCGGCAAAATACCTTCACCAAGATGATGGAGATTGCCTTGGAAATTGCCTGAACCCGTGAAAGGCGATTTTCAATCGAAGGGGACGCCCCGCAGTCATGCAGACTGGGACGCCAGACTGTCGAAAAAGCTCTGTGGGAGAAGCCCTCCCAAATCGAGCGCGGCGGCGTGTACGTCGCGCTCGGTTTTTCCGGAGCGCAAGCGGAGGAAAAACAATTCCTCCCGTCAGGAAATCGCCCGGAAAATCGAGAGATTTTCAGATTTCCGCAGTCCTTTTCTCCTTCCATGAAAATCCACAGATTTTCATGGAGCGTGTCAAAATCCTTTTTTGACACGCAGAGAGGCCTCGCGGATAGATCGCGGGGCCCCTTTTTTCTCTTTCTCTCTATCTATAAATCAGGAT
>DVMU01000200.1 GCA_018714825.1 Candidatus Pullichristensenella excrementigallinarum
GAATTTAAAGGGGGAATAAACCTTGACTTCGGACCCTCTGGTGGGTCAACTGCTCCTGCAAGCTCTGTTGATTCTCATCAACGCATTTTTCGCCGCTACGGAGATCGCGGTGATCTCGCTCAATGACAACAAACTTCGGCGAGAGGCCGAAGCTGGCGACAAGCGCGCTAAGCTCATGCTGAAGATCGCCCAGTCTCCTACCACTTTTCTTTCGACCATTCAAATTGGAATTACGTTGGCAGGCTTTTTGGGATCCGCGTTCGCGGCGGACAATTTCGCCGGAAGAATCACGGATTATTTCGTAAACCGTGTGGGTGTAACGATCATTTCCGCAAGCACAATCAATACGCTTTCGGTCATTTTGATTACGATTATCCTCTCGTATTTCACGCTGGTGTTGGGCGAATTGGTTCCCAAGCGCATCGCGATGAAAAAATCCGAGGCTGTCGCCCGGTTTGCGTGCGGAATTATCAACGGAATTTCCAAGGTCATGCGGCCGGTAATTTGGTTCCTTACGATCTCGACCAACGGGGTTTTGAAGCTTTTCCGCATCAGCCCGGAGGACGAGGAAGAGGAGGTCTCCGAGGAAGAGATTCTCTACATGGTGGATGTCGGCGAGGAGAAGGGCAAGATCGAGAAGAGCGAGAAGGAAATGATCGCCAATATCTTCGAGTTTAACGACATGACCGCCGAAGACGTCATGGTGCATCGCAAGGACATTCGCTTTGTCTGGACGGACATGTCGCATGAGGAGATTGTCTCGCTCATTCGCGAAAGCGGTCTTTCGCGATTCCCGGTGTGCGGGGAAGACGTGGACGACGTCAAGGGCATTCTCATCACCCGCGAATTCCTGCTCAACGGGGAACAGCAGGAAAAAAAGCCGCTTGAACAATTGATTCGGCCCGCGTACTTTGTGCCGGAATCCGTGCGCGCGGATGTGCTGTTCCGCAACATGCAGAAGAACAAGGTGCACATGGCCATTGTCGTGGATGAATACGGCGGAACCAGCGGTTTGGTCACGCTGGAAGATCTGCTGGAGGAAATCGTCGGAAATATCTATGACGAGTCCGATCCCATGGAAATTCGGGAAATCACCGAGCTGCAGCCGGGATTGTGGCGCGTCGCGGGTTCGACGGAATTGGACGTACTCCGCGAAAAGCTCCAGGTGGATATTCCCGAAAACGACGAAGTGGATACTTTGGGCGGCTTGATTATCGGGGAATTGTCCAATGTGCCGGAAGACGGCAGCACCGTGGATGTGAAGATTTACGGAATGGAAATCCATGTCGATGAAATCCGCGATCGGCGCATCGAATGGACGACCATCCATATCCCTCCCAAGGAGGAAACATCGCCGGAAGAATCGTAAGCGCCGGCAAAAGATTGGAAAGCCGCGTTGCCTCGGATGAAGGCGGCGCGGCTTTATTGTATGCCGCGGAATATGTATGTCCTCGAAAAATCGCCCCTTCGATTCCAATTTGCTTCCAGGGAAAGGGATAAAGTCGCACTTTTTCGGATTCATCCGCGCGACGCAAAATCTTATCATGGCGTGCCTTGACGGAAGCAAAAGAAGTTGCTATAATTCTCGAAAATCTTATCTTAAACAGAAGCGGAGGAGATGCCGATGGCTATGATTCGAGAGGGATTGACCTTTGACGATGTGCTGCTCGTGCCCCATAAAAGCGAAGTGCTTCCGCGCGAAGTGGACACTTCTGTAAAACTCTGCGAGGGAATTGCGCTCAATATTCCGCTGATGAGCGCGGCTATGGATACCGTGACGGACGCCCGTCTTGCCATCGCGATTGCGCGCGAGGGAGGATTGGGCGTTATTCATAAGAACATGACCATTGAGCAACAGGCCGCGCAGGTAGACAAAGTCAAACGATCTGAAAACGGGGTCATCACGGATCCCTTCTTCCTTTCGCCTGAACACCTGGTTTCCGACGCGCAGGAACTCATGGCGCGCTATCGCATCTCCGGCGTGCCGATCACGGAAAACGGCAAGCTGGTCGGCATTCTGACCAACCGCGATCTGCGCTTTGAGACGGATTATTCTAAGAAGATCCGCGAGGTGATGACTTCCAAGAACCTCATCACCGCACCCGTGGGAACGACTCTGGAGATGGCGCAGGAGATTTTGGCCAAGCATCGCATTGAGAAATTGCCGATTGTGGATGATAATTACATGCTGCGCGGCCTGATCACCATCAAGGATATTCAGAAGACCAAGAAATACCCCTATTCCGCCAAGGACGCCAATGGACGGCTTCTGTGCGGCGCGGCGGTGGGCGTGACCAAAGATACCATGCAGCGCGTAGAAGCGCTGGTCAACGCCAAGGTGGACATCATCGGTCTGGATACCGCGCACGGCCATTCCGTGGGTGTGCTCAAGATGGTGGAGCGCATTCGCCAGACGTATCCGAGCCTTCCCATCATTGCCGGAAACGTGGCCACTGCTGCAGCGACGCGGGATCTGATTCTGGCGGGCGCGGATGTGGTCAAGGTCGGTATCGGCCCGGGCTCCATCTGCACCACGCGCGTGGTCGCGGGCATTGGCGTTCCGCAGATTACCGCCGTGATGGATTGCGCGGAAGCGGCGGACAAGATGGGCAAGACCATCGTCGCCGACGGCGGCGTGAAGTATTCCGGAGATATTCCCAAGGCCATTGCCGCTGGTGCGAGCGCGGTAATGCTGGGCAGCCTCTTCGCGGGCACCGAGGAAAGCCCCGGAGCCATGGAAATCTATCAGGGACGTTCGTTCAAGGTCTATCGCGGCATGGGTTCCATGGCCGCCATGGCCGAGGGCAGCAAGGATCGCTATTTCCAGGAAGATGCCAAGAAGCTTGTTCCGGAAGGCGTGGAAGGCCGCGTGCCCTATAAGGGGCCGCTCTCCGAGACGATCTTCCAACTGGTCGGCGGATTGCGCGCGTCCATGGGCTATTGCGGAACGCCGAATATCGAGGCGCTTCGCAAGACCGGCGAATTCATTCGCATCACCAACGCGGGCCTGATCGAGAGCCATCCGCATGATATCAACATCACCAAAGAAGCGCCGAACTATTCGGTGCGCATGGGCTGAGCAAAAGAGAAACGATTTGCGGCGGACAATTTATCCGCCGCTTTTTTGTGCAGGGCGGCGTTGCAAATGTGCCGGAGCAAATATTTTATGTTTCGCACGCCTGGATTTTACACTATTGCTTTGCCGCATATGATATACTACTGGGGAAAGCCCGGTGGTTTTTGCATCGGGCGATAAAATCAAGGAGAAACACATGAAAAAGGATTACATCTGGTCCGCGTTTAAGGGATTGTGCATTGGTTCTTCCATGATGGTTCCGGGCGTTTCCGGAGGCTCCATGGCCATGATATTGGGAATTTATGATCGGATGATCGCAGCGGTCAGCGGCCTGTTCAAAAAGCCCAAGCAGAACATCCTGTTCTTGCTGGTTGTGGTGGGAGGCGCGCTGCTGGGCATGGTGGCCTTTTCCCGTCCGCTCTCCGCTTTGATGGAGAGATTCCCATATCCGGTCGGGTATTTCTTCCTTGGATGCGTTGCCGGCAGCATTCCGATGATCTTTAAAAGGGCGGAAATCCGGAAGTTTTCCATCCAGATTCCCCTATGGATCCTTCTGGGACTTGTATGCGTCCTGGCTTTAGGGCTTCTTCCGGCAAATATCCTCTCGGAACAGAGCGGGATAGTGCAGATCCTTTTGCAGGTCGGCGTTGGAATCCTGGTAGCCATCGGATTGGTGTTGCCGGGGATCAGCGTCATGCAGATGTTGGCGCTGATGGGGCTGTATTCGATTTTGTTAGAGGGATTTTCTACCTTGAACTTTGGGCTGCTGGCCGGGTTTATCCCGCTGGTGATCGGATGCGTGGGAGGAATTTTTCTTCTCACGGGGCTGATGGATTATGCCATGAAGCACTATCCGCTTCCCTCCTACCTGGTGATTCTGGGATTTGTTCTGGGCAGCCTCAAGGAACTGTATGTGGAATTGGTGCCCGGCGTACCGGCCGGATGGGATATCCTCTTCAGTGCGCTTGCCGCGCTGCTGGGATTCTTCCTGGTGTTGCGGCTCTCCAAATACGATACATAGTTTACGCGCGTTTTCCCGCCGCTCCATGTTGTGGAGCGGCGGAATTTTTTGGCCCATATCGCTTGGGCGCTTTTCGGCAGAACAGGGGGAATTACGGCACAAAGGGAACCACTTCCCGAACGCTCAGGATATCGCCGTCAACCTGAAAACGCACATCCAGCCCGGCAAAGGGGACGCCGTAGATTCTCTGCGGATCTTGCTGATAGGAAGGACGGGGGTCCTGACGAAGAATTTCTAGAAGCGCCTGGCGATGCTCCGGGGGCACGAGGGAAAGGAGGTTTTCCGGAAATACCACGTCTAAGGCGTGCCCGAAAACAGGCTCGGCAAAGCCCGCGGTTGCCTCGGGATGACAATCGGTGAAAGGAAGATAGGGCTTGATATCAAAGATAGGGGTACCGTCGATCAGATCCGCGCCCAACACATGCAGCACGGGCCCCAATTGGGGATGAATTTCAACCTCCTCCAGCCGCACCGAAGAAAGGCCGATCGGATTGGGACGAAAGGGAGAGCGCGTGGCAAACACGCCCATGCGCCGGTTTCCTCCCAACCGGGGAGGGCGCACCGTGGCACACCAACCGTTCTGTTGCACCTGGGAAAATTGCCAGATCAGCCACAGGTGCGAAAACCCTTCCAGGCCGCGTACCGCATCCGGATTGCGGAAGGGCTTTTCAAAGATCACTTTGCCTCGCAAATTCTCGATCAATCCACTCTGGCGCGGAACGCCGAATTTGGTGGGAAAATCCGTAAAAATTTTGGCGATGATTTCCAAAGAACATTCCCCCTCTTTTTAAGTATACCACAAATTATCTTTTGTCCCAAGAGGGGCGATTGCTTTTTTTGGAGATTCAGATTAGTGCCCGGGAAAAGAAAAAAGCAAAATTCATGGAAGAAATGGATGGCAG
The DNA here is from genome assembly GCA_018714825.1 of Candidatus Pullichristensenella excrementigallinarum. Taxonomy (GTDB): domain Bacteria; phylum Bacillota; class Clostridia; order Christensenellales; family Aristaeellaceae; genus Pullichristensenella; species Pullichristensenella excrementigallinarum. The sequence goes on from DVMU01000200.1 coordinate 5,000, forward strand.
ATTCAAGTTTTTTTAGAAGGTTTTTCACTGTTTTTGGATTGATTGGAAAATCGATTGAAGGATACAAAAATTTGTGCTACAGTAACACCGCGCTTTCCGGAAGAGATTTCGGAAGGACACAACGACAAGGAGGAACAGGAGAAATGAAGAAGGTTCTGGTACTGGTGCTGGCCCTCGCATTGAGCATGGCGCTGCTTGCGGGCATGGCCTCCGCGGAAGCGGTTGCCGGCGACATCAATGGCGACGGCGTGTTCAAAGTCGGCTTCTCCGAGCTGGACATCGACGGCGCGTGGCGCGTGACGCAGGTGGAGAGCATGGAAGAAGAGGCGACCTCGCGCGGCTATGAGTATGTGATGACCAACGCCGAATACGATACCGAGAAGCAGGTTGCCGATGTCGAGGACCTCCTCGCGCAGGGCGTGGATTTCCTCTTCATCGCTCCCATTGATATGGATGCGATCGTTCCGGCCCTGGACGCCGCCAAGGCTGCGGGCGTGCCGGTCATCCTGCTGGACCGTCAGGCGACGGGCACCTGGGGTGAGGACTGGCTGACCACGATCATTGCGGATTATATCCAGCAGGGTGAAATCGCCGGTCAGTGGATCGTGGACAACATGGGCGAAGAGGAAGTTAAGATCGTCGAGATCACCGGCGTTGTCGGCGGTTCCGACGTGCGTGACCGCGCGCAGGGCCTGCGTAACGTGGTCGAGCAGTACGATAACATGGAGATCGTCGCTTCTCAGTCCGGCGAGTGGTCCCGTGCCACCGCGCAGGAAGTCACCGAGAACATCATTCAGTCCACGGGCGGAGATTTTAACGTCGTGTACTGCCACAACGATGAGATGGCGCTGGGCGTCGTGCTGGCGCTGAAGGCCGCGGGCATGAACCCGGGCACGGATGTCAAGATCGTCGCGATCGACGGCCAGGCGGAAGCCGTGGAAGCCATTATCGCCGGCGAGATGAACGCCATCGCTACCTGCAGCCCGCGCTTCGGCCCGGCCGCGTTCGACGCCATGGAGAGCTACTTGGCGGGCGAGGAACTTCCGGAGTTCATCATCAACCCCGAAGTTCTGATCACCATTGACAACGCCGAGGAGCAGCTGCCGCTCGCGTTCTAATTCCCCAAAGGGAAAACGGTGGAAGGCCACGTCGCTTGGCGTGGCCTTCTGAAAATCCAATCGCCGGCTGGGAACTCTTTAAAGGGGCAGCCACGCATCAATAGGGAAAAGTGCAGGTGACAGGCAATGGAATATATCTTGGAAATGAAGGGAATCCGAAAGACATTTCCCGGCGTGCTGGCGCTGGACAACGTCGATTTCCGGGTCAAGCCCGGCGAAATCCATTCGCTGATGGGAGAAAATGGCGCCGGAAAATCCACGCTGATCAAGATCCTCACCGGTGTGTACTCCAAGGATGAAGGACAAATCCTGCTCGACGGCAAGGAGATCCGCATACAATCCACCATTGAGGCGCAGAACCTGGGGATCAGCACGGTCTACCAGGAATTGAACATGATTCCGCATTTGAGCGTTGCGGAAAATATCTATCTCGGACGCTATCCGCGCAACGGCAAGATGATCGCCTGGAATCAAATGTATGAAGACGCGCAGAAACTGCTGGACGGCATGGGCCTGCATGTGGAAGCGCGCAGAATTCTTTCCAGTTACGGCACCGCGACGCAGCAGATGGTTTCCATCGCGCGCGCGATTAGCCTGAACAGCAAAATTATCGTGCTGGATGAACCGACCTCTTCTCTGGATACAGCGGAGGTCAAGATGCTCTTTTCACTGATTCGTCAGTTAAAGGAAAAGGGAATCGCCGTCATCTTTATTTCGCACCGCTTGGACGAGGTCTTCGAACTCAGCGACCGCATCAGCATTCTGAAGGACGGTCGCAACGAGGGTACCTACGCAGCCAGCGAACTTACGCAGCACGATCTGATTACGAAGATGATCGGCCGCGAGGTTGTGCAGGATCAAAAGTCCCAGCGCAATTTCGACGGATCGGGAAAAGACAATATCATCGAGCTGAAGAACGTCTTCTGCAGCCCCAAGCTCAAGGATATTTCCCTGTATGTCAAAAAGGGAGAAATCGTGGGTTTGGCGGGGCTGCTGGGTTCCGGGCGAACCGAGACGGCGCAGGTAATCTTCGGCTACAACCGCATGGACAAGGGGCAGGAGTATGTAAACGGGGAAAACGTGCACCTGCGCTCTCCGAAAGACGGCCTGAAAAAGCGCCTGGCCTTCTGCACGGAGAACCGGCGCGAGGAGGGCATCGTGCCCAACATGTCCGTGCGCGACAACATCCTGCTTTCCAGTATGCCCTCGATCACCAAGCGGGGCTTTGTACAGCGCAAGAAGGGCGAGAAGATCGTTCGCGAGTATGTCGAGCGCTTCTCCATCAAGACCCCCACGCTTTCCCAGAAATTGAAAAATCTCTCCGGAGGCAATCAGCAGAAGGTCATCCTCGCCAGATGGCTGGCGACCAATCCGGATTTCATCATCTTCGACGAGCCGACGCGCGGCATCGACGTAGGCGCGAAGAAGGAAGTCGAAGCGTTGATCGCGCAGATCGCGGATATGGGAATCGGCGTTTTGTTCATCTCTTCGGAGATGGCCGAGGTCATCCGCAACTGCGACCGCGTCTATGTCATGCGCGATGGCAACATCATCGGCGAAGTGACGGGCGAGGAGATCAGCCAGGACAATATCACCCGGATGATTGCCCAATCCAAGAGGCAGTAACCGGAACGCTGCGAGGAGGCTACCATGCAGAACATGCAGACAAAAAAAGTGCGCCTGTCCAATGTATTCGGCGAGTACGGCGCGATCATCGCGTTTGTGGCGCTGTTTGTGGTCAACGCGTTTGTTACCAACAATTTCCTGCAGATGCGAACCGTGTGGAATATTCTTACCCAGTGTTGCACGACTGTTCTTTTGGCGCTGGGCATGACGGTGGTTATCGCTACGGGCGGCATCAACATTTCCGTGGGATCGGCCATGGCGCTCTCGGCCATGCTGGCGGCGAAACTGATCAAGGATGGACAATTGGTCTTGGGCCTGATCGTGGGCCTTTTGTGTGCACTTGTGTTCGGATGGATTACCGGCATGGCGGTCATCAAATTCAAGATCCAGCCCATGATCGTGAGCCTGTCGATGATGTTCGTCCTGCGGGGCATCGCCAAACTGGTCAGCGACGGGCGCATCATGACCTATCGCAACAAGGCCTTTTCCGACTTTTTCTATGGCGAGGTCTTCGGCTTTTTGCCGGTGCGCACGGCCATATGGCTGGCGCTGGCGATCATTTTATGGATCTTTTTGAGCAAGACGCGCTATGGGACCTATATTGAGGCGTATGGAGACAATCCGGAGGCCACGCGCATTTCCGGCGTGAACGTGGTTCTGGTGATCAGCGCGGCCTATATGATCTGCAACAGCTTCGCTTGCGTGGCGGGCTATGTGGAGGCGGGCTATGCCACGACCGTGGACCCGGCCGCGATGGGCCTGACCAAGGAGATGGACGCCATTGCAGCCACCGTGGTCGGCGGAACGTCCATCAGCGGCGGAAAGCCCAAGGTGTGGGGGACCGTCTTCGGCGCCTTGGTTCTGCAATTGATCACCATCATGGTCAACATGAACAATGTTCCCGTGCCGTACGCGCGCATCATCAAGGCGGCGATCATCATCGGAGCCATCTATGCGCAGCGCCTGAGCAGCAGGAAAAACGGATAGGAGGCACGACGATGAAAGAACAGGGATTCTTGAAAAAGGCGCGCCGCTTTCTGGGCGGCAACGGCTGCTTTTTCGGTTTGATTTTCATGATCGTGGTGGCGACGTTGATCAACACCAGCTTCCTGACCCCGACCAATATCTCCAACGTCCTCCGGCAGATGTCCACCAACAGCATCATTGCCCTGGGAATGGCGGTAGTGATTATCTCCGGTTCAATCGATTTGTCCGTGGGTTCGCTGTACTGCCTGTCCGCGTTTATTTCGATTTACTTCAGCCAGTATAACGCGGTTCTGGCTGTGGTCATCACGCTTGCGGCTAGCACGTTCATCGGCCTGATCAACGGCCTGTTGGTCACGAAGCTCGACATCCATCCCTGGATCGCGACGCTTTCGATGATGCTGGGTTTGCGCGGGCTTGTGTTGGTTCTGGCCAACGAGAATACCTACAAGCCCCCGGTCGCCAACGCTTCGTTTGAAGCCATTGCCCGTCAGCCGATCTTCACCTACCTGAATTGGCCGATTGTGATCATGGTGGTTCTGACGGTTGCGGTGGGGCTGTTTCTCAAGTACACGGGGGCCGGGCGCGACGTGTATGCCCGGGGCGGCAATGTCGAGGCTGCGCGCATGATGGGCGTCAACGTCCATCGCACCCTGATCAACGCGCACCTCATCAGCGGCTTTATGACCGGCGTTTCCGGGATTATCCTCGCTTCCAGGATCGGCTCGGTCTCTCCGCTGGCGGGCGACGGCGGCGAGATGTACGCCATTGCCAGCTGCGTGGTGGGCGGCGTCCACCTCTCCGGCGGACGTGGAAAGATCGGCAATGTGTTCATCGGCGCGGCGATCATCGGCATGCTGACCAATATCTTCAACATGCAGAATGTCCTGAGCACGTTCTGGGAGAGCGTGATCACCGGATCGCTGGTTCTGATCGTGGTCTTCATCCAGCAAATGGCCGCGTTGCGCGAAGAAAGGCGCAAGAGAGTGACCGAAGCCATTTGACAATTTGTGTAAAACAGTGTATGCTATTGAAAAAAAGCAGGAGTGGAAGATCGATGAACAGGCATATAGCGATTGACATTGGTTCGGAGAGCGGCCGCGCGATTGTGGGGTACCTGAAGGATGAGAAGCTCTATTCCGAGGAAATTCATCGGTTCCGCACGCAGTTTATGCAGGTGCGCAACCGCGGTATGCGCAATTTTTACCGGTATCATGAGGAAATCCTGCATTCTCTGAGCGTATACCGCGAAAAATACGGTCCGAAGCTCAGCAGCATCGGCGTGGATGCCTGGGGCATGGATTTTGTCATCCTCGATCGCGGGGGAAACGTGCTCAAGATGCCCGCGTTCTACCGGGAGGCCACGCGCACTTCGGATGTCAATGACATCATTGAAAAGAAATTCGGCATTCGCCGCTTGTATGAGCGCAACGGCAACCAGGCGCTTCCCAGCGATACCCTGAATCAACTCATTCGCTTAAAGAGAGACGACGATCCCTGTCTGGACAACCCGCACGGACTTCTGTTTGTTTCGGATTTGTTCCACTACTTCCTGGGCGCCATGCCCTGCAACGAATACTCTCTGGCTTCTTACGGCCGCCTGTACAATGTGCTGACGCAGGAGTGGGATGCGGAAGTATTCAATGCCTTCGGCTTCCCGATGACCTTGTGCAAGCCGGTGGTTCATGCGGGCGATACGATCGGAACGGTCGATCCCGCGATCCTGGCCGGCGCGGGGCTGGAGGGCGAGGTTCCCATCATCACTCCCTGCGGGCATGACACGGCTTCCGCTGCGATGGCGATTCCGGATACCGGGGACGATTGGGCCTTCATCAGCAGCGGCACCTGGTCCCTGATGGGCTTTGAGACGCCCGGCCCGATCATCAACGAATTGGCCATTGAGTACAATCTCTCCAACGACGGCCTGGCCATGGGCGTCAACCTGTTCAAGAAGAATATCACCGGCACCTGGCTGATTCAGCAGTGCAAGGATGTCTGGGGCAAGTATTCCTACGATCAACTGACCGATCTTGCCGAGGCCGCGAAGGACGAGGATCTCTTTATCGACGTCAACGCGGACGATTTCTACATGCCCAAGAACATGCCCGAAGCCATTGCCAGGGCCGTCGCGCGCGATTTCGGCTGCGAAGTCGATCCTTCCGACGCGGGCCGAATTGCCCGGATCATCTTCCAGAGCATGGCGCTCAAGTATCGCTACTATCTGGATATCCTTCTCAGAGCGGCGGATAAGACGATCTCCAAGATGTATATTACCGGCGGCGGAAGTCGCAACCGCGTGATCAACCAGTTTACCGCCAACGCGATCGGCAATCCGGTGTATACGGGCGTATATGAGGGAACCAGCGTGGGCAACCTGCTGTTGCAGGCCTATGGATCGGGCGAGATCAAGGACAAGCAGGAGCTGCGCCAGATCGTGAAGAACTCTTTCCCGCAGAATGAGTTCCTCCCCGCAGACAAGGCCAAGTGGGATGAAAAGTACGCGATCTTCATGGAGAAGGCCGCTCGGCCCAACGAGTGGTAAAAACCTGGAAACCGGAGCTCCGTTCGATGCGTATCTCCGGTTTTTTTCTGCCGTGGACAAAGTAAGACCGCCTGTAAATAAGGAAACTAGAAATGCTGAAACTCTTGATCGTGGATGACGAGCAGTTCACGCGGGACTGCCTCGTGCAGAGAATTCCCTGGGAAAATTACGGCGCGCGCGTGATCGCCACCGCTTCAGACGGATTGGAAGCGCTTTCTCGAATGGAGGAAGCGCTTCCCGATATTCTCATTACGGATATCAAGATGCCGAAGATGAACGGGATCGATCTCTTGCGGGCCGTGCGGGAACGCTTCCCTTCGGTAGATGCGATCATGATCAGCGGCTATGAGGAATTCGAATACGCCAAGGGCGCTTTGAATTTGGGCGCAAAGCGCTATCTCCTCAAACCCATTGATCCCGCGGAATTGATCGACGCGGTACTCTGCATTAAGGAACAGCGCAAGGCCGTGGGCGTGCGCGAACCCGCGCAGACGGTCGCGGGGGAATACCTGCGCTGTATGCTCTATTCCTGCTATACTCCCGAGCAGGTGGAAGACGCGATGGGAAGATTTTCCGAGTTTGACGGGAAATGGTTTTCCGTCGTGGAATTGCAGCTGGACAATGTCCGCGAGATTTTGCAGGGGCAGCCCATCAGCGTCTATAACGCGCTGGTGGACGCTTTCCGGGAATATTGCCGAAAGCGCGAGAAGGTGTTTCTCGTGGAAAAGAATCCCCGCAATATGGTTTTTGTCCTGGTTGCCGATCAGGAAGAGGAACTCGTTGAAGAGACAAAAAGGACGCTGGAGGCCATTGAAAGCGGCCTGAAAAAGCAGAAGTATCTCGATTACGCGATCGGCTTAAGCCGGCCTGTCGCCCGGGTGGAGAATTTGAGCGCGGCCTATCTGGAGGCGATGCGCACGGCCAGCATGAAATACGTCTATGGCAACGGCCGCGTCTTTCGCCCCGGAGAACGATACGAATTCGCCGCGTCCGCGGGTTCTTCGCTCGAAAGGATGGAAAACCTGGTCAAACATACGGTCAACTATGCCCCGGAAGAGGTTGAACGGTTTCTGCGGGAACAGTTCCTGGAGATGCGCAGGCGCAAGGTGTGCCTGCAGGAAACGCAGCAATTTGCCCGGGCGCTGATCGGCAATGTGCTGGAGAAATTGACGGAATTGGATCTGCGGCTGGAGGAAATTTATACGGATCCCGCAGGCATCATCCTGACCATCTGTACCTCCCAGAGCAATTCCGAAATCATGGATCGCGTGCATGTGTTTCTCAATACGGTCGGGCGCTATGCCCGGGAACATCGCGGCGCGACGCCCGATCAGCTCACGCAATTTATTCGGGAACATATTGAGAAAAATTACATGGATCCGCAGCTTTCCACGCGCACGATTGCCGAGAATCTGCATTTCAATGCGGCATACGTTTCGGCGCTGTTCAGCGCTTCCAGTCGCACGACCGTGACCAACTATATCAACAAGGTGCGCATTGAGAATGCGTGCGCGCTTTTAAAGAACACGGATCAGAGAATCAGCGATATCGCGCAGAGCGTGGGCTACATGCACAATTCCTATTTCTGCACGGTGTTTAAGCGCGCGATGGGCCTGTCGCCCTCGGATTATAGAAATTTGCAGGCATGATGAGGCGGGAATGAAAAAACTCTATTCGATCTTATCGGTTCGGTTTATTGCCCTGGCGCTGATCCCGACGCTGGCAATTCTTGGAATCTGCTCGCTGTTTTTGATGCTTCGAACTTCCGACAACATGGAAGATTCCCTCGACAGCGCCACACTCTATTGCGGGCAGCTCGTCAATCAACTGCTTGGCGAGGTCACGGACATCAACGCCTTGGTGCAATCGGATACGGATGTGCAGGAGATGCTGCGCGTCACCTATGAAACGCCCACGGAGATCTATCGACAAAGACAGCGCATCAATGGCAATCTGACCATGCTTCATTACAATTACAGCAAATTTGTCGATGCGTTTTACCTGATTCTGGATGACGGCCGATGCTTCAAATCCAACAATTTTGCGTTTTTGGATGAAGACTTTTCCAAGACCAATTGGTATAAGCGGCTTCGGTTGTCCGACGAGGTGCATTGGCTCGCGCCCTATGAAGAATCGCTGGTTTCGCACAATCTCAAAAGCGGCTATGTGGGGGTGGCCTATCCGCTGTTCAACGTGCGCACGGGCCTGTCGGATGGAATCCTGCTGATCGAAATTCGTACTACGACCCTCGAAGAAATTCTGAAGAGCGGGCTTACCATGGAGCATGTCCACGCGCGTATTGAGGACACGGAGGCCAACAGTGTCGTCAGCGTGGGGCCGGAGGATACGCGCCAAAGCATCTCTTCCTGGGTTGAGCTGGGAAACGGCTGGACGCTCACGTTCTCCTGCAACATCTGGAGACTCATGGGATCGGAGTTGGCGTCGCTGATTTGGGTGGTGGGAGCGCTCCTGCTGGTGATTGCCCTGTTGGCAATCTGGCTGGGACGCAAGACCGCGCGATCGGTTTCCAAACCCATTGAGGCGCTTTTGAGCGAGATGGAAGATACGCAGGATTTCCGTGCACGAAGCCCGATTGAGGTTGGAACCAATGTTTGCGAGATCGAAAGCCTAATCAATCATTACAATCGCATGGTGGAGCGCATTCAGGAATTGTTCCAGGAATTGGAAAAGCGGCAGAAGGATGTGCGCAATTCCGAATTCGCGGCGTTGCAGGCGCAGATCAATCCACATTTTCTCTATAATACCCTGGACAATATCTCCTGGCAGATTCGCAGCGGCAATTACGAGCAGGCGCTCAGGTCGCTGATGAGCTTTTCGCGCTATTTCCGCTTATCCTTGAGCAAGGGAAAGAGTCTGGTCAGCGTACACAATGAGATCCGCCATGCGGAATTGTATCTGGAAATTCAGAAGTCGCGTTATTGCGACAGCTTCAACTTTTCGGTGCGTAATTTGCTGCAATTGAGCGATATGGAAAACAATTA
>DVMU01000201.1 GCA_018714825.1 Candidatus Pullichristensenella excrementigallinarum
TCCCGGGCTTCTCATACCTCTTTTTGCTTTGGTTGCTTGCTTTTTGACGCTATGCCGCCGTCTTTTTCTTGATTTGTTTGCAATATGGGCGTGCCGCAAAAATTGCTTTCTGCAACACGCCCAGGGGCGCGGCGACAGTACGTCGCGCTCGGTTTTTTCGGAGCATAAGCGCAGGAAAAACAATTCTGCCCGTCAGGAAATCGCCCGGAAAATCCAGAGATTTTCAGATTTCCGCAGGCTTCTTCCTCTTCCATGAAAATCCGCAGATTTTCATGGTGCGTGTCAAAATCCTTTTTTGACACGCAGGGGCGCGGCGGCAGTACGTCGCGCTCGGCTTTTCCGGAGCGCAAGCGTAGGAAAAACAATTCCTCCCGTCAGGAAATCGCCCGGATTTTGACATACAGACACCGCCGGGACATCCCGGCGGTGTCGCGCCTTGCGTTACGCAATGCCCGTGTCCTCTTCCTGAACGCGCATCGCCTGAATGGCCGCGTCCAAAGAATCGATCACGCTAGTGATGTGGTATTTCAGGATAAACAGCGCGTCCGCGTCATCCGGATAGCGCGCCTTCGCCTTCTTCAATAATGGAAGCACATATTTGCGCGTCTCATCGATATAGGCAAGCAATTTCTGCGTAGAAAACGTGCCCGCCATGCTGGAGACATTGTGGCAGCGGTCGACCAACTTGGTCATCGTCGCCTCTCTCGTTTCCAAAAGCATGTTGTAATAGCGGTTCTTGGCGATCTCCTTGGTTTCCCCTTCCATGACCCGGAAGGTCATCCGTTCCACCGCCCCTCGCACCTTCGGATTGACCGGGAGTTCTTCCGGGGAAACGCCGCAATCCTCGCAGACGTCGTGCAAGAGAATCGTCGCAATGGTATCGTCATCCCGAAGGCCGATTCCCAGCGCGTTGCACGCCATCGTCAGCGGATGGACAATGTACGGTTCTCCGCTCTTGCGAAATTGCCCTTCATGCTTGCTCCTGGCATAGGAAAGCGCGCGGAGCGTCTGCTCCATCCGGCATCCGATTGCAAACCCGCGAATGAACGTATACATCTTTTCCGCCTTAAACGCCGTATTCATTCCTGCCCCTCCTCTTTGCACTCGGTCGCTCCTGTACGGTTCCGTTGCCAAGAGTATACGGCATCCCCGCCTCGACGCTTGCATCGCGTTTCCGCTTTTCAAAAAACGGAATCCCGGATATCTGCTCGCAAGCCCTCTGCATGGCCGCAGCGATATTCGGGATTCCTAACCAACCTTTTTTCAAATTTTCAGATGGCCTTCGGAAAAAGCGCCTCCGTTACAAGGGAGCGTCGTCTCGCATTAATTGACACCCGTTTTCTGTCTAGATGACATTCTCTATGCTCTTGAGCGTCGCCTCCACGCTCTCTACATCGCGCAGCACGCGTTGCCGCTCCGCGTCATCGGAATAGAGCAGCGCTTCGCCGTGTTCCAGGAAGGCATGGCGCGCTTCCAGCCGTTCCTGGATTTCCTGTCGGACACACTTGTTTACCTCCTCAGCCATCCGACGGTAGGTTTCTGTAAGCGTAGCGCTCACGCTTCTGCGAAGTTCCCCGAACTGCGTTTGGATCACCTGCGTCAATGCGTCTTGGCGCCGCTTGAGCGTACTGGAACGCATCTTGCCCGCAATTCCGTCGATTGCCAGACCGATCAGGCCGCTGCCGCCGGTCAAAGCCGAACCGACCCATCCCAGGGTATCCCCCCGGGTCCAGCTGCGATTGTCCAGCGCAAAGGAGAAGCCGATCATATCGTTCAAATCCACATTTGCCAGAGATACCGCGCCCACTTCTTTTTCTTCCAGCAAATCGCGCATCTCGCATTGCGCCCGGTCCGCCAGTTTCCGTATGTGCGTCTGCGCGCAGTACCGCAGCGCCTCCTCAAGCAGATCTGTGCAATAAAAGCTGTAATACTTAATGATGATTTCCCGATCGATCTTTTCCAAAGATGGAATATCGCTTTCGACTCGATCGAGCAATTCCGAAAACCAGCCCCTTGCCTCATCCTTCATTTCCATCGCGCAGGCCGCAATCCTCTCGGGAATTGCGCCGACCTTCTCCGCGAGATGATCCAGGTTTTCTCGCTCTCCCGCAATCTTTCCAGCCATGGTATCCCTCTCCTCAGTCAGGATTGCACGCGTCTTTTCCAATTCCACGCGCAGATCGCGTCGAATGGCATTAAGGATGCGCTCATTGCGGTCGCTGATTGCAATTTCATGCTTGAGGCTCTTGTATTTTTCCAATCGTTCGCGCAGCCGATCAAAGGTCTCCTCCAGCCTCGGTGCGCTTTGCGGGTTGGGACGCTCGACGCCCTCGATCCGGCAACACTCGTCCAATGCGCTTACCGCCCAGATCTCCTGATTGGGCAAGACCAAATCCATTCGCTCTTTCGTCATGTGCACAAAACGATCGATCTCGGATGCCGGCAGCCGATCCATAAAATTGCATATGGCAAACAAATCCACGCCTTCTATCGGCAACACGACATTGCGCAGAAACAGTTGTTCGTGCAGCGACAGCGGCGTTTCTGCCGAGAACAGATAGATCACGGCGTCGGATTGGGCGACCATGTCCATGACCTGTCCGTTGAAATCCTCGGTATCGTTAAGACCGGGCGTATCCACAATCATGATATCTCGCAACATTTCCAACGGCCGATAGAGCGTGATGTTTAAAAAGGGTTCTCCATTTTCCGAAACGCGCTGCTGAATCCGCTCGCGGCACAATTCGTCGTCCAGCAACTGCATCCGCCGTCCGTCGGAAAGCGCGGCCTCATTGCGATGCGGTCCATATAAGAGCCGATTTACGGTGCAGGTTTCCGGAAGAATATCAGTCGGCACGACTTCCTCACCCAGCAGCGCGTTGATAAACGTCGATTTCCCGCGTTTAAATTCCCCGCAAACCGTGATGGTAAAGGGCGTGTTGCGCTGCAGCGTCAATCGATCGCGCCACAGTTTGACCTTTGCCGAAAATCCTTCGCCCAGTCCCCTGAGCGTTTCTTTCTTCCCATAGAGCGCGTTGAGCGCTTGGATCGCCGCGTCCACCCGGGCTTCCAGGACCTCAGGCGCTGTATAGATACGGTTTCCCATGGCAATTCTCTCCATTTCTCGCATTTTACCTTCGTCCATCGCGCCGAGATATTATTGCATTCCGTTTTTGCGTTTTCCCTTGTGCAAATCCCGTTCGCTCAGCAGCGAAACCACCTCGTTGCACTGCTGTTCCGCCTCGTCGCGGCTCAAAACCCTCATACCCGGCTTGCGAAATTCCGGTCGCCATCCAAAGAGCGTCTCGCATTTGCTGAAGATCTTGATCGCGGCGATGCGCCGCAATCCGCTGGGATGGGTAAAGAGCAGCTCATTCAAGCGCGCCGTACTGGCCTTCTGCTGTTCAAATTGCCGCATGAGGGAATCCAGATCCATCTTCCAATCCTTGCCCAACATGCCGCCCTGCATCAATTTTGCCTGTGCAGATATCGCATCCTCCACATTGTCTGCGCAGATGACGCTTGCCCGGTCGCATGTAACTTCCGCCGCGCGTTCCCACCTGCTCAGCGCAAGGAGCATCCCCGTGCTCAGCAGCGCATTGACTTTTCCGGTAATTATATTTCCGCCCGCTTGCGCGCCGCTAATTACGAGCTGGGCCATCAGGTTGTATACGGTATGCTTATTTTGGATATGTCCGCACTCGTGCCCAATCACTGTGCGCAATTCTCCCTGCGTCATGCGCTCGACGATGCCGCTGTGCAGGTAAATGAACGGTTCGATGTCATCCGTCGCCATGGTCGCGGCGTTGAGCGTCGGATCGGAAATGATGTAGATGTTCGGCACGCCGATGCCCAACCGGCGTGCGCAATCGCGGCCAATGGCATAAATTTCCGGAAATTGATTCGGTCCTACCGCAACGCCGGTCATATTGATCTCGTGCATCATGCGATTGGCGTAAGTGCCGCAAATTGTCTGCGCCAGGGAATAGAATTTGGGGATCGCGTCCAGGCGCTTTCGCAGTTCCATATCCATGCCAAACGCATAATCGGGCAGCCTGTTTTGCAGCATATGTTTCCTGCTATCGGTATTTTTTTCGGCAACATATCCCTCAAAATCGCGGTAGAATCTGCGCAACGGATTCGTATTCTCCATGGATTTCCTCTCTTTCTAACCTGAGAGCGAAGCCATAAAGGCATCGCTCTCGAATTGCAGCTGCAGTATTAGGCTTCGGAAGTGTTCGGCAAATTCAAAAACTCCTTGAGCTTTTTCTGCACAGGCGCTATCGCGGCGACGATCTCTCTCACGTTTTCCCGAACGGCCGTCATATCGGCAATCAAGCGCTCTCGTTCCTGAATCCCGGCGTTCAAATCGATTTCGCTCTGTCGGAGCGCGGCCTCCATCTCACTGAGCACGACCTCGGTATCATTGTTTAACTGCTGCATGAGTTGCGCGTAGACATCATGGCATACTTCGGTAAGCCAGTTTTCCAGCACGCGTTCCCTGCGCATATTCTGAATCATTTCATCTACACCGTTTTGCAACGCGTCTCGCACATCCGCTGCCTTTTTTGCGCGTATGCGCTTCCCAAATACCAGGGACGTCAGGCCCTTGCCGGTGAGACTGGCCACCGCGCATCCCACGACCGCAGCAGGGATGAGAAGTCCGCCCGAAGCGATGATCGCGCCCAAGGCGCCCGCGCCTGCCACGAAACCGCCAATGCCGCCGACCACTGCTCCGCCAACGCCCGCATTGCGCCATCCCTGAATCGCACCGCCGATAAACCCGATCGGGCTGGTCAATCCAAGAACCGTATCGATGCCGATAATGGCGATATTGGTGGCCATGGAGCCATTCTTAAAGTTGGATTCGACGCTTCGCGCCGTATAATCCACTGCATCGGTAAATTTTTTGCAATGAACCAACTCTTCGCCGATTCGATCCCGAATCCGCATCATGAGGCAATCAGTTTCAAAACTCAGCTTGTTGTTCAACTCTTCCTGAACCTTTTTTTCGACCCGCTTTCCAAATTCTTCGATTCCCTTATTGCTGCCGAGTTCCTCGGGCGTAGGATGTTCGCAGCCAACGACATTGCACAGATCCGCTCGAACCTTATCGTATGTTTCCGGCACCAATGCGAGCATGTCTTCCTTGAGCGTAGCCGCATTCTTTTTGAGGCGATTTATCTCCTCGACCTTCCTGGCGCGCGTTTTCTTGATTTCCTCCAGGCTCTCTGTTTGAATCTTCTCAAATTCCGTTTTATCCATGCTGATCGAATTGGTGCGCATGTCGATTGTGCGCAGCGCGCTTTCCGCCGTGCTCATGAGCCGGTTGACCGGTCCCATGAGTTGCAGCATTCCACGTTCTTCGGTGAGCATGTATGCCAGTTCGCGTTCCAGTTCCAAAAACCCGCTCTTCTCCAGGGCCTGGTCATCCCCCTCCTGCTTGGCATCCAGCGCCTGGAGGGCGGACACAGGAAACAGCCGTACATTTTTCAGCTTGTCCTCCGCTTCGGTAAACTGCCGGGAATCCTTTCCGTACACGGCCTCGATCTTTTCCAGAACATATTCCCGGATCCGCTCATGGATATTGTCGATCAGCCTTTGCCGATCCTTTGGCCGCACTATATCGATCTTGTTCAGCACGAAGATCACGCGGCTGATATCGGACATCATGATCTTGTTGCGAACAAAATTGGCCTCGGAATCGCTGAACGGCGAATCCGCCGTTAAGACGAAGATAATCGCATCGAGCTTGGGAACCACTTCTTCGGTGATCGCCGTCATGCGTTCATCGTCGTTCAGGCCGGGCGTATCCACAATCTGCACGCCGTTTTGGCAGAACCGGCAGGGATAATAGACCACGGCGTCCCGCACCGTCTGCGCCACGGCGGCTTTCTCGCTATCGGTCTTGGTGACGTAGGCCGCCAGCTCGTTTACCGGCACTTCCTTGACGGTTTCGTCCTTGAAGTTGATATCTGCGTGCGGGCGCACGTCCCAGCGCACATAATTTAATGTCGCTGAAGTTGGCACAATATCGGAAGGTACGATTTCCTCACCCAGCAATGCGTTGATGACCGTGCTCTTGCCGCGTCGAAATTCGCCCAACACGCCGACCGAAAACAGATGGTTGTTCAGGCGCTTTTGCAACGCGCGCAATTCCTCCGCGCGATCGTTCATTTCAATTGAGTCACAAGCCTTGGCCATATCCTTGACGCCGTTTTCCACCGTCGAAACCATGGTGTTGTAATTCATGTAACATTCCTGCTGCGTACGCATCTGTAAAGGCCTCCTATTATTTCAGGCGAAAATTCATGCGAATCAGATTGACCATCTCGCGGCAATCGAACTTGCCCTTCTCTCCGGGAAAACTGGCCGTAAAGGAATAGACCTCACCATTGTTCAGCTCAAATTTGACGGCGCCTAATATGCCGCCCAACGCTTCGATATACGCGCAGCTGGAAACCTGCCCTTTTTCAAACACCCTCTTTTTTCCCGCTGCAAAAAGTCCCTTGCCGACGCCGCCGAGGATCGTGGTCACCTCCAGGCGATTGGCGTAGAGCGTCACATTGCACGCTTCCCTGGAAAGCGTCACGCGCGGCAAGCCCTTATAGAAGGTGCTCATGGTGATTTTCTTGAGCGCGCGATTGTTGTCCCAAGATCTTGTGCCGGAAGTCGCCGTGCCCGCACCCGTCGCGCTTGCCACATACGAGTTTGCCGGATTCGCTGCGCTTGCGTTTGCCGTATTTGCTTCCTCTTTGTGCGCGTTCTCCGCGTTTACATTCGTCGCGTCTTGCGCCTGCGCATTTCCATCCGCCATATCCGCATTCGCCGTGTTGCCTCCCGCCACATTCTCTCGCAGCGCATCCTCCTTCTGTTCGCTCGAATTCTGTCTGCCGACGTCGGCATAGTCTATCTGCTTGAGCCTGGTTCCGCATTCCTGACAATACAACGCGTTGGGATCATTCTCCGTGCCGCATTTTTCACACAGCCCCTGTTTTTTCTCCACCGGATTCCCGCATCTTGAACAAAACCGCGCGCCCTCTCTGAGTTCAAAGCCGCAATACCTGCAATTCATGGAATTCATTCCTTCCTGAGAATTTCTGCGCAAATTATACATTTCCAATTCTCGGGTTTTTGCAATCGCCTTCCGGCTCCTTATCCCATTTGCGCCATAGCGCCTCGGCTCGTTGCGCATCTCCTGCATATTGGCGCTGCATCTCGGCAAAGCGCTGTTCGAAAGCTCCGATCGCCTCCTCGCATTTGCGCATCTCCTCCCTCCCCTCTTCGGAAGGCAATTCACGCATCGCGTGAAATATTGCGCTTCGCCAGGTCGCCATCCAGCTTTCCATTTCCTCTCGCCATGCCTCCAGCGATTGATCGATCCTATTCCAGATGAATTCCTGCATGTCGGTATGCACCAGGTCAGCCGGTCGTTCGCCCACCCACACAAATTTCGGAGCGGCGCCCTTCTGCTTCCATTCGCCGTACCGCTTTTCCAGATTTTCCCTCGAAAATCCCGCCGTCTCCAATTCCATGGCAAACCGCTCGACAAACAAATCCATTTGCCCGAGGGTTTGTTCGGACATTCTCTCAAATGCGTCGGAAATATACGGCACGCAATTCGACATGCCCGCATACAGGGCCTCTTCGGCAATCTGATCGGTGATCGTATCGCTGCGAAGGCGGCTCAATTCCCGGATAAAGCACCTGCGCATTTCCCTCTTGAGATTGGCCCCATATTCCCCCGCAAACACGCAGCGTTCTTCCAGCGATTGATCCATTTTGAACAGCATTCTTTGCCACCAATTGGCATCAGCCACATTCTCCAGGGCCATCCTCCGTCTTTCCAGGATCTCGCGTTTCTCCCGCTCCGCCGTTACCGTCCCGGCATACCAACTTTCCAGATTGTGATATACCGCAAACGCGCAATCTCGCGTGGAAGCGTACATATCCTCATGCCGACCGGAAACGATCTGCGCCATCAGTCCCGTTTTAAATTCTACAAATCGGCTTTTTTCCAGCAATTCTTCGTCATTTTGAACAAACGCTTGGATCGCTTGGACCGCGCTAACCGGATAGATCGTCGGCGTCTCCAAGATACCTTGAGCCTTGGCAACCCATTCTGGCCCATGGCATTGGGCAAAGTCCTCCAACATCTCGGCAATGCGCTTCCGCACCAATTCCAGCATTCGATCTTGCTCCTGCTCGCGGAATCGATCGATAAAGGAGAGTACAAACGTGATATGGCGCACACCGGGTTGTAGGATCAAATCCTCAATGAGGGCTTTCTCCGTTTCGTCAAGCGGATATTGCATCGAGATCACGACAATCGCCGAATCGATGTCGGTCAGTACGCTGCGCGTAACTTCGGACATGGCATCATTGTCGTTCAGGCCCGGCGTATCGATCAATTCGATATGGTTTTCGGTAAAAATGGACGGATAGGACACCTCGATTTCCCGAATTTCTCGGGCACGCGCTTCTTTTTCCGCATCCAGCTTGGTGGCGTATTCGCGAAGCTGGTCGATTCCGCACACGAGGTTGCGGCCATCATGGTAATGGAGCACGACGCGGCGCTGGTCCCCGTATACGATGCGGTTGATGACCGCCGTTGTCGGCAATATGTCCGTGGGCAACACTTCCGCTCCCAGGAGCGCGTTGAGCAAGCTGGATTTGCCGCGCTTGAATTCGCCGATGACCGCCACGCGGTAGTGTTTCCCCGTGATAAGCGCCTGGGCCCGTTCAATTCGCTCAAGCGTTTTCTCCGAGCGCACATATTTCTTCGCGATTTGGCGCAACTCATGCAGATCGATATTTAAATCAAATTCGTTCATTTCCATTCTCCCATACCGGCGGCATTCGACTCCGAACCGTGCGATCGGCCCGCTCCTTTCCAGACCGTCTCTCTATCCAGTCTCGTCCGTAGAAACAGGAAGGAGGAAACTATGGAAAAGGCCGCTCAATTGGCCAGCCTGTTTCCGCACTTTTCACAATACACCGAGCCGGACGCATTTTCCGCGCCGCATTGTAAGCAGAGAGCTTCTTGCTTCTGCGACAACGTACCGGATGCGCTCTGAGCTCCGGCCTCCGTCGTCGAGGTGGACTTTTCGCTTGAACGAAGGTAGATCCACACAGCGCTGATGATCACCCCTACGATCCATCCCCAATCTCCCTCGCCGAATATGCCGTAGAGCGATGCCAGCAATAGCAGATACGGGATCCATTTCAGCGGTACAAATATCATTTCGATACCTCCCTGGCCTTTTTCTCCTGTAGTTTAGCATGTCGTCGCTTCCGGATTTGCAAATCTTTTCCATTTTAGTTGGCTTTTCCTTTAAGAAAGAGGGACACGGCCCGCGAAAATCGCTTGCCTGTCCCTCAGTTGAATCTTCTGCGTTCCGATATTTTCTCTGCCCCTTGCAATTCTCCCACCGATCCGAACGCTTCACAGCCTCCGCTTCTCTTCCTCCCTCCTTCCGAAATGAAAAAACCGGGTGGCAAATTCCTTTGCCACCCGGCTGGTTCCACGCATCTTTATTAATCAAACGCATATTGATCGATCCAATGCCTGCCTCTCCTTTTCTCTGCCAAAGCAGCCCACCGCAGCACAAGAGCAACGTTCCTATCCGTCGTTAAACCGCCCGCCCCCTCTTTACAACCTATAACATTCAATCCTCTATGCGTTTCCCAGACTGGGCTCCAGTCCGCACTTTTGATAGATTTCCAAAATACAGGCCGACTTGTATTCCATATACCGATCGATATCTTTCGGAAACCGCCGTGCGGCTTCCTTTTTAATCTGCCCGTAGGCCTCCCTTGCCTCCGGATGCGCCCTGAGATATTCCCGAAATTGGATGTGGCGATAGAATTCCCTCGAGTCTTTTGGGCACACATAGAGATGGTGCGCCTGCAGGTGTTCCTTTCCCACATACCCAAAGGCATCCCGGCCGGGAATCCCCAAATTTCCCTCGTGTATGTATCCGACGCGGCGCAACCGTTCCACGGCCTCCGGCAAATCCGATGCCTGATCGATCACGACGTCAATATCCAGGATCGGCTTTGCCGCCAAACCCGGAACTGCGGTGCTGCCTACATGCTCAACGGCAATGGCAATCTCTCCCAGCGCGGCTTGCAATTCTCCGCGTATTACCTGAAAATTCTTCTCCCATTGCGGATCGTAATCCACTACAACGACATTCCGTGTCCGCATATCGGTTTCCTCCTTGCGCACGCATTCGGGCTTTGCCGCGCGTTTTCCGAAAAGCGCCTTGCTTTGGGACTCTTTCCCGTGCACAATCGTCAATGCGAGGGGCATTCCGGCCTCACTGTCGATTTTTCTGCCGCAGAAACAATCCCACGGCCAATAGAACCGCAGCGAAGCCATACCCCATTACCCAAAGAAGATGCCCGGGAATCGTCCGGATATCTCCGCGCAAAATCGCACGTTCCAATTCCACCGCGTGGATAAACGGCAGGAGCTCGGCGATCTTTTTAAACGCTCCGCCCACGAGGTCCGGATCAAACCAGGTTCCCGAAAGCCACGCGCCGACATTGGTCAGCAGCGCGCCGCAAATACCGCCGACCTGTTTGACGGAAAACACGCTTCCACACAACAGCCCCATCGCGATAAAAAACAGCGAAACAGGCGCAATCATGGCAATTGCGGCCAAAAGGCGCGCCGAAGGTTCCAATCCCAAAGCGATTGCGACCACATAGCAAACGGCGCTCTGGCCCAGCGCAATCGGGACCATCGGCAGCGCATAGCCGAAGATAAAATCCGTTCCGGCAAGCGGGGCGGTATACAGCCGCTGCAGCAGAGCGCTTTCGCGATCCCGCGCAATCAACGTCGCGCAAAACAGGGTCAGGAAAGAAAGCCCGAAAATCGCGATGCCGGGCGCAAGGCGCTCGATCGCAAACCGGTCAAAGGGCACGTTTGCCCGGATCGCGCTGAGCAGAAGAAGTATCGCGACGGGAAAACCCAGACTGAATGCCACGGTAAGCGGATCGCGCAAAATTTCCTTTGCGTTGCGCACGCCAAATGCCATGGCTTTCATTTGCCTGCCCCCTTTACAATCGAAATAAACGCGTCTTCCAATCTCTCTTCGCCGGTTGCTTTTCGGATTTCCTCCGCCGTGCCCGCAAGGAGAAGCCTTCCCCCGCACAGAATCCCGATGCGATCCGAGAGCGCTTCCGCTTCCTCCAAATAGTGCGTAGTCAGCACAATCGTCACTCTTCCCTTCAAGGATCGGACCGTCTCCCACAAATCGCTTCTGGCCAGAATATCCAAGCCCAATGTCGGTTCGTCCAGAAACAAAATCTCCGGTTCGCTGATCAGCGCCATGGCAATGCTGAGCCTGCGCTGCCATCCGCCCGACAACTTTCCGGCCCGCTTGTTCCGCACGGAATGCAGCGAAAATTGTTCGGAGAGTTCCTCCGTCTTCCGCCTTCGCTTTTTCCCGGAAAAGCCATGGACGCCGCACATCAATTCCAGATTCTCCAGCACCGTCAAATTCGGCGCCACGGCTGTTTCCTGGGGAGAGACGCCGATAATTTCCTTTACCAAAGCGGAGGCCGAAACAATGCTTCTGCCGTTTAAAAAGGCGTCTCCGGAGCTGGGCTTGGTTAGGCAACAGAGCATCTTGATCGCAGTTGTCTTTCCCGCACCGTTGACCCCAAGTAGGGAAAACAATTCTCCGCGTTCTACGCACAAATCCAGCGCGTCCACGGCCGTCTGGTCACCGTATTTCTTTGTCAGCTTCTCCGTCCGAATTGCCGGCATCGCGCTTTCCCTCCTCCAGATATCGACTCCGCAGGCCGCAATAAGCGTCCGTCAGAACGCCGCTGACGATCTTCATATCCCAGTTGAGATATCCCGTGACGATCATCGTCGCAATTCCGTGGACAAAGATCCACATTTCCATATGGAAACGATAGGCTCTCTCCGCTTCCAGGCCCATATTCTTTTGAAGGAGATCGAGGATCGGCTTGAGCTGCTTTTCCTGCGTGTCGATCTTCTCTTGCGATCGGTCGCGCATAAACAGCCATTTAAAAAGCTCCCCTTCCTCCCTGGCAAAGCGAATGTATCCCATTCCGCTCGCCTTATACGGGGGATATTCTCCTTTCGACATCTCCTCCTTCAGGCGGCTTTCATAGAGCGCGTCGGCGGCCTTGAACGCCTCCTGCTCCACTTCCTCCATGCTTTGAAATACGGTAAAAATCGGCCTTGTCGAGCTTCCCAGTTCCACGCCCAACGCACGCGCCGTGAGGCCTTTGGGTCCCTTTTTTCGGACAATTTCCAGCGCTGCCCGCACAATTTCCTCTCGCGCAAATTTTGCCTTTGGCGGCATATTCCCGCCCCCCAATCAAAAACATTTGTTTTGTAACGTTTGTTTTATTATAGAGCATCGAATCCCTCTTGTCAACACCCAATGCGTGTTTTTTCTGAATGCACCCGAAACCGGCGCTTTGGCATCCCATCGGAATCGCATTCGCAAATTCTGCAAAACGGCAGAAAAGCCTTTCCCGATGAAAATCGTTCCGGAGCTCGCGGGGATTCTGGCGATGATACCGATGGATCAACGATCCGCATCCCCTATATTTGGATTGTCCGATGCCGCCGCATTCCCCAATAATTCGGTAAGAAATCCCTTCCCACAAGCCCCTTTTTCTCCAAGCATAGGATTCAACAATTTCGCCCTGCTGGTCTTTAACTCGCTTCCCACGCGAGGACGACACTTTCTGAGGATCGGCGTCCTTTGCCCAGCCGGCATTTCAATCCACGCCCCCGCGTGGGGGCGACGTTTCCATGCCGACGGAATGGTATCTCTGCCAAATTGATTTCAATCCACGCCCCCGCGTGGGGGGGCGACCGCAAGACCGGGCGCAAGCGGCAGCGCGCAAGCGCGCATTTCAATCCACGCCCCCGCGTGGGGGGCGACCATGATCGTAACCTATAATCCCCTTGATAATAGGATTTCAATCCACGCCCCCGCGTGGGGGGCGACATCAGATGCACACGCGGCGAAAGCACAGGCGATATTTCAATCCACGCCCCCGCGTGGGGGGCGACTGCCGTTGCACCGTACCTTTATCTGCTGCATGATATTTCAATCCACGCCCCCGCGTGGGGGGCGACTGCGATGTAGCAAGAGGCCTCATGCACTGCT
>DVMU01000202.1 GCA_018714825.1 Candidatus Pullichristensenella excrementigallinarum
GAAAGGAGGTCGGTGAATGAGCGACAAACGCATCAATGTCGGCATCATCGGCATGGGATTCGGAAAGGAATTCATCCCCATTTATCAAAGCCATCCCAACGGTGGAAAAATTGCTATCTGCTCGCGAACGAAATCCACATTGGAAAAACTCGGCGAGCAATACGGTATTCCAGAAAGCCTTCAATATACGGATTGGCATGAGATGATCAAGAATCCCGAATTGGATGCCATTCACGTCGTCACCCCCGTAATGGATCACTATCCCATGGTCATGGAAGCCTTGAACGCGGGAAAGCACGCGGCTTGCACCATTCCCATGGCCACAACTATCGCCCAGTGCAGGGATATCGTGGAAGCTGCGCGGCGAAGCGGAAAGGTCTATATGATGATGGAGACCTCGCTGTATACCCGCGAATACCTTTACGCCAAAAAACTCAATGAAGAAGGAAAATTCGGCCGGATTCAATTCATTCGCAGTGATCATACCCAGAACATGGCTATGGACGGATGGCCCGCATACTGGCAGGGTTTCCCGCCTTTCTTAAACGGAACCCACGCGCTTTCTCCCGTGATTTCGCTTCTTGGGAAGCGCCCGCTTTCGGTGGTAGCGCACGGTTCCGGCCATTTGAGCGAAGAGCGCGCAGGCAAATATGGGCTTCCCTTTGCGGGCGTAACCGCAACCTTCCGCTTTGCCGATACGGACGTGGTCGCGGAATCCACGCGCTGGATCAACGAGGTCATTCGCCAGTGTCGCGAGGGCTTCGACGTCTATGGGACACAGATGTCCTTTGAATGGGAGCAGATCATCGACGACGGCCATGTCCTCTATACCGGCACGGATGATGCGGAGAAAATCCACTGCCCCGATACCGATTCCCTGCTTCCCCCGGAAATCGCGCGCTTTACCAGGCGGGAAGCCGTTTCGGACATGACGCACACTTCTTTCCGGCAGGGTGTGGGCCACGGCGGAAGCCATCCGCATCTTGTAGAACAGTTTTTGCGCGCCATTGTCGAAAATCGCAAGGCGGAAGTCAATGAGATCGTCGCCGCTACCATCACCTGCGCCGGTATCTGCGCGCACATCTCCGCGATGAACGATTCGGTTCGCGTGGAAATTCCCGATTTTGGATTCGGCAGAGAGCATCAGTAAGGAGAGAGAGTATTATGGCAAAGAAAGTCAATATCGGTGTGGTCGGCCTGGGCTTTGGCCGTGAATTTGTCCCGATTTTTCAGAACCATCCCTACGGCGGAAAGGTCGCCATCTGCACCCGTACCCCGAGCACGCTCAAGGCTGTGGGCGATGAATTCGGCATTCCCGAAGAGCTTCGCTATACCGACTATTATGAGATGCTCAAAAACCCGGAATTGGACGCGATTCACATCGTGACCCCTGTCCCCGAACATTATCGGCAGACCATCGCGGCGCTTGAAGCCGGCAAGCATTGCGCCTGCACGGTTCCCATGGCGCTTTCCATCGAGGAATGCCAACATATCATCGATACCTGTAAGAAGACCGGCAAGAAGTACATGATGATGGAAACTTCGCTGTATACCCGCGAGTTCCTCTATGTCAAAAAACTTCTGGATGAAGGCAAGTTCGGTCGGCTTCAGTTTGTCCGCAGCGACCACACGCAGAACCTTGCGATGGACGGTTGGGGAAGCTATTGGGATGGTCTGCCGCCTTTCTATTATGGAACGCACGCGCTTTCTCCGGTGTTGGGGATTCTCCAGAAGCAGCCCAAATCCGTGATCTGCCATGGCACGGGGCACGTCAGCGCCGACAAAGCCGAAAAATATGGATGTCCGTTCGCGGGAGAAACCGCTACGTTTACCTTCAAGGATTCCGACGTGGTCGTAGAGTCCACCCGCTGGCTGTTTGAAACCATCCGCCAGTGCCGTGAAGGATTCGACGTGTACGGCACGGACATGTCCTTCGAATGGGAACAGGTCATCGACGACGGCCATGTCATCTATACCGGCACGGACGACGCGGAAAAGATCGTCTGCCCCGATACGGGAGAGATGTTGCCCGAAAGCATCCGCAAATACACCCTGCGCGAGGCGATCTCCGATGTTTCCCAGGCCTCCTTCCGGCAGGGACTCGGCCATGGAGGCAGCCACCCGCACATCGCGCATCAGTTTATTTCCGCGATTGCCGAAGATCGTACCCCGCCCGTCAACGAAATCGAAGCGGCAACCATTACCTGCATGGGCATCAGCGCGCACAAATCCGCCATGAACGGAAGCGCTCCTGTGGAGATCCCGGATTTCGGCATGTTCGCGAAATAAATCTCCCGCGTTTGACGAGGTACGGCAATGTCTGAATTGTTAAGATTGGAAGGAATCCGAAAATCCTTCAGCGGCGTGGAAGTTCTGCACGGCGTGGATTTGGAGCTGCACTCCGGCGAGGTCATCGCGCTCGTCGGAGAAAACGGCGCCGGAAAATCCACGCTGGTCAAAACCATCATGGGCCTTCAAAAGCCCGACGCGGGAAAGATCTTCCTCGACAACCAGGAGGTTGTCCTCAACGGTCCCGCCGACGCCATGCAGCACGGTGTTGCCATGATTCATCAGGAACTGACGCCGATTCTGGATATGACGGTTTCGGAAAACATGTTCCTGGGGCGGGAAGTCTCCAAATTCGGCCTGACAAACATGCGCGAACAAAATCGCCGCACCAGGGAATGGTTTGACAAACTCAAGGTACAGGTCGATCCCACCAGCAAAATGCGCACGTTGCGCATCGCGCAGATGCAGGAAGTGGAAATTGCCAAGGCGATCTCTTACGATTCCCGCATTCTGATCATGGATGAACCGACCTCCGCCATCACCAACCGGGACGCAGAAAAGCTCTTCCGCACTGTGGATTTGCTCAAGCAAAACGGGATTGGGATCATCTTTATTACCCACCGGCTGGACGAGGTCTTTCGCATTGCCGACAAGGTGGTCGTCCTGCGCGACGGAAACCATATCCGCACCGCGCCTATCACGGAGATCACCCGAGAAGAGATCATCTATCAGATGGTCGGCCGCGAAATCACAAATGTCTATCCCCAATGCGCCAATTCCATCGGCGAACCCATTCTGGAAGTGCGCAATCTCACGCGCAAGGGCAAATTTCACAATGTCTCCTTCACCCTGCATCGAGGTGAGAAACTGGGCATCGCGGGCCTTCTGGGCGCAGGGCGCACGGAACTTGTCAACGCCATTTTTGGCGCGGAGCCCGCGGACTCCGGCGAAATCTTTGTTCACGGCAAGAAGGTGGACATTCGCACGCCCAAGCAGGCGATGGATCAAAAACTGGCGCTGGTTCCCGAGGATCGCAAGCTCTTTGGCCTAAATCTGATCATGTCCATTCAGGACAACGTCACCCTCTGTATCGATCGATACAAGGCAAAATTTGGAATCATGCGGACCAAAGAGTATCGCGCTATCGCGGAAAACGCCATCAAGTCCCTCTCGATTAAGGCCAACGGGCCGAATGATCTGGTACTCGGTCTGTCCGGCGGCAATCAGCAGAAGGTCGTCCTGGCAAAGTGGCTGGAAACTCAACCGGATATTTTCCTCTTTGACGAGCCGACGCGCGGAATCGACGTCGGGGCCAAATACGAGATCTATGAGCTGATCAATCGCCTCGTCATGGACGGAAAAGCCGTGATCATCGTCTCCTCCGAGATGGAAGAAATCATGGGGGTGGCAAACAGAATCCTGGTCATGTGCGAAGGCGCGATGACCGGGGAGCTGACCGGCGAGGAGATCACCCAGGAAAACATCATGCGCCTCGCCTCACCTACTTCCGAAGCTGTTTAAAGGAGATTGAAAAATGCAGCAGAGTACCTTTAAAAATAGCAAATGGTTCAAAATCATTAAACAGCTTGGGATCGTTTGGGCGCTGTTGGTGCTCGTCCTCATCATGGCCTGCCTGAAAAGCACGTTTCTCAAGCCTGCGAACCTACTGTTGATCCTCAAGCAATCCTCCCTGACGGGAATCATGGCGGTTGGAATGGCCATGGTCATCATCACCGGTGGCATTGACCTGAGCGTCGGTTCTGTGCTCGCCACCTGTACGATGATTGCCTCGTTCTGTACGACCAGTTCGTATTCCTGGGAACCCATGAGCGTGTTTATGACTTTCGTAATCTGCCTGTTTGTGGGCGCGCTCTTCGGATTGCTGAACGGATTTTTCATTTCTTATCTGGATTTTGCACCGTTTATCGTAACGATGTCCACGCTCTCGATTGGCCGCGGCATCGCGCTGGTCGTAACCAACGGTCGCTCGGTATTCAACCTGACGGAGGAATTCATCGCCGTGGCCAATACCAGTTGGCTCGGGCTGTCCTCTCTGGTCTACTACTGGTTGGTCGTGGTCATTCTGGGGGTGTTTATCACTCGGAAGACGGTGTACGGCAAGTGGCTCTACGCCATCGGCGGTAACCAGGACGCGACCCGCCTTTCCGGCATCAACGTGCGTCTGACCAAGATGATCGCCTATGTAATTTCCGGCATGTGTGCGGGCCTCACGGGCCTTCTGATGTGTTCCCGTACGACCAGCGGGCAGCCCCCTGTCGGAGACGGCGATGAGCTCAACGCCATCGCTTCCTGCGTCATCGGTGGAATCAGCATGACCGGAGGAAGCGGCTCGCTCATCGGCACAGTGGTGGGTGTATTGATTCTCACGGTCATCTCCAATGGCTTTGACGTCATGGGCGTCCCCTCCAACTACCAGAAGATCATGAAGGGTATCATCATCTTGATCGCCGTTTACATCGATCGCGTTTCCAAGCGCAGACAGCAGAGAATCTGATCTCTCAAATGGAATATACCGGCCCCCGTGGTGCGGAAATCAAGGGTCGGTAAATTATAGGAGGTAAAAAACATGAAACGTATCCTGACTCTCGTCCTGGCTCTTCTTGTGATCGCATTGCCCTGCGCGTTTGCCGAGGAGAGTCGCGGCACCGTTTATTGGTGCGCGAACAACACCGCCAACGAATTCTCCGTGAACATGGCCAAGTATTGCGAGGAAATCGGCAATTCTTACGGCTGGGAAGTGATCGTTCTGGATGCGGATTCCGATGTAGCGACGCAGCTGTCCAATGTTGAAAAGGCCATCGCTGCGGACGCCGCTGCCATCTTTATCGATCCCGTCTCCACCGACGGTCTGAACACGGTTTTGCTTTCGGCCATTAACGATCACGACATTCCGGTCATCTGCATTCATGGCGGAACTTCCAATCAGGAAGAACTGACTGCGTTCGTCGCCTGCGACATGTACACCGGCGGTATGATCGAGATGCAGATGTGCGTAGACGATCTCGGCGGCAAGGGCAAAATCGCCATCATCCGCGCGACGGAGGGCCACGACGTTGCCAATAACATCACCGACGGATACTATGCCGTGCTCGAAAACTATCCGGACATCGAAGTCGTGTACACCGGCGTGGGCGACTGGGGCGCGGACTCTGCCACCCCGTTTGCCGAGACTTGGCTGACTGCTGATCCCGACATTGACGCGATCGTCTGCAACAACGACGGCATGGCGCTGGGTGTTCGTCCCATCATCCATAGCATGGGCCTGGAAGACAGCTGCAAACTGTACGGATTGGACGCCATCTCTGAGGCGCGCAATTATATCCGTGACGAGAATTGCTGCTATGCAGGCTCGATCATGATGGATACCTACGCAGAGTTTGAGGCTGGTTTTGATATCCTCGAAAAGTATTATAATGGCGAAGAATTTGAAAATCAGGTCGTCATCGATCCCGTGGGCGTCAACGCTTCCAACATTGACGAGCTGTTCCCGGATGATTAACCTCTCTCCCTGTAGTTTCGTGGGCGGAACGCTTAAGCGTTCCGCCCCTTTTAAAAGAAGTTTCTAATCTTCCGTGTATTTCCTTTTTGCGACAAATGTGTTATAATGGAGATTATTAGAATGTCAGGAACATCGTGTGGAACGGTCGGTTTCCCGGGCCATCCGGGTGTCTTCCCCTGTTAGCCGCC
>DVMU01000203.1 GCA_018714825.1 Candidatus Pullichristensenella excrementigallinarum
AGCGACAGCGAATAATCCCGGCCCCATAGGTTGAACATTGCGCCGATGGGGACGCTGACATACATCAAAACCACGAAGATCGAAACCATGATGCAGATGACGCACAGCGGCACCCGCACGCTTCTATCGTCAATCAGCATCCGCTCGCGCGAGGCCTTGCCCGTGAGCGTAGCGGCGGTCTTACTTTCGAGATAGAACTTCTGCACCACAAACAGCCAGATGCTCAGCGAGAGCAACATGACCGCCATGGCGGTCGCCCCCATGGTGTCGTAGCTGCCTCCTGTAATGCGCAGATAGATTGTAGTAGCCAGCGTATTGCAGCTTCCGCCGATCATCTTGGGATTGGCAAAGTCCGCAGCGGACTCGATGAAGGTGATCAGGAACGAATTCCCCAGGCCCGGAAGCATCAGCGGCAACGTGACCGTAAAGAACACCTTGAGCCGGGAAGCGCCCATATCGCGCGCGGCCTCTTCCATGGAGGGATCGATATTCTTGAGCAGGCCCTTGAACATCAGATAGCAGACCGGGAAGAATGTCAGCGTCTGCACGATGATGATGCTACCCATGCCGTAAATATTGGAATCGTAGAACTTAAAAAGCGATCGGGTCACCAGGCCCGTGCGCCCAAACAGCAAGATCATGGAGAGCGAGAGCACGAACGGCGGCGATACCACCGGCATCACCGAGACGATCTTAAACAGCCTGTCCAGCAGGCGCGCCCGCACCTTGACATAGCAATCCACATATGCGAAAAGGAGACCGATCAGCGTCGCCACGACGCCTGTAACAACGCCGATAACAACGGTATTGCTCAGCGCGTTGAGAAAGCCCGAAGTGTTGGTGTTGTAGATCTCCTCAAAGAGGAACACCAACAGAATCCACAGCGGCGCGCCGATGGCGAGCTTGGGCGCGTGCCGAAGGATCTTGTCCTTGGGCGTACCTTTTGCATCGATCGCCCTGCGCACCAGGCAGCCGACCAGGCCCACCAGCATCACAATCACGCCGACAATGACGCTCACCAGCACGGCCTTCTGCAGTTGCAGCGGAACTCCGGTAATGTTTTCCGTAAACAGCCGTTGAAACGCGCTGAGAGTAAAGCCCGTCGATTTGTCGTATACACTGTCTACGAGCAGCATAATCAGGGGATAGAGGATAAACAGCGCCAAAAACAGGATGAGCAGGATGATGGTAACCATCAATACCGGGTCACCCCAGAGTTTTTTCTGGTCCAGCCGCGCGCTTTGCTTTCTAGCCACGGACTTGCCTCCCTTCGGGGATGGTATACTTACACAAACAGGGGATGGAGCTCCATCCCCTGTGTCGTCGGGAAACCCTGCCCCGGCAGAAAGTTATTCTGTCTTGAAGCGATCGTCCGCAGCCGCGCCAAGAGCATTGAAGAAGTCGTTGACATACTGGGTGGTGTTGGCCTTGGCATCCTCGAAGTCATAATCGATAACATTGTCGAAGTTGATGTCGAAGGCGGTCACCGCTTCGGGCTGCTCCGCATTGGAAATGACGAGGAACTGATAGGAACCGGTATCGTCCGCCAATTCCACACACTCCGGAGAAAGCGCAAACTCAATCCACAGCTTGGCGGCATTGGGATGCTTGCAGCCTTCGAGGATGGCAGTCGCGCCGACCTCAAAGCCGGTGCCGCTCTCGGGGATGATCAGGCCGATGTTGTCGTAGCCCTGCAGGATCTGGTACACGCCGTCATGCAGGAAGCCGATGCCGATCACGCACTCGCCGATGCCCACATTCTTGGAGGGGCCGCCACCGGACTTGGTGTACTGCGCGATATTCTTATCCAGTTCGACAAAGTACTCCATCGCAGCATCGTGACCCTTGAGCTGCACGAGGGTATTGATGAAGACCTTCGCAGTTCCGGCCGTGTTCGGGTTGGACAGCCAGATCAGGCCCTTATACTCTTCCTTAGTCAGATCATCCCAATCCTGGGGCGCTTCCAAACCCAGACGATCCAGTTCGTCATTGTTGACCATGAAGCCCATGACGCCAGTGTAAATGCCGTACCAGTATCCATCCGGATCGCGATACATTTCGTCGCGCAGGTTCTTGGCGTTGACGGCCTCATACGCGGTCAAAAGGCCGGTAGTAGAAGTCTCGTTATAGGGATCGCTGGTACCGGCAAACCAAATATCCGCAGAGGGATTGCCGTTTTCTTCCGCGATCTTTGCCTGCACCTCGCCGGTGGAGAGACGCTGCCAGTGCGTGGTGATACCCGTCAGCTCCTGGAAACGTCCGGTTGCCGCGGCGATATAGGGTTCTTCGCAGCAGCCGTACACCGTCAATTCGCCTTCCTCGCGGGCAGCCTCAATGATTTCTACAAGGCTGTCGTCGCCGCAAAGAAGCTCGGAAAGCTCCTCGGCAGAAAGGTCCTCGGCCATCGCGCATACGCCCATGGCCAAGATAGCAAGCGTCAGCAACAGGGAGAAAAGTTTCTTCATATGGGGAATTCTCCTTTCACATCGATATGTTAATATTATAGCATTTTCAAAACAAATGTCAATAGAAATCGACTTTATACATAAAATATTATTAAACGCACATGATTTCCAATAAAAATTTCTAAAAAAAACCGCTCCCAAGGAGCGGGAGCGGTTTTGGCGATTAGGCCTCTTCGGGAGCAGAAACGGGGCAAACGCCCGCGCACGCGCCGCACGAAATGCAGGTGTCAGCGTCGATGACGTACTTGCCGTCGCCTTCGGAAATCGCGGAAACGGGGCACTCTTCCGCGCACGCGCCGCACGCGATGCACTTGTCCGTAATGGTATATGCCATGGTAAAGCACCTCCTCAATTAATACGCATGTATTATACAACGGTCTGCGCCAAAAATCAAGACCGGGATTGACTTTTCCCCACCCAATATGCTAGGATTTTTCCGGAAAATCCGTTTGGCTGAAGAGGGAGGAAGCTTCATGGAAGAGCTTTTCCGGGCCCGGGAGATTCTGGAGGAGATCACGCCCCTTTGGGAAGATTGCGGCGCGCTCTGCCAGGCCGCCTGTTGTCACGCGGATGCGGACGGACAGGGCGGCGTCTATCTGTTTCCCGGGGAGGAAGCACTCCTAAAAGACTGTTCCTGGGGCCGGATTGAGCGGGATGCGTTCGGCCCGATGCTGATCTGTCTGCAACCGTGCGATCGCGCGAAGCGCCCGCTCGGCTGCCGCCTGTTTCCCCTGACGCCCTGTCCGGGCCGCAAGGGTTGGACCGTGCGCATGGACGCCCGCGCCCGCGCCATGTGTCCGCTCTCCCGCGCGGGGTTGCGGGGATTGTCTCCCGAGTTTCTCAAGGCTGCGCGCAGAGCGGTTCTCTGCATCGCCCAAACCCCCGAGGGAGAGGCGTTTTTGCGCAAATGGCACGCGCTGGAGGAAGAATTTCGCCGGCCGCTGTGGTAGGATTCGACCGCTTTCTTGCCCTATTCCATCACCTGCAAAAACACGCATTTGAGATACTTGGTTTCCGGCGCCTGGGGCAAAATCGGATGATCGAGCGCCTGTGTGCGGAATTCCACCAACCGCACGCGCTTTTTCGCGTCCCGCGCGGCCTGATTGAGCATATCCTGGAACATTTCCGCGGAAATGTGCTGCGAACAGGAGCAGGTAACCAAAAATCCTCCGGGCCGGGTGAGCTTCAGGCCGCGCAGGTTGATCTCCTTATAGCCCCGCAGCGCGCTTTCCACCGTGGCGCGAGATTTGGTAAAGGCCGGCGGGTCGAGAATAACCAAGTCGTACTTTTCCCCCGCTTCCGTCTTCTCGCGCAGGAAATCAAAACAGTTATGCGCCTCAAAGCGCGCGTCCAAACCGTTCCTTTCCGCGTTTTCCCGGGCGACCTCAATCGCTTCCTCGGAGATGTCCACTCCCAGCACTTCCCGCGCGCCATATTTCTTGGCGTGCAATGAAAAAGAGCCGTTGTGACAGAAGCAATCGATGACCTTCGCGCCTGCGCAAAAGGGCCGGATAGCCGCGCGGTTCTGCTTCTGATCGAGGAAAAAGCCTGTCTTTTGCCCATTTTTGACATCCACTGCGAACTCAATCCCGTTTTCCCGCATCCACACGCGATCCGGAACTTCTCCGGCCAAAAGACCCGTAACCTGCGAAAGCCCTTCGTGCCGGCGGACGGGAACGTCGTTGCGCTCATATGCGCCCGTGGCCCCGGTGATTTCCATCAGCAATTGGGCAAGCATGTGCTTTCTGCGATCCATGGCCAGCGAAAGCGTCTGCACGGACAGCACATCCGCAAACTTATCCACAACCAACCCCGGCAAAAAATCCGATTCCGAAAAGATCACCCGGCAGCTCATCGGATCGCATAACAGCTTGCGATATGCCCACGCATCCTCAATCCTGCGGCGGAAAAACGCCTCGTCCACCGGTTCGTCGTTGGTCGTAATCATGCGCAGGGTGATCTGCGATTGGGGATTGTACAGCGCGCGGCCGAGAAACGTTCCCTTGCAGCTAATCACATCGATGATCTCGCCCGGCTCGCAGGTTCCTTCCTCGCGCTCAATTTCCGAAGCGTAGATCCACGGATGCCCTGCGCGCACCTTGCTCTCCCGGGTCTTTCTGAGGATTGCCTTTGCCATAATTGCCTCCAAACAAAACCGCCCGGCTTGACGGGGCGGTCCGCGCCTGCTATAATTTCCCGTTGACAGTATACAGGATTCTTCCTCAAAAAGCAACGAAATTCGGAGGAAACGCCATGGAAGCCAAGCGGCTCAATAAATATATCGCCGACAGCGGTTACTGCTCGCGCCGCCAAGCCGATCGCCTGATCGAAGAGGGCCGCGTCACCATTGACGGAAGGCGCGGTGTCCTGGGCGATACGGTTCTGCCCGGCTGCGTCGTGCTGGTCGATCGCCACCCGCTTTCCGGCCGTTCGGAGAAGGTCTACCTGATGCTCAACAAGCCTCGCGGCATTGTCTGCACTGCGGACAGGCGCGAGCCGCTGAATATCGTCAGCTACCTGAACTATCCCGAGCGCGTCTTTCCCGTGGGACGCTTGGATCGGGAAAGCGAGGGACTGATTCTCATGACCAACGACGGCGAAATCGTCAACCGCCTCCTGCGCGCCAGGGGCGGCCATGAGCGGGAATACGAGGTGCGGGTCAACGCGCCCGTGACCGCGGAGTTCCTCCAGCGCATGATGGCGGGCGTGCCAATTCTGGATACCGTCACGCTTCCCTGCCGCGTGCGCAAAACCGGGGAAAAATCCTTTAATATTGTGCTGGTGCAGGGGCTCAACCGCCAGATTCGCCGCATGTGCGAGGCGCTGGGATATACTGTGACATATCTTCGCCGCGTGCGCATCCTGCACATTCGCCTGGGAAATCTGCGTCCGGGCGAGTGGCGGCCGTTAACCCCCGGAGAACTTGAGGGTCTGCGAAAGGCCGGCATTCTCGACGCGCCTTCCGATGCGCCCGCTAGGGAAGAAAAAAAATAAAAACGCCTCGAAAAAACCTCGGGCGTTCATAGTTTGCTCATGTTTTTTCTATATATTTTTTGTATACTCTACTTGACGCCAGATGGAACGCCCACGAATCCGCTTCTATTCGCCGGGCGCAGAAAATGGCAATGCCATTTTCCATTCGGCGCCACCCTTCCCCCTCTGTAACGGGCGTTCGCCAGACGCCCGCGCGTCCTCGGAAGTGCCGTTCCGAGGGCGCGAACTTTTTACCACCAATTTACCAGGGATTCCTGCGCGCTTCCTCCCAGCCACGAATCGGAAGACGTATCTGCCCAGAAGCCGCCCTCCAGGGGAGCTGCGCGATAGATCTCGCACACGAGGTTGTCTCCCGACAGATAGGTATAGATCGTGATCGACCCTTCCCCGGTATATTGGAAGGAAAAATCGGTTCCCGCCGTATAGTCCACCAGGATCGCATCCTGCGCGTTTTCCACATAATCCTGATTGTATTTGCGCCCATAGGTGGACTTCTCCACAATGGAAATATCCTCCGCGTTCCTGACCGCGAGCCAGATGACGCTGGCCACCTGCGCGACCCCGCCCCCTATAACTTCCACGCCCCGGCCGTTGACCGCCTTAGCATAGCCGTATTCCTCGGTACGCGGCCCCACCAAGCCGTTAAAGGAGAACAGATCCCCGGAAAAGAGCGTGGTATCGCTGATGCTGCCGGCAGCCAAGGCAATGTTGTTGCGCAAATTCTCGTTTCCGGAAACCTTCAGGCTTCCGCGCGAGAGCAGCGCCTGCGCCGAGGCGCCCTGCGAGGACCGCGTCAGCGTGCAGATCAGGTTCTCCCCCGAAATGGAAAGAGAAATCGTCATATCGTCGGCATAATTCGTGAAGGCAAAGTCCTTGCCGTTTTGAAAATCGACCAGCACCGCGTCTTGGGAACTTTCGACATAGCTCTGCTTGTATTCCCCTCCATAGGTATCCAATTCATCGAACTGAATGCCCCCGACCTGCTTCAGCGCCAGATAGAGCGTGCTCGCCACCTGCGCGACCCCGCCCCCCACGACTTCCACTCCGCGACCGTTGATCGCGACCATATATCCCCTCTCGGCCGTGCGATCCCCCACCGCGGAATTGAAAGAAAAGCTCGTCCCATAAGGGAGATGGGTTCCATCAATAGCCTGCGCGGCCAGGCGGATGTTGGAAATGCGATTGACAGAGGTTCCCAAAGGCGTACCGGCCGATACGCTGCCGCTCGCCAGGGCGGGAACCGACGTACCCAAAAGCAACAGCGCTGCGACAAGCGCCATACTCGCAAAGCGTTTCATCGGTTCCCCTCCCTTTCTTTCCTGTGTTCCATTGGACGATCGATCGCCTTCGAAGGTTCCCTACCTCTGCGCCAGCAAAATCTCCTGATAGGCGGCCTTCTGTTCCGCCGAAACCCGATTGAGCTTGATCAGTTCCAAAAGCGCCAGAAACATGGTAATCAGTTCCGGACGAGTCATCTTTTCGTCGAACAGTTCGGAAAAGCGAAACGGCCCCCGAGAGAGCTTGCGCTGAATGCGCGTCATGCATCCGGAAATGGTGAAGCTGTCCCTGCGGATTTCCCGACTTGCCAGAAGATCCGCGCGATTGCGGCCCTCCGCGCGTTCGAGCACCCGCAAAAACGCGCGGCTGAGCTTTTCCAGCGTCAGGCCCGTAATTTCAATCTGCGGCGGCGGAAGCGGGTATTCTTCGGGCAGCTTTGTAATCAGCGCCTTGGCCCGTTCTTCCAATTCCTTCATGCGGCCGGAAATCTCTTTGAACTGCCGGTATTCCGTCAACTGGCGGATCAACGCCTCTTCCGGAGAGAGTTCTCCCTCCTCCTCAGGCTTGGGCGGCCGCGGCAGCATGGCGCGCGATTTGATTTCCAAAAGCGTGGCCGCCATCTGCAAAAACTCGCTGGCCGAATCCATGTCCAGTTCATCCACCAGCGCCATGGATTCCAGGTATTGTTCGGTAATCTGCGAGACAAAGATATCCTGAATATCGATCTTGGCGTTGCTGATGAGCGTGAGCAGGAGATCCAGCGGCCCGTCAAACTGCTTGAGCGAAACGATATAGGACATGTTTCTACATCCCCAAAATCGCGGCTACCACCGTGCCGAGCCCCTGATAGGCGTACTGCGTGACAAAGGAAATCGCCTCTCCCAAAATGCCCGAGAACAAAAGCGCAAGCATGACGATATATCCCACCTGCTCCGCCCTCTGGGAAGCAAAGAGCGTATTGCGGCGCAGCACGAGATCGTTGAGCACATGATACCCGTCCAGCGGCGGAATCGGGAACAGATTGAACACTGCCAGAACGATATTGATCTGCACAAAATAGCTGAGCATCTCAAACAGATACCCCAGCAGTCTCCCATTGTACATGCCGACAAAATCTGCGCCCAGCCAATAGCCCTGGCGCAGGATTTCGCCACCCTCCGGCCCCACCATGTTTTTGATCAGCAGCCCGGACCAGAGAAACATCACCATCCCGCCCGCAAGGA
Source organism: Candidatus Pullichristensenella excrementigallinarum (assembly GCA_018714825.1). Lineage (GTDB taxonomy): Bacteria > Bacillota > Clostridia > Christensenellales > Aristaeellaceae > Pullichristensenella > Pullichristensenella excrementigallinarum. Next base: position 7,961 of record DVMU01000203.1, read on the forward strand.
ACAGGATCAAATTCATCGTGATTCCCGCAATGGATACCACAAAATCGCACTTGCGGAAATCTCCCTTGAAATTGCGAGGATTGACCGGCACGGGCTTTGCCCAGCCGAAGCCCACGAGATAGAGCATCAAAAAGCCCAATACGTCGATATGTTTCAGGGGATTGATGGTCATACGCCCCATCATGGCCGCGGTATTGTCGCCGCACTTATAGGCAGCGCGCGCATGAGCGTACTCATGCAGGGACAACGCCAGCATACGGCCCGGAAGCGCGAGCAGGATCATCAGAATCGTCGCGCGGGGGTTCTGCAACAGGCTGGAAATATAACCCATTTTCTCCCTCCGTTCTGCAAAAACTTTTTGTGTTTCCGTGTAGGAGCCATGCGCTGGACACGGTTTAAACGCTGCGCGTGGATTTTTCCGTTTTCCATTCGCCGCCCATACACTGAAGGTTATTATACCCGCAAAACCTTTTTTGCGCAAGAGAAGGATTTCGCCCGCAACGCGGCGTATCTTTAAAGCATGAATGTATATGATTTCGACAATACCATTCTGCGCGGGGATTCCACGGCCCGCTTCTTTGCCTATTGCCTTTTGCGCACGCCGCGCATGTGGCTGGACGCGCCGGGCCAAATCCTCAACGGCCTTTTATTCCTGGCCAAGGCGCGAAAAAAGCAGGTGTTCAAACAACGGATGCTGCGCTTCCTGCGATGGATCGACCTGCAAAGCGTCTTGCCTGCGTTCTGGGAGAAAAACCTTTCCCGCGTCAAGCCGTTTTATGGCACGGCCCATCGGGAGGACGACGTGGTTATTTCGGCTTCGCCGGAATTTCTCATTCGCCCGGCCTGCGCGCATCTGGGCATCTCCCATGTCATGGGTTCGCCCGTAGACCCCCGCAGCGGAATTTTCAGGGGGCCCAATTGCCATGGCGAGGAAAAAGTGCGCCGCTTTCGTGAGGCGTTTCCCCAAGGGAAAATCGATGCGTTTTATTCCGATTCCCATTCCGACGATCCCCTCGCCCGTCTCGCCCAACGCGCGATTCTGGTAAAGGGCGATAAACTGCTCCCCTGGAACGATGCGTAAAGCGGCCTGCGCGCATTTTGCTCCCGCAGGCCGCTTCTTCCTCCGCGCGAAATTCAATACCAGCTTTGTTCCCCGTCATATCGCGCGTCGCCGGTCATGAGGCTCTCTCCCTCCGAATAGACCAGAAGGCTGTCCAACCCGTAATTCAGCAAAAACGTATCGGCAATGCTTCCCATATAGCGGTATCGCTGCGCATTGTCGGCAGAGCGCATTGCCTCGCCGAATTCGCCGGAAAGATCGAGAACTCCGCGCCCGTTCGTTTCTTGGAACGAGCGCACCGCGAAGGGCTGCGGCAGCGCGCCATTTTGGTACAACGCGGCAAGAAACGCGCCCGCGTCCTGTTCCATTTGCACTTCGATCGCTTCTGCCGAAAAATTCTCCCCAACCCGGAAAATCGTCTGATATTGTCCCAGGGGCATGTTCCATTTGGTCATTGCCTCTTCTGCCTCCATGTAGGAGAGGATCTCCCAGGCTTCCAAAACTCCATCCTCCCGGCGGACAAAGCGCGAAGCGTCCGTCTCTATCCCCGCCTGCGCCATCATGGAAACCAGCGTCGCTTCTCCTTCCGCAGCGTCTCCCGCAGCCGGGGAAAGCGCAACAAACAGGGTCACCACTCCATCCCCCAAGTCCCCGTAGAGCGTGTCTGCCCTCGCTTGGACGAAGCATTCTCCCCAGTAGGTCGCCGCACGGTAGAGGGCGGGTTGCTCGATCGCAGAATCCACGCGAACCGCCAGTTCCTCTCCGGCGCCGTCCAGAGAATACAGATCTTCTCCCAGTTCCCCGGAAACCCCCATCCGCCCGGCTTTTTCATCGCCCGCGTAGAGCTCTCCATCCAGGAGAAAGTAATCGCGCGTATTGGTATGCATCTCAAAGCGCGCCTCTTCAGCCTCTTCCCGCGCATAGATTTCAAACGCAATCGCTCCGCCCTCCATGCGCGTTTTCATCCCGGCGAGAGCTTGCGCCGCGTCCGACCGCTGCAAGGTCAATTCGGTGCGGCGGAACCCGCAGATCTCCCCTTCGCCCTGCAAAGCCCGGAACCGATCCTGTTCCGTCGGAGACAAATACGTCTCCAGCGCGCCTTCATCGCCGATCTTCTCAAGATTTCCGGCCTTTAACAGATCCCTCTCCGTCAGCCACAAAAGGTCCCCGTTGAGCGAGGCGCGGTAGGTCGCCAGTTCCGCTTCCTCGTCCAGCAGCGTCACCCATACGCCCAGGGCGCCCGCCTCCATGCACACGGGGCAAGGCTGTTGCCCCAGCGACTCCGCCTCGCTGATCAGCCTCGCTTGCCCCTGCTGTTCGATCTCGGAACAATCCGCATTGGCATGGTAATACCGGGAACTATCCGCTGACCGGACATAGCCCGCCGCCATCTCTGCCGATACCGTGCCGTTCATTGCGTAATCCACCGCTTCGCCGATGCTGACGTTGATCTCCAGCGCGCTGATACAGAGGGGGCAAGGGCTCTGCCCAAGGCTTTCGGCTTCCTCTAGGGTCCTGGGGATCGCCCCGGTCATTCCCGAACAGGAAGCGTCGCTGTGGTAATACCGCCCCGCATCGGTGGAATAAATCGCCGCTTCCCCCCAAACGCAAATCGGGCAGGCGGCCTTTCCCATTTCCTCCGCTTCGGAAAGCGAATACGCCTGCGCGCCGACCATGCCGGAGCAATTGACATCAAGATGATAGTATCTCCCGCCCTTTGTGTAAAAGACGAAATTCTGGCCTTCTATGCAGTACGGGCAGGGCAATTGTCCCAGCGCGTCGATTTCTTCCCGGGTGTGCTCGACCGCCCGGTTTGCGCACGGACAATCAGGTACAAGATGATAATAGACAGAGTCCTCCGCAGAATAGAAGCTGGGATCCGCCGGAACGTCGTCGGCCGCCGCTTCTACAAAGCGCGCCGAACTCTCCGTGGGTTCCGGCGTGGGGCTCGGCGTAGGCTCCGGTGTCGCCTGGGAAATTTCCGAAATTTGGGGCGCGACAGGCGCCTCCGCGGCATCGGACGTCTGCTCGGGCGCCGGCGTATCGGAAGGCGCCGGCGTATCCGCAGGCGCGGACGTCCCGGAACCGGGCGTGAAGCTTTGAAGATCCGTCGCCGCGGGCGTCCCGCGCGTATTCGCGCCGGGATAGAGCGTGCCCAACCCCTGCCCAAACACCGAAGGCTGCACATAATCGGGCCGATGCGATCCGTACTTGGGCGCAGCCAGGGAAAATACCCCGATCAGCAGCGCGACCGCGGCTGCAATCGAACACGCCATCTGCAATTTCCTTCGCAATTGCGCGCGTCGCCGTCCCTTGCGAAAGCCGCTTCGCACGGCGTCGTGCACAAAATCCGGCGTCGGGGGAAAGGCCCTGTGCAAATTCTTCAGCTCTTTCATGGTTTCACCTCCGGGGAAAGCGCCTGTTTGAGAGCGGCGCGCGCCTGATGCAGGCGGGATTTCACCGTTGTTTCCGGTATTTTGAGGATGCGGGCGATTTCCCGAAGCGAATAGCCCTCCACATGGTGCAAGACCAGTGGAGTGCGAAATTTCCCGGGCAAAGAGAAAAGCGCCTCCCGCAGATCCGGATCAACCGTATTTTCGGGCGCGGGAATCGCTTCGTCCAACGGCTCCCCGCGCCGCTTCCACCGACGCTGAATATTGCGGCACTCGTTGACGAGTATGCGCATTAGCCAGGCGTCGAATCGCTCGCTTTCGCGCAGAGCGTTCCGATGCACCCAGCCCTTCATCACGGCCTCCTGAATCGCGTCGGCCGCGTCAAATTCGTTCAACAGCATGGAATACGCGACGCGATAGAGCTTGCGCTCGCACGCCAGCACCTTTTCCATATACATGTTGTCATCCATCGAAGATTCCCCATCCGTTGCGCAAGGATATTTCTTCCGGGCGCGCCGCCAACCCTCGCGGCGCTTCTGTTGTGATGACGTCTCCCGGGCCACATTGGTTCAAAAAACGCGCAAAAAATTTTCCAACCCCCATCGGAATTTGTAATTCCTTCAGAGGTTGGAAATTTTAAAGCCGATTTCTTCCAATATTCCGGACGCTGTTCGCGCCGCGCATCATTCGATGGGCGTTCCGTCCGCCCGGAACAGCGGCAGTTTTTCCAGATAGATAAGATCGTCCCTCTCCAGCGCCTTTCCTTCGGCGAGGATCGCCATTCTGCCCACGATGTTTCCGCCGGCGCGCGTGACCAATCCTTCCAGCGCGCGCAGGGATTCGCCGGTGGAAATCACATCGTCCACGATCAGAACGCGCTTGCCCTTCATGTACTCCGCGTCCCTTCCGTCCAGGCAGAGGGTCTGCCAATGCCCGGTGGTAATCGAACGCACTTCCGCGGTAAACACATCCTGCATGTAAAGCTTGGGAGCCTTGCGGGCGAGCAAATATTTTTTCTCATGTCCCTGCCGGGCCATCTCGCAGATCAGCGGAATGCCCTTGCTCTCGGCGGTAATCAGAACGTCATGCTCGGGGGCGCGCTTGATCAATTCGCGCGCGCAGGCCTCGGTCAATTCCATATCGCCAAAAATCACAAACGCGGCGATCATCATTCCATTCCCCAACGGGCACAGGGGCAATTGCCGCTCCAGGCCCGCGACTTTTATCGTATAGAACTTTTCAGACATCCTTTCCACCTCGCCGTCCTATTGCGCCAAAGCGCTCCATCTCATTCTAGCGTGCGTGCAGAAGATTGTCAAGCGCGTTTCGCCCCTCTCTCACGATTGCCGGAGAATCTCCCGAATAATCCCGTCCATCTCCTCATCGCGCGCCTCCATATCCCGCAAAAGCTGCATCTGCGCACGGGCGCGGATCAGATTGTGTTCGGGAGAGCGCACCTTGAAATAGAGATCGCCGTCGATATAATCGGTCAAAAACCGCATGGCCAGTTCGCAGGTAATGACCTTGACGCCCAGCGGCAACAGCCGAATCTCCTCCGGGGACAAAAAGCCGTTCACCTGGGAGAGAAAGCCCTGGGTAAACATGCGGAATTTCTCCATATCCAGATAGATGCGGGAGAGATCCTCCTCATCCTCATCCGCGCTGGAGGCTCCGAAGCGGATGGCGTCCCCAAAATCATACAGCGCGCTGCCGGGCATGACGGTATCCAGATCGATCACGCAGATCGCCCGCTCCGTCTCCTGATCGATCAGGACATTGTTGATCTTGGTATCGTTGTGCGTGACGCGCAGGGGAATCTCCCCCGACTGGATGCGCTTGACGATCCCGCCCATCATCTTGCGCCGGTCAAAGAAGAAGTCGATCTCCTCCTCGACCGCCGCGGCGCGCCCCGCCCGATCCTCCTCCGCGGCGCGGACAAATTGCAAAAACCGCTTGGGCGTATTGTGAAAATCCGGGATCGTCTCTTCCAACTGCTCCACCGGAAAATCAGTCAAAAGTCTCTGAAATTGCCCGAAGGCGCATCCCGCCTCATAAAAGTGCCGGGGATTTTCCACGCGATCGTACGCAAAGGCGCGGTCCACATAACGGTAGGCGCGGAAGCTTCGCCCCTGTTCGTCCACAAAAAACATCGCCCCCGTTGTTGTGGGAATAAATTGCAAAATCCTCCGCTCGGGCGAAATTCCCTCCCCTTCCAGGCGCCGCCTGAGATGCTCGGTGACGAGGGTGATGTTGCGCATGACGATGTCCGGCCTGCGAAACGCATAGCCGTTGATCTGTTGAAGCACATATTCCAGCGCCGATCCGTCTTCCGCGCGGTAGAACAGGTGATAGGTATTGTTGACGTTTCCGGAGACGATCTCCTCGGCGCGCTGATAGATCCCCTGAAATTGAAATTGGGAGAGAACGTGCTTGATCTCGTTGTAAACCATCGAAGACCTCCTCGTTGGTTTTCCATGCCGTGTCTGAAAAATGAAAACATTTCTCGCGCCGGATAAAAATGCGGCGCAGCTTCCATCCAAAAAACACATTGTATGTATAGATTGAGGGTAACATTTTCGCATCAAAAAGTCAACATTTTTGTCCCTTACAACGCGAACGGACTGCCGGAATCCTCTCCGACAGTCCGCATAGACACTTTCTTTTTCGGAAACGCTATCAGCGGTTGCTCATCTGGCGCTCCTGGGCCGCGATCATCTTCTTGACCATCTGGCCACCGATGTGTCCGGCATCCTTGGAGGCGATGTTGCCATTGTAGCCCTGATTGAGCGTGATGCCCAGTTCGTTGGCCACCTCGTACTTGAGGTTGTTCATGGCCTGACGGGCGTTGGGGACCTCGATGCGGTTGCTGGTATTGTTCGACATGGAAATTCACTCCTTCCAAACTGATGGGAAACCACAAATTGTCTTACTTGCCGCTCTGGCTGGCCTGGCGCTGATAATCGGAAATCATTTTCCGAACCATTTCACCGCCCACATGGCCATTGTCCTTAGCGGACAGGTTGCCGTTGTAGCCCTTGGTGAGGTTGATCCCCAGCTCGTTGGCCACCTCGTACTTCATGTTTTCCAGGGCCTGACGGCTCTCCGGCACTTCGACTCGATTGCTGCGATTGCTCATTGCGTTTCACCTCCCCGTTCAAGTCTGCAACTATTTTGACCGACGTCGGCGTTTTTACGCTGGTAAATATCCACTGTCATAAAGTGGCTGCAACGCAAGCGTTTGTTCCTATTTATGGCGACTGCAAAGAAAAAGCGGGCAATCGAAAACCATTCCGATTGTCCGCACTGCGTGTCAGAATTCTTTGACATGCTCCATGAAAATCTTCGGATTTTCCGGCAGGGGATTGACAAAGCGTACGCAAAAAGATTTTTGACGCTCTTTCTAAAAAATCCACGCGCAAAAAACCCTGCCGGGCCAAACCGCACGCAAGAGGGCGCGCGTCGCAAGCAATTTTGCCCCGTTTGGGCTAATTCATCGCGATATCGCACAATTTTCTTTCCAACAAGTCCTTCGCAAGGCGAATCACCGCGGCGCTCTCCTCGCTTTCGGGGCAGGAGAGAATCCTTCTTGCTTCGTCGTGCGTAATCTTGATCAGCGACGTATCGCTCAACAAGCCGAAAATCCCGGCTACCACGGCTCCGGATTGCCGCGCGCCGAACAAATCGCCCGGGCCGCGCATCTCCATATCCTTTTCGGCAATTTTAAATCCGTCGGTGGTCGAGGCCAGGAGTTTCAGCCGCTCGTTGGGCTCTCCCACCAAAAAGCACCAAGATTCCTGATCCCCACGCCCCACGCGGCCGCGCAGCTGATGCAACTGTGCCAGACCGAACCGCTGTGCATCCTCGACGATCATCACCGTCGCATTGGGTACGTTTACCCCCACCTCGATCACAGTCGTGGACACCAGCACATCCGCTTCGCGTTCTCGAAAGCGCGAAAGCGCAGCCTCCTTATCCGCAGGCTTCATGCGCCCATGCACCATCTCCACGCGCACATCGCGCAGGAGATTTTCCTTAAGTTCCTTATACAGCGCCTCGGCGCTCAGCGCGTCTACGGCCTCGCTTTCCTCCACCAGCGGGCAAACCACATACGCCTGCCGCCCCCGTGAAACCTCCCGACGCACAAAGCCATACATGTCCTCTCGCTTGTCTTGCGGAACCACGCGGGTCTTGATCGGCGTCCTGCCCGGCGGCAATTGATCGAGAATCGAGAGATCCAGATCCCCATATAGAATCAGCGCGAGCGTCCTGGGAATGGGCGTGGCGGACATGACCAGCACGTTCACGCGCTCCCCCTTCGCGCCCAGCTGCGCGCGCTGACGCACGCCGAAGCGGTGCTGCTCGTCGGTAATCACCAGGCCCAGGCGTTCAAAGCGCACGGATTCCGTGATCAGGGCATGGGTGCCCACCACGATATCCCATTCCCCCGCCGAAATCGCTTCATGCGCTTCTCGGTGCTGCCGGGCGGTCAGGGATCCCGTGAGCAACCCGACCTTCCGGCCCATCGGCTCAAACAGCGCCTTTGCGCCCTCGTAGTGTTGCCGGGCGAGCACTTCGGTGGGCGCCATCAGCGCCGATTGATAGCCGCATCCGGCGGCCAGCGCGATCGCGCCGAAGGCCACCGCTGTCTTGCCGCTGCCCACATCTCCCTGCAAAAGCCGCGCCATGGGCCGCGCCGACCGCAGATCTCCGGCAATTTCCTCCAGGACACGTTTCTGCGCGTCCGTGGGCGGGAAAGAAAGGCCTCTCCAGTAGGCCTCGATCGCCCCGTCCGCAAATTCGCAGCGCACGCCCGGTTCTGCGCCGCCGCGTGAAAGCGAGAGCGCCACCTGATAGAGCAGCAGTTCCTCAAACGCCAAACGCCGCCTGGCCGCCCGAAGCGCCTCCGGATTTTGAGGAAAATGCGCGTTGCGCATGGCGAAGTTGCGCTCTGCCAATTGATAGCGCAGGCGCAGGCGCTCGGGCAATTCGTCGGGCCACTGCCCCTCCATGATCCTTAGCGCCGCTTCTACGGCCTGCCGGATCATCTTGGCGGAAAGGCCCGGAATGGGCCGATAGACGGGCTCGATGACCTCCTCCTGTTCGATGGAGGGACAGGTCAATTGAATTTTCCCCTTGTAAACCTCAAAACGGCCGTAGAGCAAAAGCTCCCGGCCGACAACCAGATTTTCCTTCATCCAGGGTTGATTATAGAATACCACGGGAACCGTCGCGGTTCCGTCCGACACACGCGCGCGCGTGATACACAATCTTCCCGATCGGTATTCCGACGCCTTCGAGGAGATTTCCACCCGCACCGCGGCTTCCTCCCCTGGCCGAATGTCGCACAGGGGCTTGGGCGAAGTCAAATCGCGATAGTCCCTGGGAAAATACAAAAGCAAATCCCGCACCGTGCGAATGCCCGCGTCGGCAAGCGCCTGAATCCTCTTGGGGCCGATTCCCCGGATGGTATTGAGCGGGTAATCCACTATTCCACCGCGATCAGATAGTAGTAAAGCGGCTGACCGCCCCGCTGCAGATCCACATCGCACTGCGGATAGAGTTCAGAAAGCTCCTGATTGAGCTGCTCCGCCTCTTCCTGAGAGACGTCACTGCCGTAATAGATCGTAATCAGATCGCTTTCTTCCCCGACCATGCGCCCCACCAGTTCCAGGGAAACCTCGCGGGCCGTCTTGCCGAGGTACTCGAGCTTGTTGTCGATCAGGCCCATGATGTCGCCGGAATGGATGTCCTTATCCTCAAAGGTGGTATCGCGCACCGCGTAGGTGATGGAGGCCGTATGCACGTTCTCCGCAGCCTCGGTCATGGCGGAAAGATTTTCCTCAATCCCGGCTTCCGGATCAAAGGCCAATGCCGCCGCAATGCCCATGGGAACCGATTTGGTGGGCAAAACAAGCACATTGCGCTGCGTCAATTCCGCCGCCTGCTGCGCGGCCAGGATAATATTGGTGTTGTTCGGCAGCACGAACACGTTCTTGGCGTGCGTCTGCTCAATGGCCTCGTACAGATCCTCAATGGAGGGATTCATGGTCTGGCCGCCATCCACGATGCGATCGATCTGCAATTCGCGGAAGATATCCACCAGTCCGTCGCCCAGGGCCACGGAGACGATGCCGTATTCCTTGGGCTTTGCCTTTTCCTCCTCTTCCTTCATGCGCACGCGCTCGCGATGTTCCTCGAACATGTTGTCGATTTTGATCGCGTCCAGTTCGCCCAGTTCCAGAGCGTATTGCAGGGCCTTGCCCGGATCGTTGGTATGCACATGCACCTTGACCACGGACATATCCGAAATCACCAGCACGCAATCGCCGATGCGCTCCAGGCGCTTGCGCAGGCGGACAACCTCGCTTTCGCGCAAATCCTCGCGCGGATGAGAGACGATAAACTCCGTGCAATAGCCGAAGGTAATTTCTTCCAAGCTGTCGTGATCGTCCACAAATTCGCCGGGCATCACCGTCGGGCGGGCTTCCTCCACATCCGCCTCCACGGGTTCTCCCGACAGCGCGGCGAACATGCCCCGATAGATCACCAAAAGGCCCATGCCGCCCGAATCCACCACGCCCGCCTGCTTGAGCACGGGAAGCATATCCGGGGTCTTTTTCAAGATCGCCTCTCCACTCTCGAGCATCTGGCGGAAGACGTCGGTGACGTTGTCCGAATCCTTGACGCGCCGCTCCATATCCTCGGCCATGACGCGCGCCACGGTCAGAATGGTGCCCTCCTTGGGCTTCATGACCGCTTTATAGGCCGTATCCGCACCGCCGCGCAGGGCCTTGACCAAGGTTTGCGCGTCGATATCCTCACAGCCGTCGAGCACGCGCGCAAACCCGCGCAAGATCTGGCTGAGGATGACTCCGGAATTGCCGCGCGCGCCCTTGAGCGCGCCCCGCGCAATGGCATTGGCCGCCTCGCCGACTCCGGTGGTGCGGGTCTTTTCCATCTCCTTGACGGCGGAATTGATGGTCTGGGTCATGTTGGTGCCCGTATCCCCATCCGGAACGGGAAACACGTTGAGCGCGTTGACGCTTTCCCGATTCTGGGAAAGCAATGCCGCGCCGGATTGGAACATCTCCCGAAATAGAATCCCATCTATTTTATCACGAGTCATCGTAAGCAATCCTCCCGTCCGAGCCAAGGCCCGGCTGACATTTTCAACCCGGGTTTTGTCAGACGCGGATGTCCTCCACGCATACGTTTACGCGACTGACCATAATCCCGGTGAGATGCTCGACCTTGTATTTGACGGTTTCAATGATCGAAGCGGCGACGGCGCTGATGGAGATGCCGTACTCGACGATGATGTACAGATCCACATCCACCTTATCCCCGTTTTGCCGAACCTTCACGCCGCGCCCGAGATTCTCGCGCCCCATGAGTTGCACAATCCCGTCCGTCGAGCGCTTGGAGGCCATTCCGACAATCCCGTAGCAATCCAGCGCCGCGTACCCCGCGACGCGAACGATCACCTCGTCGTTGATCGTGACAAGGCCCAGATCGGTCTTGAACTTGCAATCCATATGATTCCCTCCCTGTTTCGCACCGTGCGCGCGCCTGGGAAAAATTCTTTCGGCGCAATATCAAACTCGTCGGCATTTGGAACAATGCACGCATTTTTCTCTTTCCAGTATAGCGTCTTTTGGGCAAATATGCAAGAGCTATGGCGTTAATGCCCCTGTTTTGTCCTGCCCTCGACCATTTTTTTACAATCGAACATAGTATTCCGAAAGAAGTGAAACGCTATGCGGCGCAGGCGTTTCAACCGCCGCCGGGTGCGACCGGCCAAAATCGCCGCGCGAGCCTGCTTCGCCGGGAGGCGTGGAACGTCCCGCGTCTTTTTCGCATACAATGGCTTAGACTGCCGGTCGGAAAAGGAGGAAGCGGAATGCACCGATCGTGTTCCAACCGCCCGGGAAAGCGCAACAACCGCCGTGCGCGGCCGCTTGGGATTGTCCTGATGTTCGCAGGCATACTCTTGCTGATGGTATGCGTGCCCTATTGGCTGTGGACCTCCATTCTGGGAATCCTGCTGATCAGCGTGGGCTTCCTTTTGTGGCGTTTCAACTGATGCTGTGCCGCAAAAAACGCGGCAACTCCCCAGCTTCTGCAAAGGGAATTGCCGCGTTTAAAGGCCGAAAAAACGCTCTTACAGCGCGCGTTCAACCTTATTGCTGCGCAGGCAGCGGGTGCACACCGACATGCGCTTGGGAACGCCGTTGACCATCACGCGAACCTTCTGCGTATTGGGCGCCCAGGTGCGGCGCGTCTTACGGTTCGAGTGGCTGACATTATTTCCGTACTTCACGCCCTTCTGGCAGATTTCACAATATTTACCCATCCTCTATTACACCTCCTTCAAGGCTGGCTGACATTCAAAACAGGACAATTATAGCATCGTTTCCCCGCAAATGCAAGCCC
>DVMU01000204.1 GCA_018714825.1 Candidatus Pullichristensenella excrementigallinarum
TATTTCGCTCCATCCATACAGAAATGCTCTGGAAAAATTTTCCAGAGCATTATACTCCCGTATGGGGCGAAGGGAAATAGCCTATTGGGGCAGATCCTGTCCTAACCAGTAGCGTTTGAGCGGTTTATAGCTCAAAGCGGCAACGGCAGCTGTAATGATGATCTCCGGCAGCATGAAGGAACCGTTGTACAGGATCGACCAAACCACAGAGCCATAGCCATATTCGTTCGGCCAGAGTGCTTCCCAAATCAGCCATCCGGAGAAGAAGTGGCAGACAAAGCGAAGGAACAGCGTTACCACAATGCCCACGACGATGGCGATCTGCCGGTTTTTAAAGAATCGATTGAACGAAGCGGAAAAACCGATGACGCCGAAGGCCACAACATAATCCAACAGAATAATGCCGATGGCGGTGATAGCATTGGAGGCATATTGCACATTGCTGAATCCCAGGAACATCTGCAAAATGCCGTGTACGACACCGGTCAACAAGCCCCATTTTGTCCCGTAGCGCTGCGCGATGAAGACCAATGGAAGCATGGAGCAGATGGTAATGCTGCCGCCCAGGGCCCAGGGCCCCTGGAAGGAGAGGACGCTCAGCACGGTCGCGATCGCGATCATGACGGCGCTTTCGACGAGACGACGGGTAACCAGACTTTTTTTCATTGGTAGTGCTCCTTTCTTTTGGAGCGGCGGGTCCATTGGGGAGGTCTTCTCCATCAAAAAACCGCATGTGCTTTTCAACACATGCGGGAAACGGCGACCCCCAAAGGCCCCTCCGCTTCCCTACGGTGGGATTACCCACTTCAGGTTCCAAGGGACCGAACCTTGCGGTTCATCTCAGCCAATGCGCTTTTGGTAGATCCAAAGCGCGTTGCGGCGCCCCTAGCGGTAACTGCTCTATGATTATAGAACGTCATAGGAAGTTTGTCAAGCTATACACAGGCAAGAACAGGAATTTCACACTCTGCCGACTCTTCCGGAATTCAGGATTCCAAAATCACATTTTCCCCATCGGAGAGGAGAACGACATCCCCTTTTCGCGTATAGAGTACCTGCGCGCCCAGCCATTGCAAGGCGTAGACGGTTTCCTCGTCTTCGGTTTCCTCGTCGGAACTGGTGATCACGGCATACTTTGCTCCAACGGCCTCAAAAAAGGCAGGAGAGAGATTTTCGTATTTACCATGGTGGGGAACCTTGAGCACGGCGCTTTGCAGGTCTCCTTCATCCAGCAATTCCGCCAAGCGCGCATTTTCCGCGTCTCCGGTGAAGAGGAAGCGGACGCTCCCGTGGGTTGCCCGCACGACCAGGGAAAAATCATTTTCTTCGTCCTCGCCATAGAAATCGCGATTGGCAACGTCCACCTGGTATTCCACCCCGTCAATGGAGAAGGCGATGTTCTGCGTCAAGGACTCGGCCTGCATCCCGGATTTGGAGAGCGCGTCGCGGTATTGCGTAAACTGCTTGCTGTCCTTTGCATAATTCGGTTCAAGAACGCGATCGACCGGAAGAGCTTCGAGCACCTTGTCCGCGCCGCCGACATGATCTTTATCGAAATGAGTGATAATCAGAAGGTCGAGCTTCTTTACGCCGCGATCTTCCAGCGCCTGGACGACATCGTCTCCCTTTTTGTCCGTGCCCGCATCGATGAGCACATTGCTAGCCTCGGTCTGCAAAAAGATGGCGTCTGCCTTGCCGACATCCAGGAAGGTAACCGTCATCGAACCTTCTATGGAGGCCTGCCCGGAGCAACCGGCGAGCACAAGGATCAGGACGATGCAGGACAGAGCGATTTTTCTCATGCGTTTTCTCCTTCTTTTGTCCGCGTCGGAGCGCAGGGCGCCGGGCGAACCTCGATAAGGACAGCATAACAGCCGGTCCTCGCTCCTGTCAAGCATAGTTTACGGCGCTTTCGCGGCGAAAGCGCAACAAAATCCCCCGTCCGGCAAGAACGGGGGATTAAAATGGATGAAATTACTTGTTCTTCGCGGCCATCTTCTCGTTGATGGCGGCGTGCGCGGCGGCAAGGCGCGCGATCGGCACGCGGTAGGGAGAGCAAGAGACGTAGTTCAGGCCCAGCTTGTGGCAGAACTCGATCGAAGACGGATCGCCACCGTGCTCACCGCAGATGCCCAGCTTGATATCAGGACGTGTCTTCCGGCCCAAGGTCACAGCCATTTCAATCATGCGGCCAACGCCCACTTGATCCAGCTTGGCAAAGGGATCGAACTCATAGATCTTGTGCTCATAGTATGCGCCCAAGAACTTCGCAGCGTCGTCGCGGCTGAAACCGAAGGTCATCTGCGTAAGGTCGTTGGTGCCGAAGGAGAAGAACTCGGCCTCCTTGGCAATCTCGTCGGCGGTGACGGCCGCGCGCGGGATTTCGATCATCGTGCCGATGTGGTACTTCATGTCGATGCCGGCCTCGGCGATGAGCTGGTCGGCCACCTTGACCACGACGTCCTTGACGAACTTCAACTCGCGCGCCTCGCCGACCAGCGGGATCATGATCTCGGGCACGATGTGGTACTCGGGATGCTCGCGGCTGACGTTGATGGCGGCGCTGATGACGGCCTTGGTCTGCATTTCGGCGATCTCGGGATAGGTGACGGCCAGACGGCAGCCGCGGTGGCCCATCATCGGGTTGAACTCGTGCAGGCTGTCCACGGTCTCCTTGAGCTCGTCCACGGAGATCTTCATTTCCTTGGCCAGATCCTCGATGTCCTCCTCGCGGGTGGGCAGGAACTCGTGGAGCGGCGGGTCGAGGTAGCGCACGGTCATCGGGCGGCCCTCGAGCACGCGGTACATGGCCTCAAAGTCGCCCTGCTGATAGGGCAGCAGCTTACCAAGCGCCATCTTGCGGGCCTCGACGGTCTTGGCGACGATCATCTCGCGCACGGCGCGGATGCGGTCGCCCTCGAAGAACATGTGCTCGGTGCGGCACAGGCCGATGCCTTCCGCGCCGAACTTGACGGCCTGCGCAGCGTCGCGCGGGTTGTCGGCATTGGTGCGCACGGTCAGCTTGCGGGCCGCGTCCGCCCAAGCCATGAAGCGGCCAAAGTCGCCGGAGATGGTGGCCTCGACGGTGGGGATGGCTTCGCCGTAGATCTTGCCGGTGGAGCCGTCCAGGGAGATCCAGTCGCCCTCAGAGTAGACCTTGCCGTCCAATTCAAAGGCGTGGTCGCGCATCTTGATCTCGGAGCAGCCGGAAACGCAGCAGGTGCCCATGCCGCGGGCAACCACAGCCGCGTGAGAGGTCATGCCGCCGCGCACGGTGAGGATGCCCTGCGAGGAAACCATGCCCTCGATGTCTTCCGGAGAGGTCTCCAGACGGACGAGGATGACCTTGTGGCCCTTCTCAGCCCACTTGGTAGCGTCCTCGGCGGTGAATACCACCTGACCGCAGGCGGCGCCCGGAGAGGCGGCCAGACCAGAGCCGATGACCTTGGCGGCCTTCAGAGCTTTGGGGTCGAACATCGGGTGCAGCAGGCTGTCCAGCTGTTTGGGTTCGACGCGCAGAACGGCTTCTTCTTCGGTAATCATACCCTCGTCCACCAGATCGACGGCGATCTTCAGGGCGGCGGCGGCGGTGCGCTTGCCGTTGCGGGTTTGCAGCATGTAGAGCTTGCCGTTCTCAATGGTGAACTCCATATCTTGCATGTCGCGGTAATGGTTTTCGAGGTTATGCGCGATGCTCTGGA
>DVMU01000205.1 GCA_018714825.1 Candidatus Pullichristensenella excrementigallinarum
TTCAATAGCGATCCGGTATATATGCTGTCTTTCAGAAAGGAAAATTGTCCATGAGCATCATCAAACCTCAGCATCATGAAATCACGGATCTGAATCTTTCGCCCCAGGAATTTGCCAAGACGCTGGATCACTCGTTTTTGCGCACCTATTTTACCGATCGCGATCTGGACATGTTCTGCGACGATATGAAGAACTATTTCCTCAAATACTGCTCCGTTTCCAGCGGAACGGTCGCTGAAACCGTCAAGCGGCTGAAGGGAACGGATATTCAGGTCGGCGCGGCGATTGCCTTCCCCTTCGGGCGCTTTTGCCCGGAAATCAAGGCGCAGGAATTGGAATTGTCCATCCGGGACGGCGCGGCGTTTTACGACATGGTCGTGGACGTCGCCGCCATCAAGGAACATAACTGGGATCGCCTGCGGTTCGATATGGAAACCGTGCAAAAGGTGGCCCGCAAATACGACGCTCCGGGCAAGGCCATTCTGGAAACCTGCTATCTGACGGATGAAGAGATGGTCAAGGCCGCACAGATTGCCGTGGAAGTAGGCATGGATTATGTAAAGACCAGCTCCGGCTATGCGCCCGGCCCCTACAAGCGCGCGACGCAGGATACCAACATCTACGAAATCCGCCTGCTCAAAGATACGGTCGGCCCGGACGTCGGGGTCAAGGCCTCTACGGGTTGCACCAGCTTCGACATTGCCCTTGCCTATTTCAAGGCAGGCGCGACCCGCATCGGCACCGACATCGCGCCCCAGCTGGTTGCGGAATGCGCGCTGCGCTATAAATACAACAATCCGTAATTCTCTCTTGCAAAATTGCGCTTTCCGGAGAGTCCGTCGGAGCCTCCGGAAAGCGTTTTTCTGCATAAAAATCGGCTCCGAAAAAATCGGAGCCGCCCTTTTTACGGGATTTGGAAGTTACACTTTGAAATTCACAGCCTTGTCGCCCAGTTCGTTCTTGCCGAACTCGTAATCGTTGCCGGGCAGGATGGCGTTGACCACAATGCCCACAATCGCCGCGACCGCCAGGCCGGAGAGCTTGATGTTGATCTCGCCGATATGGAAGATGATGCCGCCCAGGCTGCTGAAGCTGATGCCCAAGGTCAGACTCATGATCAGCGCCGCAATGATGACGTTGCGGCTCTTTGTGAAGTCCACTTGGTTTTCCACCACATTGCGCACGCCCACTGCGGAAATCATTCCGTACAGGATCAAGGACACGCCGCCGATCGTGGCCGCGGGCATACAGCGCACCAGCGCCGCGAACTTGGGGGAGAAGCTGAACAGAACCGCAAAGCAAGCCGCGATGCGAATTACGCGGGGATCGTAGACCTTGGTCAGTGCAAGCACGCCGGTGTTTTCGCCATACGTCGTATTGGCGGGAGCGCCGAAGAGCGAAGCGAGCGTGGTCGCCAGGCCGTCTCCCAACAGAGAGCGATGCAGGCCGGGATCCGCGATGTAGTTTCTTTTCACTGTGGAGGAGATGGCGCACATATCGCCCACATGCTCCACGACCGTCGCCAGAGAATACGGAACAATGGTGAGGATGCTGGTCAAAATCAGGCCCGCATCCGCTTTGCCGATCAGATGGAAGACTGTGTTGTTCTCCACAAACGGAAGTCCAATCCACTTAGCTTCCTTAAGAAGCGTGAAATCCACGTTTCCGGTCACGGCCGCGACCACATAACTCACCAGCACGCCCAGCAAAATCGGCACGATCTTGATCATGCCCTTGCCCCAAATATTGCACACGATGACCACCACGATCGCGACCAACGCAATCCACCAGTTTTCCTGGCAATTGTTAATTGCGGAATTGGCCAGGGTCATACCGATGCAGATGATAATCGGTCCGGTGACGATCGGCGGGAAAAAGCGCATCACGCGCTTGGCGCCCAGCCACTTGATCAGCGCCGCGAGCAGCACATACACAAGTCCCGCGCACGCAACGCCCAGGCAGGCGTAGGGGATCATCGTAGTATTGGGAACATCGCCCTCCAACATCGGGGCAATGGTTCCGTAAGCGCCCAGGAAGGCAAACGAGGAACCGAGGAACGCGGGCACCTTGCCCTTGGTCAACAGATGGAACAAAAGCGTGCCCAACCCCGCAAACAGCAGCGTGGCCGAAACATCCAGGCCGGTGAGAATCGGCACAAGCACAGTAGCCCCAAACATGGCAAACATGTGCTGCAAGCCCAGCACAAGCATCTTCGGGGTTCCCAGTTGCCGCGCGTCGTAAATTGCCGTGTCGGCCACAGGGGTCTTCTGCGCGTTGTTACTTTGTGTTTTCGCCATGGAATTCCAACCTCTTTTCCTTCGTCATTTCGCCCTCCATCAGCCACACGCCCATCTCGCCGTCGATTTCCGGCAAACAGACGCGTACCACTTCGGACTTTGCCGTGGGGATATTTTTCCCCACGAAATCCGCCCGGATCGGAAGTTCCCTGTGTCCGCGATCGATCAAAACGGCCAATTGGATTCTGCGAGCCCTTCCCAGATCCATCAGCGCGTCCATGGCCGCGCGGGCGGTGCGCCCGGTATAGAGCACATCGTCCACCAGCACCACGATCTTGCCTTCCACGGGAAACGGCACATCCGTGCGATTGAGCTTAGGTTCCCTGGAGAGGTGATGCAGATCGTCCCGATAGAAGGTGATGTCCACCGTTCCAACCGGAACGCGCGCGCCCTCCACCTGAAAAATAGCCGCCGCGAGCATTCTGGCCAGAGGTTCTCCGCGCGTGCGCACGCCCACCAGCGCGACATTCTCCACGCCCTTGTTGCGCTCAACGATCTCATGCGCCATCCGCTTGATGGAGCGCAGCAGCTGTTGGTCATCAAGAATCTGCGCCTTCTTGTGCAATGCCCACGCCTCCCTGCCGAAGAAGCCTCCGCGGAAATTTCCCGGATTCCCAAATCCATGTGCCGGCGACGTTTCTTTCCATAAAAAACGCCTCCGCAGCAAGGCGGAAGCATGACAAATTCTCTTGCAAGCGCCTTGCCAATCTCACGGGATCGGCTTCAAGGAACCCTTCCGAAGCATCATAGTCAAATTTGGGCCTCGCGTCAAGTTAAATTGTGGCAAATTCGTGTCAAAAGCTCGCAAAGCCCCGGGTTTTTCCCGCAGGCATTGATTTTGGCGGAAAAATCTTCTATAATAGATTTTGAAATTTGCCGTAAGCGCCCAAGGAGGCCCCATGAACCGCCAGAAAATCGCAATCCTTACGGATTCCGGCACCGACGTGCCCCGGGAATACGCCCGTACGCACGACATCTTCATCGTTCCGCTGACAGTGACAATCCATGGGCAGACCTTCCTGGACGACGAGCATTTGGATGTACAGACCATCTTTGACGCGCTCCATGAAGGAACGCCGACCACCTCGCTTCCTCCGGGAGAAACCATCGAATCCGCCCTGCAAAAAATTCGCGAGGCGGGATATGCGCACCTGTTTATTATCACCATCTCCAGCGGACTGAGCGGCACTTACAACTTGATGCGGCTTTTGGCGCGGGAGATCGAACATCTTGAATGCCGCCTGCTGGATACTCGAAACATCGGTATCGCCGCAGGGATGACGGTGCTGCGCTGCCGGGAACTGATCGAGCAGGGCCTGGAGGCGGATCAAATCGAACACATCCTTCGCAAAAGCATTCAGGAAACCAAGGTGTTCTTTTATGTGCCCACTCTGGAATATCTGGCCAAGGGGGGCAGAATCGGCAAGGTAGCGGCCACATTGGGCACGGCGCTGGGGATTCGGCCCATTATTTCCTGTGATGCAGACGGTTGCTATTTCCCCATTAAGAAGCCGCGCGGTCAGGTCAAGGCAATCGCCGCCTGTGTGCAGCTAGCGGTAGAGTACGCGCAGGGCCGCCTCTATAATCTCGCAATCGCGCATGGCGGCGCGGCGGAGACCGCGCACAAAATCAAGGCGCAGCTCTCCGAATGCATCGCCAACGCCTCGCATTACCTGGAAGGAGTCATCAGTCCTGCGCTGTGCGTACATACCGGCCCCGGGCTGGTGGGCGTAGCAGTACAACGCCTCGAAGAAACTCGGATCTAAATGCTGTAAACGCAATATTTTATCTCATTAATGATACAGCGCGCCGCGGGAATTTCCGCGGCGCGCTCTTTGACGATATTTTCTTTTCTCTATGCCGTGACGATCTTGCTGGCATCGTGCAGATTGAGCATCTCCACGGCATCCTCGCGCATCTTGTACTTGAGGATTTTGCCCGCCGCGTTCATCGGGAATTCCTTGACGAAGCTGAAATATCTCGGGCACTTGTGCTTGGCCAGGCGCGCCAGAGCGTATTCGCGCAGCTCCTGCTCGGTAACCTGCTGATCCTCCTTGAGGATGATGCAGGCCATAATCTCTTCCCCATATTGCTTATCCGGCACGCCGATGACCTGCACGTCTTTGACCGCGGGATGGGTATAGAAGAATTCCTCGATCTCCTTGGGATAGATGTTCTCGCCGCCGCGGATAATCATGTCCTTGATGCGGCCGGTGATCTTGAAATATCCCTCGGGCGTGCGGCGCGCCACGTCTCCGGAGTGCAGCCAGCCCTCCTCGTCGATGACGGCGGCCGTCGCCTCGGGCATCTTGTAATAGCCCTTCATGATGTTGTATCCGCGCGCGCAGAACTCGCCGTCCATGTTGTCGGGGAGTTCCTCTCCCGTATCGGGATCGACGATCTTGCACTCCACCGCAAACATCGCCGCGCCCACGGTATTCACGCGCGTTTCGAGGGAATCCGTGGTCTTGGACATGGTGGTGGCCGGCGAGGCCTCGGTCTGGCCGTAGGTAATGCAGATTTCGGACATGTGCATCTTGTCCACCACGTCCTGCATGACCTTGACCGGGCAGGGAGAGCCTGCCATGATGCCGGTGCGCATCCGCGAAAAATCGGTCTTTTCAAAATCCGGATGCTCGAGCATGGCGATGAACATGGTCGGCACGCCGTGGAAGGCCGTGATCGGCTCCTTGCGGATGCATTCCAGCGACACGCGCGGGGAGAAATACGGGATCGGGCTCATGGTCACCGCGTGCGTCACCGAAGCGGTCATGGCAAGAACCATGCCGAAGCAGTGGAACATGGGCACCTGAATCATCATGTGATCGTAATTGGAAAGATCCATGCAATCGCCGATGGCCTTTCCGTTATTGACCACATTGTAATGCGTGAGCATGACGCCCTTGGGGAATCCGGTGGTTCCGG
This sequence comes from Candidatus Pullichristensenella excrementigallinarum, assembly GCA_018714825.1. Classification (GTDB taxonomy): domain Bacteria; phylum Bacillota; class Clostridia; order Christensenellales; family Aristaeellaceae; genus Pullichristensenella; species Pullichristensenella excrementigallinarum. Next base: position 5,223 of record DVMU01000205.1, read on the forward strand.
AAGTATACTGCATGTTGCACACATCGTGCTTGTCGATCTGGCGCGCGCGCTGATAGACCTCGGACATGGGCACATCCTTGGCCAGCGCCAGAGCGCCCTTCCAGGTAAAGCAGCCCGGCTGCTCGGAATCGCAGGTAATGATATTGCGCAGGTGCGGAAGCCGCTTGCTGAACAGTTCGCCCGGCGCAGTCGTCTTGAGCTCGGGGCAAATCTCGTTGATGATCTCGACATAATTGGAATCCTTATAGCCGTCGATCATCACCAGCGTGTGCGTGTCCGACTGGCGGAGCAGGTACTCGGCCTCGTGCACCTTATAAGCGGTGTTCACCGTCACCAGCACCGCGCCGATACGCACCGTGGACCAGAACGTGATAAACCACTGGGGAATGTTCGTGGCCCAAATGGCCACATGATCGCCCTTTTTCACGCCCATGGCGATCAGAGCGCGCGCGAATTCGTCCACGTCGTCGCGGAACTGGGAATAGGTGCGCGTATAGTCGCAGGTCGTATAGCGGAAGGCATACTGATTGGGGAATTCCTTGACCACGCGGTCGAGTACCTCCGGGAAGGTCAGATCAATCAGATGCTCCTTGGGCCAGAGATACTTTCCGGTTCCCCGATTGTCGGTCTGCAAACGCTGCGCGGAATACGTCTGCATAAAGTGCGCAAAGTGTGGGAAGACGATTCCGGCATCCGTCAGATCGGGCATCCAGCGCTTGACCCACTCCAGGGAAATAAAGCCGTCAAAATCATTCGCGGTCAGACAATCGAGCATCGCATAGATGGGCAAATCGCCCTCGCCCATCATCTTATAGACAATGCGTCCGTCCTGCACCACGGAATCCTTGGCATGGACGTGGCGAATGTATTTGCCCAGATTTTTCACCGTCGTCTCCGGCGATTCGCCAAAGAAGCGATAGGGATGATGGAAATCCCACAGGGCGGCTATCTCGGGACGGTTGACCTTATCCAAAAGCCGCTTCAGGCGCGCGGTATCTCCATAGACGCCGTTGGTCTCCACCAGCAGCGTTACGCCCGTTCCCTTGGCTCGATCGGCCAATTCCGCCAGATCCCTGGCGATGCGCTCGTCATCCACTTCCCCTTGAGGTTGCGCGTCGCGGTCGGCCAAAATACGGATATAATTCGTTCCCAACTTTTCCGCCAGTCCGATGGTTTCCGTAATTTCCAAAAACGCGGCTTCGCGGTCTTCTTCGTCCTTCAGGGAAGTATTGGTGGAAATGCAGGGAATGGTAAGTCGCAAATCGCTCAGCTTCTGGATTGTCTGGCCCAGCCGGCGCGGCGTAAACGGCGCGGCGGTCACGGCATGAATGTTGCGGCCAATGCCACGAATCTCAATGCCGTCAAATTGAAAATCCTTGGCCATGGTGTAGATGTCCACCCAATCGAAATCCGGACATCCGAGCGTGGAAAAAGCGATTCGCATAGGTATATTCCCTCCAGTTCCTTGTGGTATGTCACTGATTTTAACACTGCTCCAAACCGGAATCAACCGGCCATAAGTTAAAATCCAAGCATGTCGCATAACAGTTTCTTCATCGAGTACGGGCGGTTTTTCCTCCCTTTCGAACGCGCGCCCGATTTCCCCGCTCCCCCATCCCTTTTCCAAAAGCATTCTCTTTCCCGATCGCCGCGCGACTTCCTTTGCTCCCATTCTCTTCTTGTGCGCCGGGGAAATTTGTGCTATACTGCAAACTGGGAAAGCGGGGTGTTATATATGGAAAAAATCCGTACAACCGTAAAGGTCGCGGGCAAGGAATACACTATTGCCAGCTATGATTCGGAAGCCTATGTGCAGCGCGTGGCCGCGTATGTGGATCGCAAAATCCGCGAGGCGTCCATGGCAACCCGATTGCCGTCGGCGCAATTGTCGGTGTTGGTTGCGATGAACATCGCCGATGATATGCTCAAGGCGCATGATGAAATTCAGCGCCTCAAAAAGGATTTGGGCGAAACGCGCAAGCAGCTGGAGGCTTTGAAAAAGTGATGCCATCCGATCTCCCGGCCCCGAACCGGCAAAGCGCCATGGAGCTTTTGGCCCCGGCGGGCGGACGCGAGGCGCTTTTCGCCGCGGTGGAGTGCGGGGCCGACGCGGTATACCTGGGCGCAAAGGGCTTCAACGCCCGGCGCTCGGCGGATAATTTTGATCAAATTGGCCTCTCCGAAGCGGTGGAGTATTGTCATCTGCGCGGTGTGCGCGTGCATGTGACGCTCAATACGCTGGTTCGTTCGGACGAGATGGAGGCGCTCTACCGGCAAATTGAGGAAATCGCCCGTGCCAATGCGGACGCAGTCATCGTGCAGGATCTGGGCGTTGCCGAGGCGGTGCGGAGGATTGCGCCGGGCCTCTGTCTGCACGCGAGCACGCAGATGGCCGTTCACAACCGGCAAGGGGTCGATTTTCTCGCGCAATCCGGATTCTCCCGCGCGGTGCTGGCGCGGGAGATGTCCCTTGAGGAAATCCGTTCCTGCGCGGGCCGGGGCGTAGAGCTTGAGGTGTTCTGCCATGGAGCGCTGTGCGTCAGCTGTTCGGGGCAATGCCTGTTTTCCAGCCTCGTGGGCGCGCGCAGCGGCAATCGCGGCATGTGCGCGCAGCCCTGTCGCCTGCGCTATCGCCTGGGGAACGCGGAGGGGTTCCTGCTCTCCCCCAAGGATCTGATGCTCTTGGAGCATCTCGGCGCGCTGGAAGCGGCGGGAGTCTCTTCCCTGAAAATCGAGGGACGCCTGAAGCGCCCGGAATATGTGGCCGTGGTGACAGATGTCTATCGCCGCGCCCTGGACGGCGGGAATATCTCTCCCGACGATCGGGAGGCGCTTTTGCAGATTTTCAACCGCGGAGGATTTACCGACGGCTATCTGCGCGGCCTGCGGGACGGGGAATTTCTCTCCACGGAACGTCCCAATCCCATGGGCGTGCGCGTCGGGCAGGGCCTGCGGGGAAGCGTCCGGCTCGATCGGGAGGTCGAATCTGCGGACGCGCTGGCCCTGCGCCGCCCTGGAGAAGAAGATCTTCCCGTTTCTCTGCGCGGCGCGTCCGGCGAAATTGTTCCCTGTCCCGAGGCGCGCCCCGGCGATACGCTCTGGCGCCTGACCAGCCGGCGTCAACTCGCCCAGGCGCGCCTCTGCCTGGAGCATCCCCGGAGGCAGGTTCCCGTTCGGGCGCGTCTGACCTGCAAGATCGGCCGTCCGGCGGAATTGACCGTACTGCAGGGAGAGGCTTCTTTCTCCGCCATGGGCGAGATCGTCTCCCGGGCGGAAAAGCATCCGCTGGATCTCCTGCGCTGCAAAGAACAATTGATGAAGACCGGCGGCACGCCCTATCGAATGGAAGCCGTGGAAATCGATGCGGACGCGTGGGCCTTTCTGCCCCTTTCGCAGATCAACGCCCTGCGGCGCGACGCGCTGGACGGCCTGTCCGAAGTCCGGCTGCGCCCCTATCGCCAGCCGGTTTTTCCCGAAGCGGCGCCCTCCCTTGCATGGGCGGAACCTCGCTGCGCGCAAACCCCTATTCTGATCGCGCGCTCGGGCGACGCAGAACAATTGCTCGCGGCGCTGGAAGCGGGCGCGGAGGAAATTGTCTTCCAGCCATGGGACCTCCGTCCGGCGGCGCTGGAAAGCGCATTGCGGATTCTGGAAGGCCATCCGTTCGCGCTGGCGCTTCCGCAGGTCGCCTCCGAAAAAACCCTGGACGCGCTTTTTTCCTGGGCGCGCCTGCATCGGGATCGCATTGTCGCCACCTATCTTTCCAACGTCGCCCATCTTTCGATGGATTGGCCGGGAGAGCGGCGGGGAGACTATGGGCTGAATCTGACCAATTCGCTTGCCGTCGAGCAGGCAAAACTTCGGCGGTATCTTCCTTCCCTGGAATTGACTTCGCGGCAAATCGCCGCTCTGCCCGGGGAAAAGGAACTCTGGGTCTACGGCCGCGTTCCCCTGATGCAGCTTCGGCATTGTCCCCTGCGCGCCCAACGGGGCGACGCGGGTGCCCATGCGTCCTGCCGCTTCTGTGATAAGGCCGCGCCGGAGGAAACCTGCGATCGCCAGGTTCTCCTCGATCGCCGCAACGCGCGCTTCCCGCTGCGCCGTATCGCCTCCGAGGAGGGGTGTGTGGTACAGGTGCTCAACTCGGTGGCGCACTTCTGCCTGCGAAGGCAGCTTTGTCCGTCCCGGGCCTGGCAAATTTCCTTCTGCCCGGATGAAGATGTGCGAGCGCTCACCCTCCTGCACAGAACCGCGCTGGACGGCGGCGATTTCCGCGCGCTCCCCGAATGGCGCGATCTGGAAAATATCGCGTTTACCACGGGGCATTACTTCCGAGGAGTGGAATAAACCATGCAAGATCGCAACCTGCGCGTATTGGAATTTCCGAAAATCCGCGCCATGCTCTCCAAATACGCGATTTCTTCCCTGGGACGCGAGGCCGCGAACGCGCTCGCGCCTGCAAGCGACTTTGCCGCCGTCCAAACGCTGCAAAATCAAACGGAAGAAGCTCTCAGCGCGTTTGCCTGGCACGGCGGTTCTCCCATGACCTATTTCCCGGATGTCCGGGAATATCTGCAATTGTGCAAGGTCGGCGCGGTGCTTTCCATGAAGGCGCTTTTGCAAATCGGCGAAATGCTGCGCGCCTCGAGAACCCTTCGTTCCGCGCTGGTCGCGCATGGAGAGGAGACGCCGCTTTTGAGCGAAATGGCTTCTTCTCTCTCCACCAATCGGGGGCTGGAAGAGGAAATCTTCAACGCCATCCTCTCCGAGGACGAGATGGCCGATCGCGCCAGCCCGGAACTGTATGACATCCGCCGCCACATCCGCCTTCTCAACGACCGGGTGCGCGAAAAGCTCAACGCGATTTTGCGCTCCTCCAGTATGCAGAAGTATTTGCAGGATGCCATCATCACCATGCGCAACGGGCGCTATGTGGTTCCGGTGCGCGCGGACAGTCGGCAATTTGTTCCGGGATTGATTCACGATCAGTCCGCCAGCGGATCGACCCTGTTTATCGAGCCTGCAAGCGTGGTGGAAATCGGAAACGACCTCAAGCAGTGGAATCTCAAGGAGCGTCAGGAGATTGATCGCATCCTGCGTGATTTTTCCGATCGCGTGGCGCCGGACGCGGAACTGTACCGGCACAACCTGCAGATCCTGAGCCAATTGGATATGATCTTCGCTCGCGCGCTGCTCGCCCGCGAGATGAAGGCCGTCATGCCCAAGCTCAACCAGGAGGGGCGCATTCGCCTGATCGAGGCGCGCCATCCCCTGATCGATCCGGAAAAAGTGGTCCCCTCCAATCTGTGGATGGGAGAGGAATTTACCGAACTGGTCATTACCGGGCCAAACACCGGCGGCAAGACCGTCACGCTCAAGACCGTGGGTTTGCTCACGCTCATGGCGCAGTCCGGCTTGCAGATCCCGGCCGCCTTCGGATCGGAGCTTTCGGTCTTTGACGAGGTCTTCGCAGATATCGGCGACGAGCAATCCATCGAGCAATCGCTTTCCACCTTTTCCTCGCATATGACCAACATCGTGGGAATCCTTCAAAACGTCACGCCGCAATCCCTGGCCCTGTTTGACGAATTGGGCGCGGGCACGGACCCCACGGAAGGCGCGGCGCTGGCCATGTCCATTTTGGAACACCTGCTCAAGCGCCGGGTTATCACGCTGGCAACCACGCATTACAGCGAATTGAAGGCCTTTGCCCTCTCCACGCCCGGGGTGGAGAATGCTTCGGTGGAATTCGATGTGGAAACCCTGCGCCCCACTTACAGGCTGCTCATCGGCGTGCCCGGCAAATCCAATGCCTTTGAAATCTCGAAAAAGCTCGGCCTTCCGGAGTTTTTGATCGAGGATGCCGCGCAGCGCCTGAGCAAGGATCAAATCCGCTTCGAAGACGTGATCGCCAACGCCGAATATCATCGGCAGATCGCGGAAAAGGAGCGCGTGCTTGCCGAAGAGGCGCATCGGGACACCCAGCGCATCCGTCAGCAGGCGGAAAAGCTGCAAAAGGAGTTGGAGGCCCGCCGCGAGGCGGAATTGAAAAAGGCGCGGGACGAGGCCAAGCGCATTCTCCAAAAGGCGCAGCGCGAAAGCGAACAGGTCATCGCGGAATTGAAGAAAAAGAACGCGGGCAACCTCAAGGAGCATGAGCTGCACAATCTCCGCGCCCAGTTGCAGGACGCAATCGATCAGAATTCCGAGCGGCTGTCTCTCGGCCAGGCTTCCGGCGATGCTCCGCCCGAGAGCCTCAAGCCCGGGGATCAGGTGCTTCTGACTACGCTCAATACCCGCGCCGAAGTGCTTGCCGCTCCGGACAGCAAGGGGGAAGTGCGCGTGCAGGCAGGTTCCATGAAATTGAAGGTGCGCGTGCAGGATACCCGTCTGTTGCCTCCGGAAAAGCCGAAGAAAAAATTCGGCGGCGGAACGGTTTCCATTTCTCCGCGCGTGGTGGAGACGGAATGCGACGTGCGCGGGATGACCCTGGAGGATGCAATCCTCAGCGTGGACATGTTCCTGGACGGGGCGGTCCTCAACCGCCTCAAGCTCGTCAGCATCATTCACGGCAAGGGCACGGGCGTCTTGCGCGCGGGCATTCAGAAGCATCTGAAAAAGCATCCCGCCGTCGAAGAATTCCGCCTGGGCCGTTATGGGGAAGGCGAGGACGGCGTGACGGTGGTTACGTTGAAATAAGAAATTCTCCGATATTTGTTCACAACCCGTTCATGAGCCCGGGGTACAATATTCTTGGAAGGGGGCGCTTGTATGAAATCGAAGATTCTGCTGGTGGACGATGATCCCAATATTCGGCAGCTGATCAACCTCTATTTGGAAAAAGAGGGATATGAAGTCATTATGGCCGACAGGGGCGACGAGGCGTTAAAGCTCTTTCGCTCCACGCCGCCCAATCTCATCCTCCTGGACATCATGCTTCCGGGCATGGACGGCTGGCAAGTCTGCCGGGAGGTTCGCAAAATTTCCAACATTCCCATTATCATGCTCACCGCCAAGGATGAAACCTTCGACAAGGTTCTGGGGTTGGAATTGGGCGCGGACGATTACATGGTCAAGCCCATTGATATGAAGGAATTGGTGGCGCGCATCAAGGCGGTCATCCGGCGCTATCAGGTTACCGACGAACCCAGCAAGGAACTCGTCTTTCCGGGATTGACGATCAACATCAGCCAGTACACCGTCTCCTACATGGGCAAGGAACTGGAAATGCCGCCCCGGGAAATCGAGCTTTTGTATTTTCTGGCCAGCCATCCGGGCATGGTATTTACGCGCGAGCAATTGCTCGAACAGGTGTGGGGATATGATTTCTTCGGAGATTCGCGCACGGTGGACGTCCATGTCAAGCGCCTGCGCGAAAAACTGACCGGCAGCGAAAGCCTCGGCTGGCAAATCAAGACGGTTTGGGGCGTGGGGTATAAGTTCGAGGTGAAATAGTTTGCGCGGAGGGATCTTCTGGAGAACGTTTCTGGCATTTTTGCTGATTACGGTGTTTACGGTTTTGCTCTTTACCGCAGTCCTTGCCACCAGTCTGCAAATCGATCGGCAGGAGTCCTATGAAGCCGAGGTGTTTTCACAGGCGCGCGAGGTGGCTGAATACATGTCCCGGCTCAACCTGCTCAGTTCGATCCGGGAAAATTCCACCATGCAATTCGTCATCCGCAGCAAACTGGCCGATATTCACGATCGCTACAATGCGGATGTGTGGATCGTCAGCTACGGTTCGAATTACAACTATGTGGAGTATCTGGACAGCAGTTGGAACACTTCGGAATACCTAACCAGCGAGGCTGTAAACGAGCAACTTCTGAAAATCAGCAGGGGAGAAGAAATCCGTGTAAAAGGCCTGTTCCCGGAACTGGGCAAGGAAATCGTGACCATCGGCGTTCCCTGGAAATACAGCGAAGGCCATGTCGTGGGCGCGGTGCTCCTGCATATTTCTACAGAGTCCTTGCAAGTTCATATCACGGACATGCTTCCTATGCTTCTGCTCGCGGGATTGGGTGTTTTGATCTTGGGCACACTTTTCTCCCTGGTATTGGCACGAAGTCAGATTCAACCCCTCCGGGAGATCACTGACGCCGTCAACACCTTCGCCAAGGGAAAATTGGACCGGCGCGTAAATCTCCAATGCGGCGGCGAATTGCAGAAATTGGGGGATTCCATCAATCAGATGGCCTTTGAGCTTTCCAATCTGGAAGAATCGCGCAAGAGCTTCGTGGCCAATGTTTCCCATGAACTGCGCAGTCCCCTGACCAGCATCCGGGGATATGTGGAAGCCTTGCAGGATGGCACCATCGATCCGGCCGATCGCGCCAAGTACATGGGCGTGGTGCTTGACGAAACCAATCGTCTGACCGATCTGGTGCGTGACCTTCTCGATCTCTCGCGCATGGATTCCGGAAAATTCCCCCTGCATTTGCAGCGGACGGATCTCAACGAACTCATTCGTCTGAGCGTTCTTTCCTTTGAAAAGCGCATTGAGGAAAAACAGATTGAAGTCGAAGTCACTTTAGACGACGATCCCCGCTTTGTCCGTGCGGATCCGGATCGCATTCGCCAGGTCATGACCAATCTCATCGACAACGCGTTGAAATTTTTGCCGGAAAAAGGGCGCCTTTCCGTCGGCGCGCGGCGCGAGGGGAAAAATATCCTCGTATGGGTGGAAGACAACGGCCCCGGAATTTCCCCGGAAGATTTACCCTTCATCTTCGACCGTTTTTATAAGGCCGACAAGGCGCATACTTCCGGTATGGGAACGGGATTGGGGCTTTCGATCGTCAAGCGCATCCTTGATCAGCACGACAGCCGGATCCAGGCGCGCTCTGAGGAAGGCAAAACCGTGTTTTCCTTCGCGTTGCGCGAAGATCGGGAGAACAAGGAAATTCCCGTGAATCGTTAACAATTTATTCATTCGATTTCCGAAACCCGTTGCTATACTATACCCAGACCAAGGAAAGAGGTGCAAATACCATGAAAAAGAATTCGGCATTCAAACGTATAAGTTTTATTCTCGCAATTGTTCTGTGTTTGGGAATCATCGGGACCGGCGTGGCGTATCAGCGCACGCAACAGGCGGCTTCGGCGGAATCGGGAACCGTCGGCTATGACAGTATCTACTCCTCCACAAATCCCGTTCCCGAAATCGCGGCCAATGTCCGCCCCAGCGTTGTCCTGGTCACCACATATGTAGAGTCCTGGAACCGGCAGACCCGCCAGGTGGAATCGCAGGCGTACGGCTACGGCTCCGGCACCTACATCCAGACGGATGAGGACGGCACCGGCGGATACATTCTGACCAACAACCACGTCATTGACGCGGGGGACGATACCAATACTTCCTATGAGATCGAATGGCTGGATGGTACGGTCATGGATGCGACTCTTGTCGGCGCAGATGACGGAACAGACATCGCTGTTCTCAAATTTGAGCAAAGCGCTCCCTCGGATGCAACCCCCGTTCCCATGGGTGATTCGGATCAGCTGCAAATCGGCGAACTGGCAATTGTCATCGGCAATCCCGGCAGCGGCGATGAAGTCCTCTTCGGTACGGTAACGGCCGGTATCATCTCCGGTTTGGAGCGTGAAGGCGTCTCCGCCTCCGGCAGCTTCACTCGCTCGGTTTCCGTTATCCAGGTAGACGCGGCCATCAATACCGGCAACTCGGGCGGCGCGCTGCTCAACTCCAAGGGCGAATTGATCGGCATCCCGACGCTGAAGATGATGTACAACTACTCCAGCATCTTCGAGGGCCTGGGCTTCTGCGTCCCGATCAACACCGTCAAGGATGTCATCAATCAGCTGATTGAAACCGGCAAGGTCGTGCGGCCGCGCATGGGCGTCACCGTCGCCGATTTCGAAAACGGCCCGGACGAGCCAATGCGCAACTATCCGCCGGCCGGCGTGCAGGTCATCTCTGTTGAGGAAGGTACCCCTGCTGAAGCTGCGGGCCTGCAGGCCAACGACATCATCACGGAAGTGGACGGCGAGAGGATCTATACCACCAGCGAGCTGATGGCGAGGATCGATGAATTGTCCGCGGGCGACACGATGGAGATCAAGGCCTACCGCTACTACGACGAGAACGGCAACAAGCTCGATGACTATCAGGAATTGAACCTGACCGTCGAGCTGCAGATCATCGACGAATAACTTCCTTTGCGGGGGCGTGGAAATCCATTCCGCGCCCTCGCATCTATAAAAGGGCGATGCCGCAGAAATTGCAATTCTGCAGTATCGCCCTTTTGCATGAAATGGCCATGCGCATTATCCGTTTCGTTCTGCAAGCAGGCGTTTTCTCGCCTTCGCCTCTTCCAGCAGATTGCGCGCGTGTGCGAGCGCGCTTGCGCTCTCCTCCGCGCCACCGACAAGCCGGGCAATCTCCCGCACGCGGCCTTCTTCATCCAGCGCGCGCACATTGGAACCCGTTCGTCCCTCTGCCACCGTCTTCTCTACGACGAAATGCCGGTCGGCCAGCGCCGCAATCTGGGGCAGATGCGTCACACACAAGACCTGTCGCGAGGCGGCGATCTTCGCCATCTTCTCCCCCACGGCCTGCGCCATGCGTCCGGAAACGCCGGTATCGATCTCGTCGAACACCATCGAATCCACCCCGTATTCCTCCATGGATACGGCCTTGATCGCCAGCATCACGCGGGAAATTTCGCCGCCGGAAGCAATGGCTGAAAGCGGCTTGAGCGCCTCTCCCGGATTGGGGGAAAGGAGAAACTCCACATCGTCTCCCCCTGTGGAAGTGATTTTTGCGGGCCGGATCGCGATCTCCAGGCGCGTCTTGCCCATGCCCAGATCCCGCAGATGCGAAAGAATGCCCGCCGCAAGCTTTTCGGAAAGGTCTTTTCGCGACTGCGTCAAGCGCGCGCAATCCGCCTTGAGACGCGCGTCCATGGCGCGCAGGCGCTTCTTTTTCTCCTCCAAACCGTCTTCTCCCGCCGCAAGCGCGCCGAGCCGCGCCTTTGCGTCGGCAAGATAATCGAGCACGTCCGAAAGCTCCGGCCCATATCGCTTTTCGAGGCGGCGGATCGTTTCCAAGCGATCGGCAATGCGATCGGCCAGCGCGGGGTCATACTCCACCTCTTCGCGCAAATCGCCAAGTTCCCGTCCCAATTCCCGGACGGCAACGCGCGCCTCATCGACCCTCTCTCGAATTTCCCGATAGCGCGCGTCCAATTCCTCAATGCCCGCCATGGCCTTTGCAGCCAAGCTCAACGCCTCCTGCGCGTTGGAAGGCTGATCATAGATCAGGGCATAAGCAGTATCCAGCGCCTCCTGCACCCGTCCGGCGTTTTCCAAAAGCGCGTTCTTTTTTAAAAGCGCTTCCTCCTCGCCGGGCTTAAGGCGGGCCTCCTCAATCTCTTTAACCGCGCGCGTCAAATCCTCGATTTCCCGCTCGCGCGAAGCCGCGCCCGAAAGCGCCCGCTTGATCTCCCCCGCCAGCGCCATGCGCTGCGCATATTGCTCCGCGACGCTCTGCAAAAGCTCCCTGTGCGCGCCGTCCCCAAAGGCATCCACAAAGCCCATGTGCCGCGCCGGGTCCATCAGCGCCTGGTGCTCGTGCTGCCCGTGAATATCCGCAAGCTGCGCCGTCAGGCGCTTGAGTTGCGCAAGCGGGACGAGCATCCCGTTCACCCTGCACACGTTGCGCCCGGAAGCGGTCAATTCGCGCAGCACCGTCACCAGACCGTCCTCGCATTCCAGGCCCATTTCCCCGAGCAGGGCCTTCGCGCGCGCATTCCCGGATACGTCAAACAACGCCCGCACGCTCGCACGATCCGCTCCGGCGCGAATCAGTTCGCGATCTGCGCGCCCTCCCAGCGCCAAATTCAGGCTGTCCACCACAATCGATTTGCCCGCGCCCGTCTCTCCGGTCAGCACATTAAAGCCCGGCGAGAATTCCACGCTGAGCGCCTCAATCAGGGCGATATTATGAATGTCAATTTCCAGAAGCACGGGCTTGCGACCTCTTATCCTTTGTTGCGGTTGTTGCCTATCTCTTGATCAGCGTGTGGAAGCGATTGACCACGCTTTCTACCGCCTCTTCCGAGCGCGCAATCACCAAAATCGTATTGTCCCCTGCGATGGTTCCCACGATTTCCGGCCATTTGAGCGAATCCACGGCTTCCCCGGCAGCATTTCCGCCGGCGTTGATGGTCTTGATGACAATCAAATTCGCGGCGCTGTCGATCGATTGCACGGACTCCGCCAAAATACGAATGTACCGCTCGCTCATGCCCTTTTCCGCGCGCTCCGCGGTCGCATATTTATACCCTCCGTTTTCCGAGAGCGCCTTGACCAGCCGAAGCTCCTTGATATCCCGGGAAACGGTTGCCTGCGTGACCTTGACGCCGCGTGCCTTCAGCTCCGCGGCCAATTCTTCCTGCGTCTCAATATCCTTCTGCTCGATGATTTCCAATATCATATCATGGCGTACGCTCTTCATGGCGGGGCCTCCTGCTCTTATGATGGGTTCAGTGCGTCCATTGCGAAAGCTTTCTGCGCAAAAGATCGAAATAATTGCGTTGGTTCAAGCGCAAAAAGCGCGCTTTTTTCTCTGCTTTGACGATAGAAATTCCCGGGCGCCGAGCGCCGAGCGCCAGCGTCCGTCGTCCGTCCAATACGGCGTGTGTAGAAGAGGGATCCCCCAACACGCGCACCACAATGCGCGTGTCCGCCCCGGCGACCACCGGGCGCGCGTTCATGGTGTGTGGGCAAACCGGAGTGAGAACAAAGCAGTCCAGTCCCGGGGAAACAATCGGTCCGCCCGCAGACAACGAATAGGCGGTCGAACCCGTAGCCGTAGCCACGATCAGCCCATCGCCTGATATGCGGTCGATCACCACGCCGTCGATCTCCAATTCCAGCGAAAGAATTCCGATCGACTGGCCCCGCCGCATGATGGAGATCTCATTGAGCGCCACCATGCGATCCGCGTCTTCTCCCTCGATCTGCAACAGCATCCGCTCTTCGAGCGTACCTTCCCCCATCAGGAGCCGATCCAGATCTCTCTCCAGATTTTCCGGCTCCACTTCGCTCAGAAAGCCGAGCCGTCCCAAATTGATTCCAAGCATCGGGAGATCCAGCGGAATGGCGATATCCATGGCGGAGAGCAATGTGCCGTCGCCCCCCAAAACCGCCAACAAATCACATCCCGAAAAATCCCGCGCAGAGGCGCGACCAAGATGCGCGGCCAACGCCTTATCCAGCCGAACCGAAACTCCGCGCCGCTCAAGCGCCTCCGTCAGCCGTTTGGCAACGGCCAGCCCCCCGGCCTTCTCCGGATTCCAAAGAATGCCGACGCGCTGGATTTCCACACAAACCCCTCCCATACTGCTTATTATGGTATATAAAATTTGCTCCGTTTACAAGAGCTATTGGGGCGATTTAATGAATTTGTCATAAGCTCGACGGATTGTTTGCGAAATTGCATTTTCATGCAAAACGACCGGGCAATTTTCCGCCGGGCAAAGGTCCAACAAAAACTCGATATTGCCTTCCGGCCCGCGTATGGGAGAAAAATCCAAACCGCGCGCGGCCCAGCCTGTCCCGGGCACAAAATCCAATATGTCCCGCAGAACGGATTCATGCACCGCCGGATCGCGCACCACGCCCTTTTCTCCCACCTTTTCCCTGGGGGCTTCAAATTGCGGCTTAACCAGCGCCACAAACCGCCGATCCGCGCCTTCCAAAATCCCCAATGCCGCCGGCAACACGGCCTTGAGCGAAATAAAGGAAACGTCCGTCGCGCCAAAGGAGGGCCTTTCGGGAAAAAGCTCGGGGGTCAAAAAACGCGCGTTGGTTCTTTCCATCACCGATACGCGCGCATCCGAGCGCAACCGATAGTCCAGAAGATTGTAGCCCACGTCCACCGCATAGACCTTCTCAGCGCCCGCGCGCAGCATCACATCGGTAAATCCTCCCGTGGAAGAGCCGACATCCACGCATATCCGCCCTTCCAGCGAAATTTCGAACGCCTCCAGCGCGCGCAACAGCTTGTGCGCACCCCGGCTGACATACCGATCCAACGCTCCCTTGACGCGCAGCGCGGCCTCGGGCGCGATCTTCTCTCCGGCACTCAAAATCTTTTTTTCTCCCGCAAATACGCGACCTTCCAAAATCAGCGCCCGCGCGAGCTGAAGGCTTTCCAGGCGCATCTCTTCCATCAGGCGCTCATCCGCGCGTCGTCCCTTCATCCCAGCGCCTCCAAGACCCGCGCGGCAATTCCAAGCGCGGACAATCCGCATTGCTCCAATTGCTCTTCCACGCGCATGTGCTCTACATATTCATCGGGCACGCCGAGATTCAGCACGCGCGCCTGCAATCCCTGCCGCGTCAACCAATCCAAAACCCCTTCCCCGAATCCTCCGGAAAGCACGTTTTCCTCGACTGTCACGATCATGTTCGTCTCGCCTGCCACGCGCCGGAGAAGGCCTTCGTCCATGGGCTTGACAAAGCGCGCGTCCACCACGCCTGCCTGCACGCCCTTGCCCATCAATTCGATGGTCGCCTGCATGGCCATCTGCACCATCCGGCCCACCGCCAGGAACATCACGTCTTTCCCGCTGCTCAAAAGCTCCCACTGACCCAAGCCGAACTCTCCGGAAAGCTGCATCCTCGCGCCCATATCCTCCAGCGCCTTGGAATAGCGAATCGCCATCGGGGCATCGATCTGCGCGCTCAGGCGCACCAGGCGCTTCAGATCGCGCGCGTCGCGCGGCGAAGCAATGATCATATTGGGGAGCATCCGCAGATAGCTCAGATCAAATACGCCCTGATGCGTCTTTCCATCTTCTCCGACCAATCCCGCGCGGTCAATCAGAAAGGTAACCGGCAGGGAATTCAGGCACACATCCGAAGAGATCTGATCCACTGCCCGCTGCAAAAACGTCGAATAGATCGCCACATACGGCTTCATTCCGCTAAAGGCCATGCCCGCCGCCATGGTCACCGCGTGTTCCTCCGCGATGCCCACATCAAAAAACCGATCCGGATGCGCTTTGCCGAAATCCACCATCCCTGTGCCGATAGGCATGGCGGCAGTCACGACGCTGATGCGAATGTCGTTCTCCGCCAGCGCCAACAATTCCTTGCAGGCCAGCTTTCCTGCCGAAATCTCCTCCGCGGCGGTATTCTCTACATAATACACCGGCGAGACTCCGTGGAACTGATCCGGATGGGACTCAGCCGGACGATATCCCTTTCCCTTGGTGGTGACCACATGCAGGATCAGGGGCTTGGTTTCTTCCTTGGCGCGCCTGAGCACGCGGATCAGGCGCTTTAAATCGTGTCCATCCACCGGGCCGAGATATCGAAAGCCCAAGGCGGTAAAGAACTTGCCATCCACCAACGATGCCTTGAGCCAATCGCGCAACCTTTCCACAAAGCGGAACATCTTTACGCCGATATGTGGAATGGCCTCCAATCCCGAACGCACATGGCGCTTGAGCGCGCGGTATCCCTTGGACTGGCGCAGATCCGTGAGGTATTTCGCCATCGCGCCGACGTTTCTGGAGATGGACATCTCGTTGTCGTTGATGATCACGATCATGCGCGTCCCGGATTGTCCCGCATCGTTGAGCGCCTCATAGCACATGCCGCCGGTCAGCGCCCCGTCGCCCACCACGGCCAGCACATGGTTCTTGCCGCCCATCACGTCGCGGGTACGCGCCATGCCCAGCGCCGCGGAAATGGCCGTGGAAGCGTGCCCGGCGGTAAAGCAATCGTACTCGCTTTCGGAAAACGCAGGAAACCCGCTCGTGCCCTCCTTGGCACGCAGCTTTTCAAACGCTTCCTGCCTTCCCGTGATGAGCTTGTGGCAATACGCCTGATGGCCCACATCGAAGACCAATTTGTCTTCCGGGCAGTCGAAGACATAGTGGATCGCCAGCGTCAATTCCACCGCTCCCAAATTGGAAGAGAGATGGCCCCCCTGTCGCGTCACGACCTCGATAATTTCCCGCCGAATCTCTTCGGAAAGCGCCTCCAATTCCGGAAGCGTCAGTTTTTTGAGATCCGCGGGACTGTGTATCTCCTTGAGCATTCGTATCGGCTCCTACTTCACGCGGTTTTCCATTTTACGGACCAGTTCGAGGAAGAATTCCGCCCTCTTTCCAAACCTTTCGAGGGCCGCTTCCGCCCGAGCGCGTTCCTCGCGCACGAGCGCACGGGTTCCTTCCACGCCGAACACGCTTATGCAGGTCAATTTCCCGCTCTGCGCGTCCTTCCCCAGCGTCTTTCCGACCTCCTTGGCCTCTCCGAGCACATCCAAAAGATCGTCGGTCGCCTGAAAGAGCATCCCGAACGCCCGGCCGTACTCCTCGAGCGCACGAAGCGTCTCCTCCGTCCCCTCGGCGAGCTTTCCGGCCGCGCGAAGGGGATAGAGGAACATGCACGCGGTTTTTCCGCGCTGCACTCGGAAAAGCGCGTCTTCCCGATCCGCGGGAGATCCGTTCCGCTCATATTCCAGATCCAGGCTCTGGCCCGCCACCATGCCGCCCGCGCCGGCGCCCGTCGCAATCTCCGCGATGGCGCTCAGATACGCCTCCGCGCGCTCGGGCCGCTTTTTCCCCTGCGCCAGCATCGTCTCAAAGGCCAGGGACAGCAGGCCGTCCCCCGCGAGAATCGCCTGTCCTTCGCCAAAGACCATGTGATTGGTGGGCCGTCCCCGGCGCAGGGTATCATTGTCCATGCCGGGAAGATCGTCGTGAATCAGGGAATAGGTGTGAATCATCTCGACCGCGCAGGCAAAGGGCATCGCCTCTTCCAGATCGCCCTCCAGCATTTCCACCGCCGCCAGCACCATCGACGGCCGCAGGCGCTTTCCCCCCGCAAGCAGGCTGTAGCGCATGGCGTGATTGAGAATCAGGCCGCCCTCCTCCGCAGCGGGCAGATATTCCGGCAGGCGCTGTTCCACAAGGGAAGCGTATTCCGCCAATGTCCTCATTCCTGCCCCTCCCCGCGCATCGCGCGCTCTCCTTCCTCCGTGAGCACGCGAATCTTCGCGTCCCCTTCCTCCAGCATCTTTTTGAGCGCCTTTTCCAGATGAATTCCTCTTTCAAAGGCCTGAAAGGACTCTTCCAGGGACATCTCTCCCGCCTCAAGCCCCCGCACGAGTCTCTCCAATTCCTCCATGCCCTGTTCAAATGTCATCTCGCCCATTTTCAAGCTCCTTTACCTCTGCCGCAACGCTTCCGTCCGCCCATTGCACCCAGATCGCGTTTCCGGGACGGAGCAGCGCAGCGCCGGTCACGCATCTTCCCTCTCGGCGCACCACCGCGTATCCCCGCCGCAACACGCCCGTCGGATCCAGTGCTCTAAGCGCGCGATCCGCCAATTGCAATCGCCGTTCCCGCCGCTCTCGACCGCGTTCCATGGCAAGCGACATCCGGGATTGCAGTTCTCCCAGGCGTGCGGCGCGCGGTTCCAAAAGAATCCTTTCCGGCATCTTTTTCCACGGCCTTTGCCCAATCGCATCCAACCGCGCCAGGCGCAGCTGCTGCGCACGCCGGAGCGCGTATCCAAGCCGCCCGCCCAATTGCCGGACGGCCTCCCGCATTTCCGCAACCACCGGCACGGCCAATTCTGCCGCATTGGAAGGCGTCGCCGCGCGTACATCCGCGACAAAATCCGCAATGGTGAAGTCGATTTCGTGCCCCACGCAGGAAATCACCGGGATCGCCGACGCCGCGATTGCCCGCGCCACGATCTCCTCGTTAAACGGCCACAAATCCTCCAGCGACCCGCCGCCGCGACCGACGAGGATCACCTCGCTGCGGCCGTCGCGATTGAGATGCTCGATCGCGCGCACGATTTCCGCGGCAGCCGAAGCGCCCTGCACCGCGCACGGCGCGAGAACGATCTCAATGCGCGGGTTCCGGGCGCGCGCCACGCGCAGTATATCGCGGATGGCCGCGCCGTCCTCGGAAGTCGCCACGCCCAGCACCCGCGGAAACAGCGGGATGGGCTGCTTGCGCGCGGGATCAAACAACCCCTCCTGCGCAAGCTTTTTCTTGAGCGCCTCAAATCGCAGATACAATTCTCCCGCACCCGAGAGCCGCATGGAATTGACATAGAGCTGATAGCTCCCGTCGCGCACATAGATCGACGCGCTCGCGCGCACCGTCACGCGCATCCCGTCTTCCGGGCGAAAGTCCAGCCCCTCCGCCTGGGTTCTGAGCATCACGCACGCCACGCGCGCGCCCTCGTCCTTGAGCGCGAAATAGCGATGCCCGCTGATATGGTGCTTGTAATTGGAAATCTCTCCCGTCACCTCAACCGTGCGCAACAGCGGATCTCCCGCCAGGCGCTTGCGCACATATTCGTTGAGCTCCGATACAGAGAGCGTCCATCGATCATCCATGTTTTTCCGCGGCCAAAATCGCGTTTTGCATCAGCATCGCGATGGTCATCGGTCCCACGCCGCCGGGAACCGGGGTCAAATAGCCGGCGACCTCGTCCACGCTCTCAAAATCCACGTCTCCCACCACTTTGCCGTTCTCCAGGCGGTTCATGCCCACATCGATGACGCACGCGCCGGGTTTGACCATCTCCCCCGTCACCATCTTCGCGCGCCCGACCGCGCAAACCAATATATCGGCCTTCCGGGTGATCTCGCCGAGATTGCGGGTGCGCGAATGGCAGATGGTGACCGTCGCGTTCTCATTGAGCAGCAATTGCGCCATGGGTTTGCCCACGATGTTCGAACGTCCGACCACCACGGCCGTCTTGCCGCTCACCTCCACGCCCGCGCGATGGATCAGTTCCATGCATCCGGCAGGCGTACAGGGAAGCACGCTTGCCCTTCCCGTAAACAGGCGCCCGGCATTGACCACATGGAAGCCGTCTGCATCCTTTTCCGGCGCGATCTCATCCAGCACCTTCAGGGAATCGATCTGCCGGGGCAACGGAAGCTGCACGAGCATCGCGTGCACGCTTCTGTCTTCATTCAGTTCGCGGATCTTCTCAATCAATTCCTGCTCGGTCACGCTTTCCGGAAGCAGGATTTCCAGGGATCGAATGCCAATTTCCTCGCACGCGCGCTTTTTGTTCCGCACATAGATCTTGCTTGCCGGATCGTCTCCGGCCAAAATCACCGCCAGGCACGGCTCGATTCCCCGGGCCTTGAGCGCCTCCACACGTCCCTTGAGTTCGCCGCGAATCTCCGCGGCAATCTTCTTGCCATCCATGCGAATCGCCATTTGTCCTCAACTCCTTGCATGTTTTTCCCATCCGATCAGGGCAACCCCGCAGGCATTGTCCCCCGAATATTCGGGGCGTCCAAAATGCAGCCGCACCGGGCAACCCAACCGCCCCAGCCGTTCCGGCAGGCGTTCGCGCAAAAGCGCGGAAGAGGCGACCCCTCCGGAAATCAACGCCGAAGGAAGCCGCGTCCTTTCATAGCCCATGGAAATCATCCACGCCACCGCGCGCGTCAAATAGCTGTACACCTCTGCGGCGACATTTTCCCGGGATTCTCCGCTTTCCAGCATCCGCATGGCCTGCGCCTCTGCGCCGGAAAAGGATATTTCATTTTTTTTATGCGAAAGGGGCATCCTGGATTGGGCCTGTCCCTCACGGGCGAGGCGTTCCAGCTCCGGCCCGGCCGGAAATTGCAGGCCCATGCGTACCCCCACGCGATCGACCAATTGCCCCGTGTGCAAATCGCTGGAGCCGCCCAACAGTTCGACCTTTTGCTCCCCGCTGACTCGAAGCACCTCCGTGGTTCCTCCGGAAAGATGCAGGGCCAGGAATTCCTTTTCCTGCAGCCCCGAATCCACCATGGCTGCGCGAATGTGCCCCTGCTGATGGCTTGTCTGATACAACGGCACTCCGAGCGCCGCGGCAATCGAACGCGCGAAGGAAAACCCGCTGACGAACACCGGCATGTACGAGCCTTCCACATCTCTGGGCCGGGAACTTGCGATCACGCCTGCGATCTGAATCTCCCCGACCCGCGCAAAAAGCGCCTCCAGGAGCTCCGGCAGGCGATGGATATGCTGAAACACGGCCTGTGACTGTTGCAGGCCGCGCTTTCCGAGTTCCACCTCCAGCAATCTGCGCTCGCTTGCGAGAATCCCCTCTTCGCCGGCAAGCGCACAGGACGTGGTGTAACAACTGGTATCCAATCCCAATACAGCGCGCATCACGCCTTTTCTCCTCGGGCGATCGTCCCAAGCACGCCGTTGATAAACGCGACAGATTTTTCTGTGGAATACTTGTCCGCAACCTCCAACGAGGCAGCGATCGTAGCCGCCGCGGGAAGTTTACAATACGCCAACTCATACACTGCCACCCGCAAAACGGCCAAATCCACCCGGTTGATGCGCTCGATGGACCAGCCGTGCGCGCAGCGCGCGATTTGCCGATCGATTCCCTCGATATTCCGGATCACGCCTTCGAACAACGCTTCCATGTAATCGGATTCTTCCTCGCCGGGCTGCACGCCCAGGAGGTCAAAACGCGTGTCCTCGCCGCCATTGCCGCCCATTTCCCATTCATAGACCAGCTTCATCGCCTGGGCGCGCGCCATGGTTCTGTTCATTGGTTTTGCTCCTTCACAGATCAATATGCTCGACGGAAACGGGATTCTCTCCGTTCCGAAACAGTTTCAACGGCCGCGGCACAGCAGAATTGCTTGCAGCCGCAGCCGCCCGTCGCGGGCCGCGATCTCCGCCGCGAACCTGCGATCTTTGGGATTTTCCTCGCTCCAGGAGCGCGCTTCTCCCGATCGTTTCAATTCTCCGATTGATCCCGACGCGCCTCGTCCTCATCCTCCAAAGAAAACAGATCTTCGGAGAAATCCCCCTCTTCTTCCTGCGTCTGTTCACAGGGGACGTCTTCCGTCTCTATCTCTTCCGCCGCTCCCTCTTGCGCAAACAGATCCGAATTTTCGATCTCGCTCGAACCATCTTCCTCCGCCTCCTCGGGGAAGGAAACCTCCTCTGCGGGAACGCTCTCCTCCGAAGGCTCAAACGCATCCGAATGCTCTTCTTCCGGTTCAACCGGCAGCGCGACTTCCGGGGCCGTCTCGATTGGCGCAGACGCATTCATCGGCGCGTCCGCCGTTTCCTGCGCAGCTTTTCGCTCCGTGCGGTTCCAGCGTGCAAAACGCTTTTTTTCCGGCGCCTGGGCATCGGCCATGGAATTGACGGTGATCTCCACATCGCGCACGTCCACGCCGCACTTGTTTTCGATATGTTCGCGAATGGAACGCCGCATATTGAACGTGACCGTCGGCACATGCACGCCGCTGTCCAGCGAAAGATCGACGCCCACGACCACCGCGTCCTCATCCCCATCGATGCGGATCTTCATATCGCGCACGCCTTCGACCCTGCCGACCACTTGGCGCACCATCTGCGAAAGCACGCTGATCGCGACGCGCACGCGGCCGCCGTCATCGGAGTTGACCGTGATAAAGGAGCGATTGCGCCGTTTTTCGCGCGTTTGAAAAATCATCATGAGCATGAACACGCTCAGCAGCGCCAGGATCAGCACCAGGCCTCCGGCGATGATGAAACAGGCCGCGTTGCCCGCTCCCTGGCGCAGCTGGGCAAACGTGTCCCCAATCAGATCCAATCCAAACAGCCGGAGCGCCATGGCAAGGCACAGAAAAAGCACAATTAGCACATAGAGAAACATCAAAACCCGATCCCAAAAACTGAGTTTCACCCGTCTCCCTCCTTTGCGTTCCGGTCTTATTCCTTCGCGTCGTTTGTTTCCGGCTCCTCCATATCTTCCAATTCGATTTCTTCTTCGTCCTCGTCCTCGTCTTCGTCCTCAAGATCCTCTTCGAGATTTTCCAAATCGTCCGCGTCGTCCTCCTGGAACGCCTCAGGCTCCTGGACAGGCGGATTTTCCCGGACGGCCTCGGCCTGCGCTTTTTCCTGCTCCCGGCGCACAGACTCCTCGAGCATCTTCTTCTGCTGCTCCTTGAGTTCGGCAACCGCGCGGTTTTCGCGTTCAAAGCTCACGGCCTGCACATGCACATCGACATTCCGCACATCCAGCCCGCTCATGGTTTCAATGGCTTTTTTGACATTTTCCTGAATGCTCCTGGCCACATCCGGAACCGGAGAGCCGTATTCCACCACGATCGTCACATCCACGGCCACCATGTTGCCGTCAATGTCCACGCGCACGCCCTTGGTGAAATTGCGGCTGGATTTGCGCGAAAACATGTCCGCAAATCCGGTCGAAGCGCTGGCCATGCTGGCCACGCCTTCCACCTCCTGCGCGGCAAGGCCCGCGATGGTTTCCACAACGCCGGTGGCAAAGGATACGCTGCCGTCCGGATTTTCGTCGAGCTTCACGTCCGACGGGTAATTGTCGCTCATAGTGGTACCTCCCTTGCGCTCTATCGCTTGGCGGCGGCTTGCGCCGCGTTTTCCGCGAAATCCGCCCCGAGAACAATTTGCCCCTCTCGAAGGCCGGACTTCCTATCGTACCGTTATTATACCAGATAATCGCGCCGTTAGCAAATACTTCTGTTTAATTTATTGGGATGAGCTTGACGTTTCCTCCGCTGACTCCGGTTTCGGCAAGCACCAGATCGAGAATGACTGCGGTCTGTTGCTGGGTAATCGATTCGCAACGCACCAGCACGTTGACCGAATCCGTATGCACCGTCGCCAGCGCGTCTTCAAAGCCGCGCGAACGAAGCACGCCCTCAATCGTGACTTCCTTTTCCATCCAGTCTGTCAATTCGAGAAGCTGCCTTTGGGCCATCGCGCGGGTTTCCTCGTCGGTTTTTTCCCCATAGATGATATCGTTGAGCTGCGCCAGTTGCATCGCACGAAGCTGTTCGCGTTCCAGGCGAAACTGCTTCAGAGGATCTTCTTCCTCGGGGGCCTGCGTGGGATTCTGCGCGGCAGTCTCCACTGCGGGAGGCCTCTGCAATTCCGGCAGGGCGACCGCTGCCATTACCGCCATAAGGATTCCCGAACACAGGACGAGCATCCAACGCCGAATTCTGCCTGTTTTTTCCGGCAACGCGTTTTTGTTCATGTTCCTTCCTCCCCGCGCATCTGCACGACCTCGATTCTCGAAAGCTCCACATCCAAAAGCGCCTGAACCGCCTGCGCGATCTCCAGCCGCACGCGCATCTCCCCCGCGCCTTCGGCCACCACCAACACGCCGATGATCTCCTCCTCCCTCTGCGTGACCATGGTCCGCACCTTGCCCGCGCCGTCCACTGCCTCCAGGACGCGTTCCAAACGCGCCTCTAAATCCGTCTTCGCAACCGTTTCCTGCCCGGAAGTATCCGCGTTCGAAAGCAGGAAAAGCGCCGCCAATATAAGCGCCAGCGCCAGAACCAGCCATTCGATCCTGCGCGCGCCCTTCAACCGGTTGAGCCATTCTCTCCAGGCGGGCATTGACTGTTCACTCCCACATGGCGAGGGCTTCCAGCGCGGCGCGGACGATGGTTCCCATCGTCAACAGCCCCGCCAGCAACCGCACGCCCTTTTTTTTTGCGCCCTCCGGCAACAGAAGCTCCACCACGGCCGAAAGCGCGCAGACTGCCGTGAGGCGGACGGCGCAATCCTTGAGAATCTCCATACTCCCTCCTCACCGGACGATCCCGGCTCCCGCCATCAGGGCGCCGCCCAGAAGCAGAAGCAGGATTACCATGCCGGAAGCGCAGACCACCGTCAGCATTCCCGCGACTTGCGAAAAGCGATCCGTAAAGCGCAAAATCGCGTCCGCGCCCAGAGGTTCGATCAGGGCCGAAGCCAATCGCAGAACTGCCAACGCCGCAACCAATTCCAGAAGCGGCCGGGCGCACGCGCCGATGAGCACCGCCACTCCCGTGACTCCCACCGCGTTTTTTGTCAGCAGAATGCTGGAAACCAATGCGTCCATGGTGTTGGCTACCTCGCCGCCGATCACGGGCAAAAGGTTGTCCACCGCGTATCGCGCGGTGCGCACGGCGGCAGAATCATAGCTCGCAGCCAGAAGGTTTTTCATGGATACAACGCCCAAAAACGCGGTCATCAGCACCCCCGTCAGCCAGTTGACCACCGAGCGAACCAGCGAAAACAGCCGATCCAGCCGAATCTTGGGGCTGAGATTTCCCGCCACGGCCAAAATCGCCGCAATTCCCGTCAATTTCAGCGCCACTCCGTTCAAAAGCTCGGAAAACGCATGGCCGGCCAACGCCGCAAGCGGAGAAAGCATCGCTGCCGAGGCAGTAGCTCCCGTCAGGCCAAGAATGGTCGAAAGTATCGGGAACAGCGCGTCTGAAATACCTGCCACTCGCAATATCAGTTCTTCCGCGCCGGCAACCAGTCCGAAAAACCATCGCATCAATTGCAAGGCGCAGACCAGAAAACACACCTGTCCCACCGCTTGCGCGCCGCGCGCATCCCCGGCCATCTGGTCGATTGCAGCCGCCAGGAGCACGGGCAGGATCAGCCCCGCAAGCATCTTGAGCGCCTCGAAGAATTCCCCCAACAGCGCCTCCAGCGCAGAAGAGAAAAGCTGTTCAAGATCCCAATCGCTGTCCCCCGAAGCGATGGAGAGGATCATTTCCTTTATGTCGATCTCCCCGGCCCATTCTTCCAACGGGGAAAGATCCACATTTTCCAGAATGGTTTCGGCATCTATCTCTGCGGTCTGTTCCGCCTGTTGAGCCTGTTCGGCATTGCCGAAGCCGGAAAGCAGCAAGAGCGCCGCCACCGCCAGCGCAACGGCAAACCTCACAGGAGCACCTCCTCCACCACCACCAAGACTTCGCGCAAAAGCGGCGCGGCAATCCCGAAAAGGGCCACCCTTACCCCCAATTCAATCCTTCCCGCCAGCGCTTTTTCGCCCGCGTCCTCGCAAATCTGTTGCGCAAACTCCGCGAGCAGGGCAATGCCCGCCGCGCGCAGGAGGACCGCCGCGCCGTCCTGTCCCTGCTGCGCCCGGATGGAGAATTCCCGGATGACCTGCGCCGCGCTTTGCAAGCCGGGCAAGAGCAGCATAAGCGCCGCGGCTCCTGCGGCCAGCGCCACCCCCAGCGCCATTTCCGGCCGCTGCGGGCGCAGCATGGCGCAGATCAGCGCCGCGCCCACGCACAGAAGCGAGAGATAGACCGTCTCCATTACAGCTGGAACAGCGCGCGCACGCTGTCGAAAAATCCCGCGAGCATGTCCACGACCATCAGCAGCACAACTACCAATCCCGAAAGCGTCGCAAGCGTCGCGATATCCTCGCGTCCCGCGCGATTGAGCA
This sequence comes from Candidatus Pullichristensenella excrementigallinarum, assembly GCA_018714825.1. Lineage (GTDB taxonomy): Bacteria > Bacillota > Clostridia > Christensenellales > Aristaeellaceae > Pullichristensenella > Pullichristensenella excrementigallinarum. The sequence continues at coordinate 30,468 of DVMU01000205.1, forward strand.
CCTGCGCAAGTACCGAGGTCAGGATGCCGATCGCGGCAATTTTAAAGACAAAATCGATGTCCATGCCCGCCTCCTCAGAGAAATCCGATTCCCAGCGCCAACCCCGCGAGGATGCCGAGCGTGCCGTACAGCTTCGCTTTGTCCCGGCTGTTTTTGCCGGCCTCCTCGCCGAGCCGGCCCAAATCGCGCAGCGTCTGCGAAAACAGCGCCTCCTGTTCCCTCTTTCCGGAAATTCCCAGGCCCTCAAAGAACCGGTCGAGCACGGAGATTTCCTCTGTCTGCAAGCTGTCCATTGCTCCGCCGCGCCCAATCATGCCTTCCCGTGCGCATTCCCATGCGCGCGCAATTCCTTCCGGCCCCATTTCTTTTCCGATTTTCTGAAACGGCGCGAAGCGCGACTGCTCCAGCGCCGCCCGCAAAGGCGAGAGCCCGTCCAACATATGTATGCGCAAAAGCTGGATCGCATCCATCAGCGCCAGAATTACTCGTTCCCGACGCTCGAGTCCCCCGGCCAGCGCCCGGCCTACTCCCCAGCACAGGGCCACCGCGACGACCAACAGAGCTATCCGCATTTTTGCTTCCCCCGTTCCAAATTGCGTATCTCCAGGATTTTCCCCGGCCTGTCCCCCAGCAAAAACAGGCGATCAAACGCTCCCTGTGCAAACATCCGCGCCATGGCCTCGCGGCGCAAAGCCTCTTCAAGGCTCTGCGCGTGCGCGGTGGCGAGCACCCGGCAGCCGCATCTCTTTGCGTCGAGGACGGCGTCCGCGTCGCGCCGATCGCCCAATTCGTCCGTGAGCACAATATCCGGCCGCATGGAACGCACCAAATGGGGAATCGCCAGGTGCTTGGGGCATAGATCCATCACATCTGTGCGCGGTCCCACGTCCAGTCTGGGAATTCCTTCCCGGCACGCGGCCAATTCGCCGCGCTCGTCCGCCACGGCCACATTCCATCCCGCCCGGGAGATCAGCCGCGCCGCGTCGCGCAGCATGGTGGTCTTCCCCATTCCGGGAGGCGAGAGAATCACGGCGCTTTTCAGCGCGTTCCCCGCCGCGATCTCGCGGAAAACCTCCTCTCCCGCGCCCAATGCCTCGCGCGCCACGCGCACGCACAGAGAGCCGATGTGCGTCAGGGCCAGAATCTTTCCCTCCTGCACATGATACCTCCCGCAAATGCCCACGCGCGCGCCTCCTTCAAGGGTAAAAAATCCCTGCCGCAATTCGTCTTCCCAGGCATAGAGGCTGTATTCCAGCATGGAACGGGCGACCCTGTTCACCGTCCGATCGTCCAGGGGGGCTCCAAACAGCTCGTCCCCCTCGAAAAAACAGAGCTGGGCCGGGCGATTGGGCCGCAGGCGAAGCTCCGTGATCTCTTCCCGCATCTTCCGAACCCGACCGGCCAACCCCTCCGGCAGGGCCCGGCAGATGCTCTCCAGCGCCTCCATCCCATTCCTCCCCCCACAAAGCGAATATATGTCTCTTGCGCGCGGCTTATCCCCTTCCGGGCAGCAAAAAGCGGACGGCCAAAGCCGTCCGCTGAAACCGTCCGCTGAATTTATACTCCGTTTTTTCGCAAAAGCATGACCACACGCGGCGTAATCAGCGTGTAAACCGCCGTCATAACCATCGAGGAAACATACCGAAGAACCACGGACCAGAACGTCAAATTGTCGGGGTACTGGTAAATTTTGGCATCCACATACAGCGCTACCGTGTTCAGGGTGGTCACGGCCAATCCTCCCACCAACACGATTCCCACGGTCTGTTGCAAGGACAGGGTAAAATTCTTCCTCTGGGCATAAAGGCCGATGATCAAGCCTTCCACCATGCCCGGCAGCATCCACATCAACGTCGTCGGGCCGACGCCATATTTAAGATACTGGTTCAAAAATCCGCCGACCGCGCCGACAAGCATCGCATCCGCCCATCCGAAGCGCAAGCCCGCGACGATGATTGGAAACAGCGAAAATGACAGCCGGAGCACGTAAATGTCGATCGCCACATAGCTCAACGCGGTATATAACGCGATCAGAACCGCATCAGCAACAAGTCTCTTGGTTTTCACAGGCATCCCCTCCAATTCCAGCTCGAGTCCGCCGTCAATTATAACCTATTTCCATCCAATTCTCAATGGTGTTTTTTCATTGAGCGGGTATAATAAATACACTAAGAGTGATAGGAGGGAAGCCTATGCCTCGCAAAGCCATCAAGCGCGCACAATACAAGATTCTGTCGATCGACCCTTATCTCAAGCCGTATTATAACGACATTGATCTTCGTATGCAGCGCCATGCCGAGACGCGACGAATTCTTCTGGGGGACAAGGCGGATCTTTCCTCTTTTGCCAACGGTTATCTCTATTACGGCATCCATAAGACGGATTGCGGCTGGGTCTATCGTGAATGGGCGCCGGGTGCGGACGCGATGCATCTCATCGGCGATTTTAACGATTGGAATCGGCAAAGCCATCCGATGCAGAAATTGGAAAATGGGAACTGGGAATTGGAACTTGGCGAGGACACGCTCATGCACGGCCAGCGCGTAAAGGTGCAAGTCACGCGTGGGAACGAAAGCTTCGATCGCATTCCCACTTACATCCGCCGCGTGATCCGTGATCCGGAAAACGGCCAGTTCTATGGCCAGGTCTGGGCTCCGCACCGGCCCTTTTTGTGGACGGACGGCGGTTACGGCCGGCGCAAGCTCAACCCGCTGTTTATCTATGAGACGCACGTGGGAATGGCGCAGGAAGACGAAGGGATCGGCAGTTACCGCGAATTTGCCGATCGGATTCTCGATCGGATTCAGGAAGCGGGATACAATACCATTCAGCTCATGGCCGTTATGGAGCATCCCTACTACGCTTCCTTCGGCTATCAGGTCACCAATTTCTTCGCCGCGTCGTCCTGGTACGGCAACCCTGAAGATTTAAAATACCTGATCAATACGGCGCATGAGATGGGCATGTTTGTCCTGCTGGACGTTGTGCACTCCCACGCCTGCAAAAACACCGCAGAAGGACTCAATCGCTTTGACGGAACGGACGATCAGTTCTTCACCCGGGAAGACCATCCCGCTTGGGATACCAAGTTGTTCAATTACGGCAAGCATGAAGTCATCCATTTCCTGCTTTCCAACCTCAAATTCTGGATGCAGGAATACCATTTCGACGGTTTCCGCTTTGACGGCGTGACCTCCATGCTCTATCACGATCATGGTCTGGGCACCGATTTTGTCAGCTACGATCGTTATTTCAGCCTCAACACCAATGTCGAAGCGGTAACGTATCTGCAGCTGGCCAACGAATTGGTGCACGCGGTCAATCCCTTTGCCGTGACCATTGCCGAGGATATGAGCGGAATGCCCGGCATGTGCCTGCCCATTCGCTACGGCGGTCTGGGATTCGATTACCGTCTCTCCATGGGCGTGCCGGATTATTGGGTCAAGACCATCACCGAAAAATCCGATGAAAACTGGGACATGTTCAAGATGTGGCATGAATTGACCACTCGCCGTCCGCAGGAAAAAAACATCGGGTATTGCGAGAGCCACGATCAGGCGCTGGTGGGGGATAAAACGCTCATCTTCCGCATGGCGGATAAAGAGATGTATACCGGCATGAACAAGGATTACCATTCCATCATCATGGATCGCGCCATCGCGCTGCATAAGATGATCCGCTTTGTCACCATGACGCTCGCGGGCGAAGGGTATCTGAACTTCATGGGCAACGAATTCGGCCATCCCGAATGGATTGATTTCCCGCGCGAGGGAAACGGCTGGAGCTACAAATATGCCCGCCGCCAGTGGTCGCTTGCGGACAATGGTTTCCTCAAATACGAATGGCTCCGGGATTTCGACCGCGCGATGCTCAAATTTGCGCGCAAATACCGCGTGCTTTCCAAGCACGGCGCCGTCAACCTGTGGATTGATCAGGAACGGAAATTGCTGGCCTTCTCCAAGGGAGACATCGTCTACCTGTTCAATTTTCATCCGACGATCTCCCCCGCAGATTTCTTCCTTCCCACCCATTCGGTCGGCGAGGGCAAATACCAGGCTGTCTTTTCCTCGGATGATCCGGAATTCGGCGGACTGGGCCGCATAGATGAAAAATACGTCTACGAAGCGAAAAACCATCCCGGGCGGGGCGTGGGCTTTGAGGTATATATTCCCTGTCGCACGGCCGTGGCGTTTAAAAGGATCTGATTCCGGCGCAGCGCTTTCAGATGGTTCCCGGCAATTTTCTCATTCTGCGGAAAATCCCGTTTGAGGACTTGCCAAAGGGTGTATAATATCCATAGAGAGGTGAGCGCATGAAGCGACGGGCAACGGTGGTCTTGCATGAGGGCCGCCTCATGGCTGAGGTTTTGCGCACGGAAGCGTGCCAACAGTGCCGCGCGTGTCAATTCGGGCAACAGGAACGCGTGCTTGTCGAACTCCCTGCGGGCGCGCATCGACCGGGAGAGGAAATTGAGCTGGAACTCCCCGAAAAGCAATTTGCCGTCGCCTCGGTTCTCGCTTACGGCCTTCCGGTGCTCCTTTTGTTCCTGGGACTGGGAATCGGCAGCCTTCTTGGTCTGCAGGAAATCTGGCAGGCGGCCTGCGCGTTTGCGGGGCTGGCGGTAGGACTGGGGATTATCAAGCTGCTCGATCCGAAGTTGCGAAAAATGCGGCCCGTCTCGCGCCCCTGCAATTCCGAAAAATTCACTCGATAAGGAGGAGATTCTATGTCTGAAAATACGATCATGCTCGACGGAGCATCCATGGAGGGCGATGCCCTTCGTCAACAGGGGACCATTCTGGTCGATTTCTGGGCGCCCTGGTGTGGCCCGTGCCGCATGGTAGCTCCCGTACTGGAGCAGCTCGCCGGAGAATACGCGGGCAAGGTCAAGATCGGCAAGATCAATATCGATGAAAATCCCGAAACCGCAGCCCAGTACGGCGTTTCGAGCATCCCCACCATGATTCTTTTCCGCGAGGGCAAGGAAATCGCCCGTTCGATCGGCGCGCTGCCCAAGCCCGCGCTCAAGGAGTTCCTGGATCAAAACATTTGAGCTTTCTCGTTAAATCACGCGCATTTGTGCGAATTATCCGCAGTTTTGTGGTATACTTGTGGTGGACAAAGAGGTCTGCCATGAAACGATGTGCCGGCGCTTGCCGGCACATCTCCGTTTTCAGGGAATTTCCCCGGAAAGACAGGCATCAAACATGCCCGCGCGCGTCGTCGGCGGCATGTGATGAATAGATCCAGACCCACTCTATCGGCAAAGGAGGGATTCTTCTGGCACAAAAAAAGCCAAAGGGCAAGAGTCCCAAGCTCCGCATCGTGCCTCTGGGCGGCTTGGGCGAAATCGGAAAAAATATGACGGTCTTTGAGTATATGGACGACATCGTGGTCGTGGACATGGGTTCCATGTTTCCCCAGGACGACATGCCGGGCGTGGATCTGGTCATTCCCGACTATACCTATCTGGAGAAAAACCGCGACCGCATCCGCGGCTATGTGATTACGCACGGGCACGAGGATCACATCGGCGCGGCGCCTTACATTCTCAAAAACCTGCCCGCGCCGGTGTACGGCACACGCCTTACGTTGGCGTTGGTGGCGCACAAGCTCAAAGAACACCATCATATCGACGGCGTGCAACTCAACGTAATCGCGCCGGGCGACGTGATCGAACTGGGCCAATCGTTCAAAATCGAATTTATCAAGGTCACGCACTCCATCGCGGGCGCGTGCGCCCTGGCAATTCATACCCCGGTGGGCGTGGTCGTACATACGGGCGATTTCAAGGTGGATTTCACGCCCGTAGACGATGTGCCCATTGATCTCAACAAATTTGCCGCGCTGGGTTCCAAGGGCGTGCTGCTTCTGCTGGCAGATTCCACCAATGTCGAGCGTCCGGGATACACCATGAGCGAAAAGACGGTTTGCCAAACGTTCAACAATCTCTTTGAACGCGCGCAGGGACGCATCATCATCGCCATGTTTGCCAGCAACATTCACCGCATTCAATCCGTGGTGGATTCCTCGGTGCGCTTCGGGCGCAAGGTGTGTCTGGTGGGCAGAAGCATGGTCAACATTGCCCGCGCGGCCACGCAGATCGACGAGCTGCGTATTCCGGAGGGCAAACTGATTTCCGTGGATGACATCGATCGCTATGAGGACAACGAGATCACCGTCATCACCACCGGCAGCCAGGGCGAGCCCATGAGCGGGCTCTCGCGCATGGCCTTCGCGGAGCATCGCAAGCTCGAAATTCGCCAGAGCGACATGGTCATCGTATCGGCCACGCCCATCCCCGGCAATGAAAAATCCGTCAGCCGGGTGATCAACCAACTCGTGCGCACCGGCGCGGACGTGATTTATGAGGCCCTGGCGGATGTGCATGTGTCCGGGCACGCCTGTCAGGAGGAATTGAAAATTATTCATACCCTGACCAAGCCCCGCTATTTCATGCCCGTGCACGGGGAATACCGGCATCTCTATCAGCACGCCCGCCTTGCGGAATCCCTGGGAATGCGCGAGGAGCAGATCCTGATCCCCGAAATCGGCGATATCATCGAGGTGGGCGAAACCGGCATTGCTACCGCCGGCTCGGTGCCTTCCGGCTCGGTTCTGATCGATGGGCTGGGCATTGGAGACGTGGGCGCGGTGGTACTCAAGGATCGCAAGCACCTTTCCGAAGACGGCCTGTTGATCGTCGTCATGGGAGTCGATCACGATCAGCGCGCGGTGGTCTCCGGTCCGGACATCATCAGCCGCGGCTTTGTCTACATGCGCGAGGCGGACGAACTGGTGGAAGGCGCGCGCCAGGCTGCGCGGCGGGCGATCGACGCCTTTGGGTCAGTGGACACGACCGATTGGAATCATCTGAAAAACGACGTTCGCGACGCCGTGCAGCGCTATATCTTCGATACGCTCAAGCGCAATCCGATGATTTTGCCCATCGTCGTGGAAATCTGAACCAAACATACCGGGCGTTCGTCCAATCCATTGGGAGGATACGCTATGAATCCTTATGATCTTGCACATCAGCTCGCCCAATCCATGAAGGAGAGCGAGGAATACCGGGAATACCAGCGCCTGCGCGAATCCGCGTACGAAGATGAAACCAATCGCGCGCTCCTGGATGAGTACAAGCGCCTGCAATTCCGAATGCAGGCCAAGCTCGCTTCCGGCGAAACCATGCCCGAGGAGGACTTCCAGCGTCTGCAACAGATCGGGACGCTCTTACAGTTCAATCCGGACGTGAGTTCTTATCTGTTGGCGGAATTCCGCTTCCAGCGGATGCTCTCGGAAATTTTCAAAATCCTGGCGGACGTGGCCAATATTGACCTCGATTCCCTTACAAGGAGCTAGCCATGGCAAGAAAGCGGCGCAAAAATGTGCGCAAGAACAACCTCTATACCCCGCAGCGGTACGACGAGCGAACCCTGCACGAAGAGCGCGAATACGGCGTTTACTGGTATTCGTGGCTGTGGCGGATCTGTCGCCCGGTGCTGATCTTTTTGTGCTCCCTATTGATCGTGATCGGAATCGTTACCATGGGCTGGAACAAGGTCTACGAAAAGTTTCTCATGCCCGTGGATGTGAACAACACCCAACCCGTTCGCTTCACCATTGAATCGGGCACATCCATTTCAAGCATCGGTTCACAGTTGGAAAAACAGCAGCTTCTGCGCAACGGGACGGTCTTCAAATACCTGGTGCAGTTCCGCGGCCTGACCGATTCCATCAGTTATGGCACCTATAACCTCTCCCCCTCCATGGACATCAACGCCATCATCGACGAATTGAGTTCCGGAAGCCAGACCAACGAGCGCGTGATCACCATCATCCCCGGTTGGACGGTGGAGGACATCGCCGACTACCTCTTTGAGGAAGGCGCCATCGCCACACGCGAGGAATTCCTCACCCTCTGCGAAGACGCGACCGCCTTTGCGGACGCCTCCTATCCGCTGAAGCTGGCGCAGGATGCGGGCACGCTCGAAGGGCGCAAATATCAGCTGGAGGGATACCTGGCGCCGGATACCTATCGGGTCTTCCGCTCGGCAGATGCGAGAAGCATCATCAATACGCTCATTGCCCAGACCAATACCGTCGTCGATTCGGTCTACTATTCCGATCACGTCTCGTATTATGTGGACTCCGAGGGCGTGACGCACGAGGTTGAACAGTTTGAAAGCACGCTCACCATGGATGAGACCATCATCCTCGCCTCGATGATCGAAAAGGAAGCCGGAAAGACTTCGGATTATGCCAAGGTTTCCGCCGTGTTCCACAACCGGCTCCAGGCAGGCTGGAAGCTGGAAAGCGATCCGACGGCCACCTATCTCTCCGGGGTGAACAAGCTGGCCTTGACCGACGAGGAAACCCAGGCGCAAAACGCCTATAACACCTACGTCATCGACGGTCTGCCCATCGGCCCCATCTGCAACCCCTCCGCCGCGGCGATTGAGGCGGCGCTCTATCCGGACATGGAATACATCCAGCAGGGCTATATGTACTTCTGTGCCAAAGAGCCGACCTCCGGCGAACTTGCCTTCTCCATTACCCTGGAGGAACACGAAGCCAACGTCGCTCAGTATCGGCCCCTGTGGGAGGAATACGACCGCCGGCAGGCGAGTTCCTCGGAAGCAGAGGAATAATACGGCGTTCGAAATTTCTCTTTGCGCCGGCCGCAAAATGCGGCCGGCGTCTCGTTTTTTGAGGCAGTCGTTTTGCGCGCCGCTGCTCCTCTTTTCGCGGACAGGCACACAGCCTCCCCTTTCGCAATAGGATAGAGGGTATCCTGTTTTGAGGAGGTGCCCTTCCTATGTTCTGGGTGGAAGCGCTTGTGTGGGTGTCTCAAAATCTATGGGCGCTGATCTTGCACCTTTCGGGAAAGCCCTCCTTTCCCAAACCGCTAAAAGCGGAAGAGGAGCGACAATTGATCGACCGCATGGATCGGGGCGATTCTCAAGCGCGCGACAAACTGATCGAACACAATTTGCGTCTGGTGGCGCACATCGCAAAAAAATACCAAAATAGCGGCGTGGACGCAGACGACCTGGTATCCATCGGCTCGATTGGGTTGATGAAGGCAGTCAACACCTTCCGCGCCGATGCAGGGAAATTGACTACATATGCCTCGCGCTGCATCGAAAATGAAATCCTCATGTATCTTCGCTCCAATCGGAAAAATCGCAATACTGTTCTCCTCGAAGAGCCCATCGGCGCGGATAAAGAGGGAAACGAGATCTGCCTGATCGACCTGTTGGGCACCGATCCCGACGAAGTGCCCGGACAGGCGGAAATCTCCATCGAATCGGATCGGGCGTTGCTGCTCATCCGCAAGGCCCTTGACGCGCGCGAGAGGCAGGTCATTCTCCTGCGCTACGGCCTGTCGGATGGAATCTGCCATCCCCAGCACGAGGTAGCCGCGCGCCTGGGCATCTCCCGGAGCTATGTCTCCCGCATTGAAAAAAAGGCGTTGGAGAAATTGGAACAGGCGCTCTGCCTTCCCCGCGGCGACAGGTAATCCTCCGCCGCGTCCGCGCAAATGCGCCCTTTGCAACTTGCGCGGGATGTGCTATAATAGAAAATACCAATGTGCGCGGAGGGAATGCCATGAATTACAGCGACGATTCGTTTGCGACCATGCTTTTGACCATGGCGCTCACTCCCAACCGCGCCGAATACGCGCGCCCGTTGAGCACGCAGGAATACCGGCGTATCTCGCAATTGGTGCAGGCAAGCTCCGTCGGACGGCTGGGCGGCCTTTTGCAGATGGATATCAGTGGGCTGATGCAGCTGTTGCGCCTGCCCGAGGAAGAAGCCTATCGCGTCTTTACGCTGCTCAATCGCGGCGTGCAGTTGAGTTATGCCCTGGAGGGTTTTTTACGGCGAGGGATTGAAGCGGTAAGCCTGTTCGACCACGAGTATCCCGAACGGCTCAAGCGGCGCATGGGCAATCTCGCGCCGCCGATCCTGTTCCTCTCCGGCGATCGCGCTCTATTGGAAATGCCGATGATCGGCGTATTTGGAATCAGCGGGGTGAAAACCACCCAGGAAGTGCGTTCCAGCGTCGAAGCCCTGGTGCGCGGCGCAAAAGAGCGGGGATACGCCATCCTTACCGGCGGAGAGCTGGGCGTTTCGCGCGTCGCCGCAGGGTTTGCGCGCGAGATGGATGTGCCGCGCATCGATGCGCTGGGCGGCGGCATGGACGAGCATATCGGCCAGGAAGAAAACGCCCTGCGCATCGCCGCAGGCCGTGCACTGGCCGTCTCCCTGGAGCATCCGGAATCCCTATTTACCGTCAGCCACGCCATTCTCCGCAACAAATTTTCCTTCGCCATGGCCGAAGCAGCGTTTGTTTTCAATACGGATCTCAAGCGAGGCGAGACGGATGCGATCAAAAATCGCCTCTGCGATTGGATCTACGCTTATGCCGGATGGCCGCAGAACCAAACCCTGATCTCTCGCGGCGCGACGGGGATCGGCGAGATTTCCGATCGTGTCTTTGCGGAGCTTTCTGTCCGCTGGCACGATTCCCGCACCGAACAGGTCAGCATGTTCGATTTCCTGCAGGAGAAATGATCTTTTCCGGGCGGCTCTCGAACGGTGCGAAAAACCCCGCGATGGACTTTTTCATCGCGGGGTTTTGTCGGCTCGGCCGATTCGGAAACGCCTCCTAACCGCCGAACAATTTGCGGAATCCCTCCGCAAAATCACCTGCCTGCAAATACAGTTTATACGCAATCAGGCATACAAGCGCCGTAAAAATCAGGCCCAAAAACAGCAGCACTCCTCTGGGCAGGCGCATGTCAATCCCTCCTGTTGCCTGCGAGGACAAGCAGCCGCAAAAGCTGCATAATCGCCATAAAGGCGGCCGCCACATATGTCAGCGCCGCGGCGGAGAGGACCTTCCGCGCCCCGACCAATTCCTCGCCTTCCAAATATCCCTGGCTCTCCAGAATCGCCAGCGCGCGCTTGGAGGCGTTGAATTCCACCGGCAGCGTGATCAGAGAGAACAGCACCGCCAGGCAAAACAGGCCGATTCCCGCATAGAGAAGCGGCTCCCAGCTCATGATCAATCCCAACAGGAACAGCGGCCAGGAAAGCATGGAACCAATATTGGCCATCGGCACCGCAGCCGTGCGCAACATCAGCGGACCGTAACCGTCGCGATGTTGAAGCACATGTCCCGCTTCGTGCGCAGCCACGCCCAGCGCCGCAATGGATGTGGAATTGGATGTGGAATCCGAAAGCCGAAGCACCATGTTCTTGGGATCGTAATGATCCGTCAAATTGCCCCGAACCCTCTCCACGGATACGTCGTATATGCCCTCCGCGTGCAAAAGCCGCTGCGCCATGTCCGTGGCGGTTAATCCCGAGCGGGAAGGAACCTTGGAATAGCGGTTAAACGTTCCGGAAACGCGAATCTGCGCCCACAGCGAGAGCAACAGCGCCGGGATCAAAAGCAGATATGTGGGATCAAAGTAAAATGGATACAGCATATTCTAAGCCTCCTTATGGGCAATATCATACCACGTTCCGGCGCTTTTTACCAGAGGAAGCCGCCAAAAACTGCATTCTTATCGCCCATCCGTCCGTATTTCCTTCCCAAAGCGCAGCATCCTTCTTCGCCGCGGTTATTTCCCATCCAAATCTATCCGCGCAATCTGCCAGGGCCCCTGTCTGCCCCCCGCCGGTACGGCATGATACCACACCGGCCTGGCCACGGCTAACCTCTCCGCCTCCTGAAAAAACAGCGCCACCGCGCTTCGTCCGTCCGGGTGTGCGCACAGCATGGGTCCGCATCCGATCGCGTCCCGGCATATCTCTTCCAGCAATCCCCGATTCCGAAGCTCCGGCGCAAGATAGTTTTCCGCCTCCCCGCAGAGCCCCAGCATCTCCGCTTCCAGCGCGCACAACGCGGTATTTTCCGGCGTCAGGGGCCAATGGGGCGCGCCCTGCATCCAGGCGTTTTCGCTGGAAATCCGCGCAAATCCCTCCGCGTCCACCGCCCAATGCTCAATGCGCGCATGGCCCGCGCGATCCGAAAGATCGATCACTGCCGTAAGCCGCCTTCCGGAATCCAGCCGCAAATTGCTTGCCCGCAATCTCCCCCGGGGAATCCCATTGAGATCTTCAAAAACCGCCGTCTGCTCGCCGTCCGCGCGGCCCATCAGCAGCGTGCCTTCCGGAAACGCAATGCGCTCGAGAATTTCCTCCTGCGCGGGTTCTTCTTCGCCGAAAAGCTCCAATTCCACCGCGCCGCCCGGCCAGGCAAGCGCCCATACGTCCTCGGGCACGTCCGACGGCTTTCCCTCTGCAAAGCGGATCTTTCGATTCAGCGCCTCGCCTTTGGCGGTCAGCGGCCGATATTCCAGATAGACCGATCCCTGCGGCGAAACGGGCGCGACCAATTTTTCCTCCGCCGAACATTCTCCGGCAAAACGCCCGTTCAGATAGATCATTCCCGGCCAATTCGCGGAAATCAACAGCGTCGGCTGCATCTCCCCACCTCCCCGAACAGACTATGCCCGGAGCAGGCGGCCGATGCGGCCGACGCCGTCCTCACGCGTTGAAGTTTTGTTGCGGCGACGCTCACAGATTGGGCTTATCGCCAATCCAGCTCACACCCAGACAACCGATCCCCAGATGGATGCCCAGAACCGGGCCGACCTTGCGCATCTCCACGGCCTTGCCCTGTTCGCGCAACGCATTCGCCAATTTGAGCGCGCGCTCATCCGCCATCAGATGTTCCACCACGACCGACTGGCCCACATTTTCGGGAACGGCCTTGACCAGTGCGCGCCGCTGCTCGTTCTGCCCGCGCACCACGGCGTAGGAGAGAATGGACCCGTCCTCGCACTTGAGCATGGGGCGCAGATTGAGGATGGTGGAAACCGATTGCTTGATTCCGCCCAGGCGGCCGCTTCTGCGCAGCGGTTCCATATCGTCCACGGAGAAATAGGTGTAGGCCTGCTTGCGCATCTGCAAAAGACGGTCGGCGGCCTCGTCGATGGTCGCGCCGCGGAACAACAGGCTCCGAGCCTCTCTGACCAGCAGATACAGGCCCGCGGCGGTGGTCAGGGAATCCACCACGCGGATCGGCGCTCCCGGCAATTCGCGCGCGGCGGTAAGCGCATTGGCAAACGTGCCGCTCAGCCGGGAAGACATCGTCAGGCATAGCACCTGATGCCCCGAGCGCGTCAATTCCTCAAACGCCTGCTGGAAGCGCGCGCAAGGCACCTGCGAAGTGCGCAGCGTTGTGGGATTCTCCCGGATCAATCGTTCAAAATCGCCGTTGTCATCCACATACCGCTCGTTGATGGGCGCGTTTGCGTCCACGCTATAGGTCATCGGGAGCACCATTACTCCCAGAGAAGCTGCTTCGGCGGCGGTCAGGTAAGCAGTGGAATCGGTAACAAGCACGATCATGATTCAGCCTCCGATTTTGCGAAATTTCTGATAGCGATCGTTTAAAAGCGTAGGCACATCCTTGTTCTGCAATTCGCAAAGGGTCTGGCAGAGCGCTGCCTTCAATTCCAGATAAAGATTTTCAAAGCCCTGCTCCTCGGAAAAAACCCGCTCGATCACGCCAAGGGAGAGAAGATCCTGCGCCGTCAACTTCAAAGCCTCCGCGGCTTCCCTCGTGCGCGATGCATCCTTCCAGAGAATGCTCGCCGCGCCTTCGGGCGAGAGCACGGAATAAATGGCGTTTTCAAGCATCCAGACTTCGTCTGCCACGGCCAGCGCCAGCGCGCCGCCGCTGCCGCCTTCGCCAATGATTACGGAAATCACGGGAACCTTCAAGCCCATCATTGCCACCAGATTTTCGGCAATGGCCTGGCCCTCTCCGCGCTCTTCCGCGCCGATGCCGCAATACGCGCCCGACGTATCTACGAGGCAGACCACCGGGCGACCGAATTTCTCCGCCTGATGCATCAGGCGAAGCGCCTTGCGATACCCCTCGGGATGCGCGCAGCCGAAATTGCGCAACACATGCTCCTTGGTATCCCGGCCCTTTTCAATGCCGATCACCGTCACCGGCCGTCCCTCCAGCCGGGCGACTCCCCCGACGACGGCCGCATCGTCCCCGAAGCGGCGATCGCCGTGCAATTCAAAAAAATCCTCAAAAATCGCCTGAATGAAGTCCACCGAGGTGGGCCGATCCTTCTGACGCGCAGCGGTTACTCGATCCCATGCCTGCATACGGCTTCCTCCCCCCGGTGCAATTTTAACAGCCGAATAAGCGTTTCCCTCTGCTCGCGACGATCGACAATCGCATCCACAAAGCCGCACTTGAGCTGGAATTCCGCTGTCTGGAACCCTTCGGGAAGCTTCTGGCGAATGGTCTGCTCAATCACGCGCGGCCCGGCAAATCCGATCAGCGCGCCGGGTTCGGCAAGGGTGATATCCGCGTCCATGGCAAAAGAAGCCACGACGCCGCCGGTCGTGGGATCGGTGAGCACGACGATATAGAGATTGCCCGCCTCGCTATGCCGAAGAACCGCCCCGGAGGTCTTAGCCATCTGCATCAGCGAAAGGATTCCCTCCTGTACCCGCGCTCCGCCCGAAACCGTAAATCCCACCACGGGAAGCGATTTCTCCAGCGCATACTCAAACAGCCGGGCGATCTTTTCTCCCACGGCGGTTCCCATGCTGCCCATCATGAAATAGGGATTCATGGCAAACAGCGCGACCTCTATCCCGCCGATTTTCGCCGTACCGGTCAGAACGCCTTCCTTTTCCTTGGAGGCCGTTCGGGCCTTATCCACCTTTTCGGAATAGCCGGGGAATTCCAGCGGATTCCCGGAACACAATTCCCCGTTGATTTCCTCAAAAGTCCCCTCGTCCGCGATCATGGCCACGCGCCTGCGCGCGCTCAGGCGCAAGTGCTTGGCACATTTGGGGCAGACAAACAGATTCTTTTCCAATTCCTCCTGCAAAAGCATGGCCTTGCAACCCTTGCAGGCCACATACAGCGCCTCCGGCGCCTGCGGGGAATCGGTTGTCTTGTGCATTGCATCCTCAAGCGTGATCTTCGGCTTGCGGAATAGGGATTTGGGAAGCATTGCTTGGCTCCTTTACCGGTTTTGTTGGTTGAGATAGGCCGTGGTATAGCTCCCGTCGAGGAAGGCGTCTTCCCCGATCAGATCGGCCTGGAAAAATCCGGTGTGCTCCACGCCCTCAATCACCAATTCGCACAATGCGGCCTGCATTTTGCGAATGGCCTCCTCCCGGCTGGAAGCGTGGACAATCATCTTGCCGATCATGGAATCGTAATACGGGGGCACCGTATACCCCTGATACAGCGCCGTATCAAAGCGCACCCAAGGGCCGCCCGGCACATGCAAAAGCTCGATCTGTCCCGCGCAGGGGCGGAAATTCTCCGCGGGATTTTCCGCGTTGATGCGGCACTCGATGGCGTGCCCCCGCAATTTCACATCCTTCTGCGAAAACGGCAAGGTCATTCCGGCCGCCACGCGGATCTGCCACTTGACCAAATCAATGCCCGTGACCATTTCCGTCACCGGATGCTCTACCTGCAGGCGGGTATTCATTTCCATGAAATAGAAATTGCCTTCCCGATCGAGCAAATATTCGACGGTTCCCACGCCCTCGTATCCCACGGCCAGGACCGCCCTTACAGAGGACTGATAGAGTTTTTCGCGCAATTCCGGCGAAACGGCGGTCGAGGGGCTTTCCTCGATCAGCTTCTGGTTTTTGCGCTGCATCGAGCATTCCCGCTCTCCCAGACAGACGCAGTTGCCCTCCTTGTCCGAAAGCAGCTGGACTTCGATGTGCTTGACGTTTTCCAGGAGCTTTTCCATGTACACCGCGCCGTCGCCAAAGGCGCCCAGCGCCTCCGCCGAAGCCGTGCGATAGGCATTTTCCACTTCTTCCAGGCGATCAACCCGGCGAATTCCGCGCCCGCCTCCGCCGCTTCGCGCCTTGATCAGCAACGGAAAGCCGATTTTTTCGGCCATGGCGCGCGCCTCTTCCGCGCTTCCAAGCACATCCGAACCCGGGACCACCGGCACGCCCGCCGCCTTCATCGTGCGACGCGCCTCATCCTTGTCTCCCATGCGGCGAATGACCTCGGCAGACGGACCGATAAACTGGATGCGGCACTTGGCGCACAGATCGGCAAATTCCGCGTTCTCCGAAAGCAGGCCGTATCCCGGATGGATGGCCTGCGCGCCGGAAAGGATGGCCGCGGAGAGAATGGCGCTCATATTCAGATAGCTCTTCTGCGCCTGCGCGGGGCCCACGCAATAGCTCTCGTCCGCAAGCGAGACATGCAGCGCATCGCGGTCCGCCTCGGAAAAAACGGCGACCGTGCTGATGCCCATCTCCTTGCAGGCGCGAATCACCCGGAGCGCAATCTCGCCCCGGTTGGCAATCAGTATTTTCGGAAACACCCAAGCGCCCTCCTAATTCTTTACCAGCATAAAGGAAAGCTCGCCCGAAGCCACGAGCTTGTCTTCGACGCGCGCCTCGCCCCGAATCACATACAAACCGAGCTTGGAACGCAAGAGCGTCGCGGAAAGGTTCAGGGTGTCCCCCGGGCGGACGATGCCGCGGAAGCGCGCCTTATCGACCCCCGCATAGAGCGCGAGCGAACCTTTGAGCTGCTCCTGAAAGAGCACGCAGGCGGTCTGCGCCATGATCTCCAGGAGAATTACGCCCGGCACCACGGGGTTTCCCGGAAAATGTCCCCGCAAAAAGAACTCGTCTCCGCGAACGCGATACGTCCCTTGCGCGGTTCCATCCTCCAGCAGTTCCGCCGAATCCACCAACAACATGTTCTCCCGATGCGGGAGAATCTCCATCAATTCTTCGCGATTCATACAAACGCCCCTACAGCAGCATAAACAGTTTCTGGCCGAATTCCACCACGTCGCCGTTGCGCGCGCAGACATCCAGAATTTCCCCGTCCTGTTCGGCGACGATTTCGTTCATCAGTTTCATCGCCTCGATGATGCACAGGACGTCTCCCTTTTTGACGCGCTTGCCCACGCGCACATACGGCTCCGCCTCCGGGGAAGGCGCGGCGTAGAACACGCCCACCATCGGACTTTTGATCTCCACGGCGTTGTTGAAATCCACGCCCGCGCCGGGCGCGTCCTGCGCCGGAACGGAAGGCGCGGCGGGAATCGGCGCCGCGGCAGCCGTTTCCTCCACCGCCGGAGCGGCCGCGGTCACGGTTCGCTCCATGCGGATGTGGCTGTCGCCCTCATGGATCTCCAGCGCGGACAGATCGTTTTGCTTGAGAAGCTGCGCCAGCTCCTTAATCTCTTCAATATTCATGCAATCCTCCTCATGGCGATCACGGCGTTGTGCCCTCCGAATCCCAGAGACAGGCTCAAGGCCATTTCCGCCTGGCAGTGCAGCGCCTGATTGGGCAGGTAGTTGAGATCGCATTCCGGATCGGGGCAATCGAGGTGGATTGTCGGCGGCAATTCGCCCGTTTCCAGAGCTTTCGCGCATACCACCGCTTCCACAGCGCCCGCCGCGCCGAGCATGTGTCCCGTCATGGACTTGGTAGAGCTGATCAGCATTTCCCGGGCGCGTTCTTCCCCCAGCGCCCGCTTGAGCACCAAGGTTTCGACCTTGTCGTTCAAGGGCGTGCCCGTTCCGTGCGCGTTGACGTAGACCGACGCGTCGGGAAGTCCGCCGGCCTCTTCCACGGCCAGGCGAACCGCTTCCATACCGCCCTCTCCTTCCGGATGCGGAGCGGTGATGTGGTGCGCGTCGCAGGTATTCCCATAGCCGACCAATTCCGCATACATCTTTGCGCCGCGCGCCCTGGCATGTTCGTACTCTTCCAGCACCAGCACGCCCGCGCCTTCGCCGAGCACAAAGCCCTTGCGCCGCGCGTCAAAGGGCAAAGAGGCGCATTCGGGATCTTCCGATTCGCTCAAGGCCTTTAAATTGGTAAAGCCCGCGATGGCCAAAGGCGTCACCGTGGCCTCTGCGCCGCCGGCCAGGATCGCGTCCGCATATCCGTGCTTGATCGCGCGGAACGCCTCGCCAACGGCATGGGACGAGGTGGCGCAGGCCGTCACGACCGGCAGGCACGGTCCCTTGGCTCCATAGCGGATCGCGATGTTTCCCGAAGCGATGTTGCCAATCATCATCGGCACAAAAAACGGAGAAACGCGCCCCGGCCCGCGATCGCGCAGCTTGTACGCCTCGTTGACAAAGGTTTCCATGCCGCCGATGCCGCTGCCCACATACACGCCCAGCCTGTTTTCCGGCACCGTTCCCAGGATTCCCGATTCCTGCACCGCCTGTTCGGCGGCAGCCAGCGCATACTGCGTAAACAGATCGCAGCGGCGCGCCAATCCCTTCTCGATTCCAAAATCCTCCGGCTGAAATCCCTGAACCTCCGCAGCGAGCTTTACCTTGTATTCCGTCGTATCAAACCGGGAAATCGGGCAGATCCCCGAACGCCCCGCGAGGAGATTTGAAAAGAACGCCTCCGTGGAGTTTCCAACCGGGCTGATTACGCCCATGCCGGTGATGACCACTCTGTTCATGTTTCCACCTCACATATTCAATCCGCCGTCGATCGGAATGACCGCGCCGGTGATATAGGCCGCCTCGTCCCCCGCGAGAAACGCCGCCAGCGCGGCAATTTCCTCGGGCTTGGCCATGCGCTTGAGCGGCACGCTGCCCAGCGCCGCTTCCAATGTCTGTTCGTTCATGGCCCGCGTCATGTCCGTTTCGACAAATCCGGGGGCGATGGCATTGCAGGTGACGTTGCGCGCCGCCAATTCCTTGGCGACGGTCTTTGTAAGTCCGATCAATCCCGCCTTGGCCGCGGCATAGTTGGCCTGACCGGGATTGCCCATCAATCCTGAAACCGAAGTAATGTTGACAATGCGTCCCTGCCGCTTTTTGACAAAATCGGGGGAAAGCAGGCGGATCATGTGAAACGCGCCCTGCAAATTGACGCGCACCACCTGCTCAAATTCCTCCGGAGACATGCGCAAAATCAATTTGTCCCGGGTAATTCCGGCGTTGTTGACCAGGATATCGATCGGCCCGAGTTCTTCCTTGATGACTTTGACCGCGTCCTGCGCCTGCGCATAATCACCCACGTCCGCCTTGGCCATTGCGCCTTTGCGCCCCAGCGCGCGGATTTCTTCGAGCGTCTCGGCCGCCGCCTGCTCGTTTCCCGCATAAATTATGCCGACGTCAGCCCCTTCCTGCGCCATGCGCAGGGCGATTGCCTTGCCGATGCCGCGCGAACCGCCCGTCACCAGCGCCACTTTTTCTGTCAACATGCGTTCCTCCGAACCGTTTCAAGGGCCTTGTTAAGCCCCTCGCTGTCTTCAACATTGATCCAGGTCTTTTCGGGAGCCATGCGCCTTCCCAGCCCTGTGAGCGTCGCACCCGGGCCAAGCTCCACAAACGTCTCCGCGCCTTGCCGGAGCATGGCTTCGATCGTCCTTTGCCATTGTACCGGCGAAGCGGCCTGGCGGGAAAGCCATTCCCGAGCCACGTCCTTGTTGTATGGCTCGGCAGTCAAATTGGCATAGAGAGGGATCTGCGCCTCGCGCAGGCCCACGCCCTCCAGCGCATCTGAGAGCGCCTGACGAGCGTCCTCCATGTACGGCGAATGAAATGCGCCGCTGACCTTCAGCCGCATCGCGCGCCCACCGGCCTGCTTGACACGGGCCTCAAACGCCTCGACCTCATCGCGCGAAGAGGCCACGACCGTCTGCCCCGGCGCATTGAAATTGACCGGATAGACTTCCCGGAACTCCGCGGCCAGATCCTGTACCTGTTCCGCGGAAAGCTTGAGCACCGCGGTCATCGCGCCCGGATGGCGCAGGGCGCAATCGTCCATGCGTTCTGCGCGCAGAATGACCAAGCGGAATGCGTCTTCCGGCGTCAAAAGCCCGGTCAGCGCGGCGGCTGCCCACTCTCCCAACGAAAAGCCCGCGCACATATCCGGGCTCAATCCCGCCTCCGTGGCCGCCACGGCGCAGGCCAAATCCGCCAGAAACAGGCAGGGCTGGGTATGAATGGTGCGATTGAGCGTTTCCTGTTCGCCTGCAAAGCACGTCTGCAGCGTTCCCGGCCGCAGCATCTCCAAGGAATCCAACAGCTTCTTCGCCGCCGGGGAGCTCTCATAGAAGCTCTTGCCCATTCCGGGCTTCTGCGCGCCCTGTCCCGCCAGCAAAAACGCTATCTTACCCATTTGCCTGCCTCCGAGAGAAGCCGTTCCGCTCCCTGCATCATTTCCTGGACGATCTCGCTCGCGGGCTGGATCTTCTTGACCAGCGCGGCGATCTGTCCGGCCATAAAGCTGCCTTCCTCCAGGTTCCCATCGATTGCGGCCTTGCGCATCGCGCCGGTGCCGAGCTTTTCGATTTCCTCATTGGAAACCGTGGAATCATATTCCATTTCCGCCATGCGCCGGGTCAGAGGCGTCTTGAACGCGCGCACCGGATGGCCCAGCCTGCGGCCGGTTACGCCGGTATCGATATCGCGCGCCTTGAGGACCTTTTCCTTGTAATTGATGTGAATCTGGCACTCCTCCGCGCACAAAAACCGCGTTCCCACCTGCACGCCCTCGGCGCCCAGCATAAACGCTGCCGCCACGCCGCGTCCGTCGGCAATGCCGCCCGCAGCCAGGACGGGAATCTGTACCGCGTCCACCACCTGGGGAACCAGCGCCATTGTGGTCAATTCGCCCACATGCCCGCCGGATTCGCATCCTTCGGCGATAACCGCCACCGCGCCCTCGCGCTCCACGCGCCGGGCAATGGCCGTCGAGGGAACCACGGGAACCACCTTGATGCCCGCGGGCACCCAATTCTTCATATACTTCCCGGGAAGGCCCGCGCCCGTCGTCACCACGGGAACCTTTTCCTCCAGCACGACCTGCGCCACTTCCTCAACGTGCGGGCTCATGAGCATCACGTTCACGCCGAAGGGCTTGTCGGTGCGTTCGCGGCAGGCGCGGATTTGGCCGCGCAGATAATCCGCGTCCAGGTTCATTGCCGAAATGATGCCCAGGCCTCCCGCATTGGAAACGGCGGAGGCGAGAATGGCCTCGCTGACCCAGGCCATTCCCCCCTGAAAGAGCGGATAGCGAATGCCCAGCGCTTGCGTTACCCTTGTCTCCATCATTATGCCTTCGCCTCTTCGATCCGGGCCACCATGTCCTTGACGGTCTTGACTTCCTGATCGATCTCGATGGAGATCTCGAATTCGTCTTCAAACGCCATGACCAGTTCCGCAACGTCCAAAGAGTCCACTTTCAGCTCTTCAAACGTGGATTCGGGCTTGATTTCCGAAATATCGATTCCCTTGTGCTCCGCCAAAAGTTCCGCAACCTTGTTGAACGTATCCATCTTGCATATCCTCCCAAAATATTTATGTGGAATTCAGAATTGCCCGCAAATTCCAAAGCCTATCTTTTCCCGGACTTTGGGGATGCCCGCAATCCTAAAGTGTCCATCGAAGAAGCGCCGCGCCCGTGGACAATCCCGCGCCGAAGGCGCTCATGGCGATCAGGTCCCCGGTTTTGAGCTTGCCCGCGCGGTTTAACTCGTCCAGGAGAATCGGCACACTGGCCGAGGAAGTGTTGCCCGTGCGCTCGATATTGTGGGGAAACTTTGCCTCCGGCTGATGAAGCCTGTGGCGCACGGCCTCCACAATGCGCAAATTCGCCTGATGCAGCAGATAGTGATCGATTTCGTCCGGCGTTTTTCCCGCCCGCTCGATCAGCTCGAGCAGATCCCTGGAAGAATGGGAAACCGCGAATTTATAGACTTCCTGCCCCGCCATGTGCAGCGGCGTAAGCGGATGCTTTTCGCGCTCATACGGGCTGTTTCCGGGATCACCATAGGCGTAGAGGATCGGTTCGTTTGATTGCGCGAACAACTTGGTCCCGATCAGGCCGTCTCCCTCGCCGACCACCACCGCTCCTGCGCCGTCGCCAAAGAGCACGCAGGTCGAACGATCCTTCCAATCGCAAAAGCGCGAGAGCGCCTCCGCGCTGACAATGAGGATGGTCTTGGCCTTTTTCGAAGCGATGAAGGCGTCCGCCGTATCCAGCGCATAGAGAAATCCCGCACAGGCCGCGTTCAAATCAAAGGCCGGACAATGCGCGCCGATCGCGCCCTGCACCATGCAGGCCGTGGCGGGCGTGACCGCCTCGCCCTTGGCGGTAGTGACCAGAATCATATCCAAATCTTCCGCGGCCACCTTTGCGTTTTCCAGCGCGTTCTCCGCCGCCCGATTCGCCAGATCCAGCAGCGTTTCCTCTGAAAGCACGCGCCGCTCCCGAATTCCCGTGCGCGTCGAAATCCATTCGTCGCTGGTATCCAAAAAGAGCGTCAGATCATCGTTGCACACGACTTTCTCCGGAAGCGCCGAACCGGTTCCCAAGATCTTCAATGTTCCGTCCTCCCTTGGCAATTTTCAAATTGCTCCACTTCTCCCTGGAGGAATTCGTTGAGCGCCCTGATCACTTCAATCAGCACCGGGCGCTGCTCCTGGCTCACCTTGGCACATACCGCCTTGAGCATTTGCCGATGAAAATATCGATGCGCCACTTCCGCGCGTCGCCCTGCCTCGGTAAGATGTACATAGACCCGCCGACCATCTTCTCGGCTCCGGTCTTTCGTCACATACCCCTTGTTTTCCAGCTTCTTGATGGCGATGGTCACGGAAGGAAGCGTAATCTGCATTTCCTGCGCGATGTCGGTGATGTTTACGCCGTCATTTCCACCCTTGCCGATGCTTTCAATGATGTGCATTTCCCGAATGGTCAGGCTCCCGGCGCTGAGCGTTTTGAGCATGGCTTCCTCGACCTTGGTAATGGAGCGATAAGTACTGACAAAGAGCGTATTGAGCTCCTTCGCAAAGTCATCCATGCACAATCCTCTCCGCCCGACATTCTGAAATTAGTTTGATAAACTAATTATAGGATTCAGACACAATTTGTCAACCGCTTCCAGCGTTCGGATGCGTTAAAGCTCTGTTGGAATTTCCGCAAAAAATACCCTGTGCGACCGCAGAAGCAGAACTTCTACATTCGCACAGGGCGCCAGCAAAAAGCTTCCTTTGCGCCGCGGATCAAAGCGGCAAATTCTCTTCTCCCCGAGTTTCTGCGGCGCGTCGCACCAAATTGGACAGCGCAGTGGCCAGCATTGCCGCCAGCACAAATACCACCGTCCAAAACAGCAGGCAGGCAATGATAAACAGGCTGATAAATCCCGAACCGACGATCATGGCCAGGCAAAGTGCCAATAATGCCGCAATTCCCAGCATCAACCATCCGATGATGTTCAATGCGCGGACATTCTGTTGAGAAAAGGAATTGTCGCGCCCAATCTCCGTGCAAATTTTCCAAAATTGCCAAAGCGCCAAGAGGCACATCAGCAGAACACCACCGTCGCAGATCATTCCCGGCCAATAGATTTTCGAAAGCTCGGGATATCTCTCGCACGCCCAACCGATCCGCATCGGGATATACCATCCGCCCAACGCCAAACCGATCAGTCCGGCGATGACGCCTGCGATTTTGAGCATCCTTTCCGGATTTCTCTTCATATCCAAACCTTTCTCCGCCGCGCGGTTCCTTGCTGCAATTTATCAGCATTATACCGCAAAAATCTCGGAATGGCAATGGATTTTCCCCCGTTGACAGGCGTGTATAATAAAGGGAGGAAACTCGTTTTTCTCTTTTGCGACAAGGGCGCTTCATCTGCCCAGCGCAACCATCTGATCGGACGCGCCGCTTCTTCGGCGCATATAAGGAGGAATCGCAAATGCTGGAAACCCTTCGGGAAAAGACTGTCCTTCTCACCGGCGCGGGCGGGGGAATCGGTCGTGCCACGGCCATCCGCCTGCACAAAGAGGGCGTTCGCCTCGCCTTGTGTGGACGCAACCCGGAAAAGCTGGAACAGACCGCGCGCCTCGTCGGTGGTGGTACGCTTCTGCTTCCGGGAGATCTTCTGGAAATGGAGTATCTGGATCAGTGTGTGCAGAAAACCGTCGAAGCCTTTGGCGGCATCGATGTGCTGATCAACAACGCGGGAATCGCGCAATCCTCTCCCTTTTCCGAAATCACTCCTGAAGAATTTGACCGCGTGCTCGCAACCAATCTGCGCGCACCCTTTTTCCTCACGCAAAAAGCCCTCCCCTATCTCAAGGCTTCGCGGGGCGCGGTGATCAACATCGGTTCCGTCGTCTCGCACAAGGGATATCCCCTTCAGAGCGCCTATGCCGCTTCCAAGCACGGCATCCTTGGTTTTTCCAAATCGCTTGCCAACGAACTCTATGAAGAGGGCGTGCGCGTGCATGTGCTCAGCCCGGGCGGTGTCTATACCGATATGGTTCGCGTCGCGCGTCCCGATCTCGCGCCCGACGGGATGATCCAGCCCGAAGACATCGCGGAATGGATCGCCTTCCTGCTCAAGAGCCGCTGCAACGCCGTCGTCGATGAGGTGCAGTTGCACCGCGTCAACAAGGCGCCCTTTGCCTGATGCCGGCTGCCTGAAGGTTTACCGCTCTCTTTTGCGTAGATGCAAACCGGAAGGCAAGACTTTACACAAACCTAGACGGACGCTGTTTATACGCGCAACTACGACGCAAAAAGACCGTTTTCCCAATCGGGAAAGCGGCCTTTTTGCGGTTGTGGGCTTTTTCGATAATCTGGGTAGAGCGCCCGATCAACGACGCTCCGCAATCCTGATTATTGCTTTTCCCGGATCCCCTGTTCATCCTGTTTGCGCAATTTGGCGCGCTGGATCTTTCCGGAGATCGTCTTGGGGAGTTCGTCCACAAACTCAATGATACGGGGATACTTGTACGGCGCGGTGACGCGCTTGACATGGTTTTGCAATTCCTTCTTGAGCGCTTCGGAAGGCTCATAGCCCTTTGTGAGCATGACCGTCGCCTTGACGACCTGCCCGCGATCAGGATCGGGCACGCCGGTGATGGCGCATTCGATAACCGCCGGATGGCTGATCAGCGCGCTCTCCACTTCAAACGGACCGATGCGGTAGCCGGAGGATTTGATCACATCGTCCGCACGACCAATGAAGTGATAGTATCCCTGCTCATCCTTCCAAACCATATCGCCGGTATGGTACATACCCTGGCGGAAGACCTTTTCCGTCGCCTCCGGATCGCGATAATATCCCATGCACAGGCCTGCCGGACGTCCCTCTCGCACATCCACGCACAGTTCTCCCTCTTCGCCCGCTTCTACGTCGCGGCCCTCCCGATCCACCACATGGATCTGATAATGCGGAGAGGGAACTCCCGTCGAACCCGGGCGCGGCTCCATCCACTTGTGCGTAAGCAAAAGGGGCGTAGTTTCGGTCTGCCCAAAGGCCTCATGGATCTTCACTCCCGTCATGCGGCGGAATTGATTGAAAACCTCCGGATTGAGCGGCTCGCCCGCGCAGGTCGCCCACTTCAGCGCCGAAAGATCATATTTCTCCATATCCTCCTTGATCAGGAAGCGGTAGATCGTCGGCGGCGCGCAAAAGGAGGTAATGCGATACTTTTCCAGCATTTCCAGCATCTTCCGTGCGTTGAACTTGTCAAAGTCGTAAATAAAGTTGACCGCCCCGGCAATCCACTGGCCATAGAATTTTCCCCAGCCGCACTTGGCCCAGCCGGAATCCGCCGTGGTCAGGTGGATGGATTGATCCGTCAAATTGTGCCAAAACGCGCCGGTTATCAGGTGCCCCAGCCCATACCGATAATCGTGCGCCACCATCTTGGGCATCCCGGTAGTGCCGGAAGTAAAGTAGAGGAGCATTATGTCCTCTTCCTCGGGCGTATAGCAATCCTCCATCTCTTCGGAAGCGGAGCGCAGAAGCGCGTCGAAATCCAGGAAACCCTCGCGCGGTCCTCCCAGGCAGGCCACGCACTTGAGTTCGGGGCACTTCTCTTTAGAAAGCAGCACATGTTGCGCAAGCTCTTCCTCGCCCACGCAGAGAATCGCCTTGGCGGACGCGGCCTGCACGCGATAGGTAATGTCCTTTTCCTGCAATTGATGCGTCGCGGGAATCTGAATTGCTCCCAGCCGCATCAATCCCAGGGCCACCAACCAGTATTCATACCGCCTCTTGAGCATCAGAAGCACGGGATCGCCCCGCCCGATTCCCATGGCGCGAAGCGCGTTCGCCGCCTTCTTGGAAAGCAGGCTCATATCCCGAAAAGTAAATTTCCTCTCGTCCCCATGCTCGTTGGTCCAGATCATGGCCAACTGCGCGGGCACCAGAGAGGCGTATTCGTCCATTACGTCCCGAACAAAATTGAATCCCTTGGGCACCGTATACGAGTAGTTCTTCAAAAAATCCTCGCCGGAAAGGTAATCCGGCTTTGTAAAACGGGAAAGCAGATTCATATTTTTCCTCCGTATTGCCTACGGAATCACCATCGCCAGGAACACGCAGGCCTTATCTCCCACCGCCTGCATCGCGTGCGGATGAATGGAATCATAATAGGCGCTGTCGCCTTCGTTCATGACCATTTCCTGTTCGCCGACTTTGAGCCGCATGGTTCCTTGCAGCACATAGTCGAATTCATGTCCTTCGTGGCTGTTGGTCTGCATATCGCGATTTGCGCCCGGTTCCACGGTCACAAGCAGCGGCTCAATCTTGCGATGATTGAAGTTGTAGGCGAGATTTTTGTAGATATAGTGACTCGCGCGCTTGATGGGCGTTCCCATATTTTTGCGCGTGAGCGCGCACACGCTCAGGCGCGGCGCCTCGCCGGTCAGGATGGTCGTGGTGTCCACATTGTAGAACTCCGACAACTTAATCAGCAAACTGATCGGCATATCGACACGGCCGCTCTCGTAAGATTCGTATTCCTCTTCGGGAAGACCGACTTGCGAGGCGACCTCGGCAACCGTGAGGTCCGAGATCTCGCGCAACTCCCTGACCCGGAGCGCAATCTGCTTGACCTGATCGGACACTTGAATCCCTCCTTTAGAATATATTGATTTTAGTATACCGTTCCCCGTCCCTGAAAGCAAGAGTGTGAGGTTAATT
>DVMU01000206.1 GCA_018714825.1 Candidatus Pullichristensenella excrementigallinarum
CATACCACAGGAGGATGCAGGCATTTTCGTGACACTTACCCTCATAGCGGCGGCACAGATCCTGACAGAAGGATGCGGCCGATTTGAACGCTTCGCTCAAGACGGCGCTTTTGAAAGGCGCGCGCGAAGCCCTGCAGGAAAAGGGCGTGGATCCCACCAACGCGCGCATTGCGGAAATTGTGGATATTACGCCGCATACACCCAAGTATGCCTCGCCGAGCAAACTGTATACGCAGTTGCGATTCACCCTGAACGTGCTTTCAGACGGTGGTTCCGCGCGCGTGGAATGCGACGTCCCCACCTATGGCGGGGTGGAGACGTGGTATTCGTTAAGCCTCAATTCCTCCAGTAACGAGACGGTATGGGTGGACGAGAGCGAAAGCGATTTCACCATTACCTTCCGGCGCTGGGGACACGGCGTGGGCATGTCGCAGCGCGGCGCGCAGGTCATGGCGCGCGATTACGGCATGAGCTATAAGGAGATTCTTTCCTTCTATTATCCGGGAACGTCGATTAAGACGCTCAGCCTGACGGATACTTCCGGTTCGGGGATTACGGACGGGGGAACGAATCCGCCCGTGATCGGCCAGGCGACGGTCAGGGTGGAAACGGCCCTGTACGACAGCTTGGATGCAGATCAGAAAATCCTCCTCACTCTCCCGCAGGGCGCGCAGGTGGATGTCTATGCAGGCAACGCCGAGTGGACGGCCATCTGCTATCAGGGGCAGAACGGATTTGTCAAAACCGCGGATCTGACCGAAGCAGGGACCACGCCCACGCCAGCCCCGGAGGAAGGCGCGCAGGCGGTAATTACCATGGCATCCTCTACTGGAACGCTCTATCTGCGCACGGGCCCGAGCACCGATACCGCGGCCAACGGCATTGTCACGCATGGCGATGAAGTGACCTTCTTTGGAGAGGAAGGCGAATGGAGCCGGATTCGCACGGCCGACGGCAGAGAGGGATATGTCAAAACCAAGTATCTGACGTTTGTCTCCTCGGAGGCGACGCCCTCGCCCAGCCCGACGGCTTCGCTCAGTCCCAGCCCGTCGCCTTCGCCCAGCGCCACGCCGGCCCCGGAGGAAAGCGCGCAGGCAGTGATTACCATGGCATCCTCTACCGGAACACTCTACCTGCGCTCGGGCCCGAGCACCGATACCGCCGCCAACGGAACCGTCAGGCATGGGGATGTTGTAACGGCTCTTGGCGAGGAGGGCGAATGGAGCCGGATTCGCACGGCCGATGGAAGAGAGGGATATGTCAAGACCAAGTATCTGACCTTCGTCTCTTCGGAAACGACGCCCTCGCCCAGCCCGACGGCTTCGCCCAGCGCGACGCCCGCGCCCTCGTTCTCGCCCGAAGTGGATGTCTATGCGCGCGTGAAGGAATTAAACGCGCTGTACAAGCTTCCCAATCAGGGCAGCCAGATTGTCAAGGTGCTGTGGGAAAACGATTGGCTGAAAGTGGACGCGATCAGCGGGGGTTGGGTGCGTGCGACGCTCGATTCCGGCGCGAAGGGCTATGCGCAATTGCGCTATTTGGACTTCCTGAGCGAGCGCCCGACGCCGACTGCGACGATCGCGCCGACCGCAACGATTGCTCCTACTGCGACGGTCGAACCGACCGCGACGGTTGAACCGACCGCGACAATCGAACCCACCGCGACGGTTGAACCGACCGCAACGGTCGAACCGACCGCGACGATTGCGCCGACTACAACGGTAGAGCCGACATCGACGATTGCGCCAACCGCCACGCCCGAACCGGAAAGCCCGGAAAAGCCGTATGTCCTGGCGCGGGTAAAGCTGAATTCCACCAGTTCTCGCCTGAACGTGCGCAAGAACATGTCTACCGGTTCCGCCATTCTGGCCAAACTCTCATATGGTACCTATGTGAAGGTCTATTGGTACAACAATACCTGGGCGCAGATTGAAACGCTGACGGGCGTAAAGGGATACGTCTACCGCTGTTATTTGCAGGCGGTGAGCCTCGTTCAGCCGAGCCCGGCGCCGAGCGCGACGACCACCCCTGCGCCAACGGAATCCCTGCCGACCGCGACGAACACGATCGAACCGACGCAGCCCGCGCCGACGACGGAGCCCACGCTTGCGCCGGAATCGCAGCTGATCGCGCAGGTGAAGTTGAGTTCCTCCAGCTCAAGGCTCAATTTGCGCAAGAGCATGTCGACCAGTTCGGCTGTACTGGGCAAACTCCGGAATGGAGAATATGTGCGGGTTTTGTGGTACGATGCAAACTGGGCGCAGGTCGAAACAGCCAGGGGACTGGTTGGATATGTGGCGGTGCGCTATCTGCGCCAAGTGAGCGTGGAAGTAACCGCGACGGCGACCGTAGCTCCGACGGTTGCTCCCACCACAGTGACGCCAACTATTGCTCCCACCACGACTCCGACTGCGACGGCAACGGTTGTTCCCACCGCAGCTCCGACTGCAGAACCCACTGTTGCTCCCACCGCAGCTCCGACTGCAGAACCCACTGTTGCTCCTACCGTAGCTCCGACTGCGACGCCAACCGTGGCTCCGACGCAAATTCCGACCCAGGCCCCGCAACCTGATCCCACGCTGCAACCCGTGGAAGGCGAATTGTACGCGACGATCTATGTCGGCTCCAGCGGCGGATCTCTGAACGTGCGCAAAGGGCCCTCCACAGAGACAGCGAAAGTCACGACCGTGAAGCACGGCTCCACCGTGCAGGTGCTGGGCATCATCGGCGAATGGGCGCAGGTCAGGACAATCAAGGGCAATGTGGGATATCTCAAGATCAAATACCTTCGGGAGCAGAAGGCATCTTCCGCGAACGCGCAATCCGAATCTTCCGAGGAAACGCGGGAGGAAATCGGGCTGAGCGGAAAGCAAGTGGTGGCGACGGTCGTCTGTGAGATTACGGGCGAAACCTATCTTTGGGATAATCCCAGCACGCTGGCCAACCAAAAGCGCACGCTCGAAAAGGGAGAAATCGTAACGGTTTATGCATTTGACGACAATTGGACCTTTGTGGAGTATGGTTCGGAGACGGGCTTTGTGCTCCGCAGGGATGTGAAGGTGGCGTCGTGATTAAAAAGATGGGAAAAAAAATCCTGCTTGTCCTGCTTTCGCTGCTATTGGCCGCGCTTCCGGGACAGGGAGAAGAGACGCAAACCGTGCAATCGCGCCTGACGGAATTGGGATTTTTGTCCCCAAACAATGAAGACGTGGCGGTTGCGATCGAAAATTTTCAGGTCGCCAACGGCTTGGAGCTGACCGGCGGAATGGATCAGGCGACCTCCGATATCCTCTTTGGAGAGGCGGCCGTTTCGCAGAAGAGCTTTTTGCAGGCGCTTGCGGAGCGCTATTCCTCGCAGAAATTGAGCATGAATTCCATGGGCGAGGATGTTGAAAAGTTGCAAAAGGCCTTGGGAGAGCTGGGCTATGAGATCGGCGTTTCAGATGGAGTGTACGGCGAAGCCACGGCGCTGGCGGTGCAGCGCTTTCAGACAGCCAATGGTCTGTATCCTACCGGCGAGGCGGATGCGGGCGTGCTCTATCGCCTCTACGAGGGAGAGCCAGTCGGTTGGGAAGAATTCCTTTCCCGGCAATTTGCCAAGAAGGGAGATTCCGGGCAGAATGTGCGCACCCTGCAGCGCAGACTGCGGGCGATCGGATATTTTGACGGTGAGTGTACCGCATCTTTTGGAGAACGGACGCTGCGGGCAGTAGAACTGTTCCAGCGGGACAACCAGCTTGAGACCACTGGCGAGGCCGATCAGGCGACTTTGACTTTGCTGTTTTCCGCTTCACCAGAGGCGACCAAGGCCGAAAACGTCTTGCGCTTGGGAGACACAGGGCAACAAATACGTGTCGTACAGACTGCTTTGACAGAATTGGGATTCTATACAGGCACAATCAACGGCAATTTTGATGAACGGACCGTCACGGCGGTGATTCTGTTCCAAATTGCCGACGGCCTTGAGCCGGATGGAACGGTCGACGAAGCGCTCTTGCAGGAGATGCAGGCGGAAGACGCGCCCCAAATCGGCGAGTCCGTGGAGGCGCTGGAGAACTCCCTTGCGGGGATTGGAAAGAACGATCTGGAAACGGTCGCGCTGGCCGCGGAAGAGATGTTGGGAAAGGCGTTCGCGCAGCAGGGAGACGAATTGTTTCCCGGGTTTGCGTTTGTCCAATATGTGTATGCTGTTTCCGGCATGGCGATCTACAGCCCCGGCCAGATCATGGAAACCGAATCCCTCCTGCTCAGTTCGAGCGCGCAGGTGCGCGCGGGAGAGATTGTGGCCGTAGAGCGCGCGGAACAGAGCGGAACCCGAATGTACTTCGGCGTGGGACTTGGCGAGGGAAAGATCGCCTACGTCAGTGCCGATACGGGCTATGTGGTTTCGCAAGACATGGCACAGATGGATTTTACCGGCATCTATGCCTGGGATTTTTCCAATGGTTCGTGATGAGGAGATGCTCCGTCCCGGGGAGAGGATCGACGATTTGCAGTGCGGAGGCTATCGCCTGATTCAGCGCAGGGACGCCTTTTGCTTTGGAACGGATTCCGTCTTGCTGGCAGATTTTTGCCGACCACGGCCGGGAACGCGCGCCGTGGATTTGGGGTGCGGAAGCGGTGCGATCATGACGCTGATGGCCGCGCATGAGCCGCTTTTGCAGGTGGACGGAATAGAGATTCAACCGGAAATCGCGGATATGGCGCGGCGCGGCATTCGCCTGAACGGATTGGAAGAGCGTCTGAGAGTGTGGGAAATGGATATGCGCGTTGCCGCAGCAAAATTGGGGTACGGCGCATATTCCCTGGCCGTGTGCAATCCGCCCTATTCGCGGCAAGGCGCGGCGATCGAAAGCGAGGGAAAACTCAAGCGCGTAGCCCGGCATGAAGGCGCATTAAATCCGGAAGAATGGGCCTTGGCGGCGGCCAGGCTCTTGAAAAACGGGGGCAGGTTCGCGGTGATCTACCCCGCGCCGCGCGCGTATGAGATGATGCGCGCCATGGAGCGCGCCAATCTCGCGCCCAAGCGGATTTGCACGGTGCACGGCGTCGCGGGGAGGCCTCCAAAATTTGTGCTGATGGACGCAGTAAAGGGCGGCGGCAGCCAATTGGATTGGCTGGAACCGCTGATCTTGCGCGACGCGGACGGGAAGTATAGCGCCCAATGGAAAAGAATCTATCGCATGGAAGAGGGCTCGGAAACCTGAATGCGCCGAGGATTGCGCCGATTCCCGGCGCAATTTACATGCAAAAGGTAGAAAAGAAACCGGAAACGTGTTAGAATATTGCGGAAATCGTTGCGGGAGAAGGATTTCTTCCCGCATTTCTCGATTTTCGGAATATGGTTGCAAAGGATGGTGCGCATGGCAAACTGTGCGATTGTCGGCATCAACTGGGGAGACGAGGGCAAGGGCCGCATGGTAGACTACCTTGCCAGAAAGTATGATGTGGTCGTGCGTTATCAGGGCGGCAACAACGCGGGCCATACGGTGATCAATGAGTACGGAAAGTTTGCCCTCAATCTCTTGCCCTCGGGCATCTTTCAGCGCAAGACGATCAACCTTCTGGGCGCGGGAACCGTCATTGATCCCAAACACCTGTTGGGAGAAATTGAACGCCTGCGGGAAAAGGGCGTCGTGATTACGCCGGAGAATTTAAAAATCTCCAACCGCGCAATGTTGGTTTTGCCCATCCATCCCATGCAGGATAAGTGGGAGGAAATTCGCCTGGGCAAGGATCATTACGGCTCCACACTGCGCGGCATCAGCCCCATTTATGGCGATAAGTACATGAAAAAGGCCATCCAGTTCGGCGATCTCCAGTATCCGCAGACGCTCAAGACCCATCTCAAGCGCCTGATCGATTGGAAAAACGAAGTCATCGTTCCCGGATATAACGGGCAAAAGATCGATCTGGAAGAGGTGCTTGCCTGGCTGGAAGAATATGCCAATCCCCTGATGGATTATATCTGCGACGCGAGCGAGGTGCTCGAGCAGGCTCAAAAGGAAAATAAGCAGATTCTCTTCGAGGCGCAGTTGGGCGCCTTGCGGGATATCGATTACGGCATTTATCCCTTCACCAGTTCTTCCTCGCCCTTGGCGGCGTATGCTCCGGTAGGCAGCGGGCTGCCGAATCTGAAGGTAGATACGGTCGTGGGCGTGACCAAGGCCTATTCGACGTGCGTGGGCGAGGGTCCGTTTGTGGGAGAACTCAGCGGAGCCGAGGCCGACGCGCTGCGCGAGGCGGGCGCGGAGTATGGCGCGGCGACCGGTCGCCCCAGGCGCGTGGCCTGGATGGATCTGGTGGCGACGCGCTACGGCGTGATGCTGCAGGGCGCGACGGAGCTGGCGCTGACCAAGCTGGATGTGCTCTCCTATCTGGATGCGATTCCGGTCTGCGTGGCCTACGAGGGCAACGGCAGGCGTACCGAGCGGTTCCCCTATACGCCGGAATTGGAACAGATGCGCCCGGTCTATGAGACGCTTCCCGGCTGGAAATGCGATATTTCCGGCGTGCGCAAGTATGAAGATTTGCCCGAAGCGGCACGGCGCTATGT
Organism: Candidatus Pullichristensenella excrementigallinarum; assembly: GCA_018714825.1. GTDB lineage: Bacteria > Bacillota > Clostridia > Christensenellales > Aristaeellaceae > Pullichristensenella > Pullichristensenella excrementigallinarum. The sequence continues at coordinate 6,557 of DVMU01000206.1, forward strand.
GGAATTTATCGAGCAGCGCGTGGGTTGCCCGATTCGCTATGTCTCCGTGGGCGCGGAGCGCCTGAGCCTGATCATCCGATAGGAGGAAGTTCCATGCGCGATACCTATGAAACGCCACTCAACAGCCGCTATGCCAGCAAGGAAATGCAGAAGATCTTTTCTCCGGATCGCAAGTTTACCACCTGGCGCAAGCTCTGGGTGGCGCTGGCGGAAAGCGAGATGGAGATGGGCCTGCCGGTGACGCAAAAGCAGGTCGATCAGCTCCGGGAACACATCGAGGATGTGGATTACGATTTGGCGCGTCAATACGAGCAGAAGACGCGGCACGACGTGATGGCGCATGTGTTGGCGTATGGGGATCAGTGCCCCGAAGCCAGAGGCGTGATTCACCTGGGCGCGACTTCGTGCTATGTCACGGATAACGCGGATATCCTGATGCTGCGGGACGCCATCGCGCTCACGAGGACGAAAATCCTGGAAGTTCTGCGCCGTTTGAAGAAATTCGCGCTGCAATATCGGGCGCTACCTACCCTGGGGCTTACCCATCTGCAGCCCGCGCAGTTGACCACTGTGGGAAAGCGCGCGTGCCTCTGGATGCAGGATCTGTGGATGGATTTGCAGGAAATTGATTTTGCCTTTGATTCCCTTCGGTTGCTGGGAAATCGCGGCGCGACCGGCACCCAGGAGAGCTTTTTAAAGCTCTTTGACGGCGACGGCAGCAAGGTGGACGAATTGGAGGCGCGCATTGCCCACAAGATGGGCATGGAAAAGGTCTTCCCCGTCTCCGGCCAGACCTATCCGCGCAAATTGGACAGCCGCGTGCTGGGCGCGCTGGCGGGCGTTGCGCAGAGCGCCTACAAATTCGCGCAGGATTTGCGGCTTCTGCAATCCTTCCGCGAGGTGGAAGAACCCTTCGAATCCGGCCAGATCGGATCTTCGGCCATGGCCTACAAGCGCAATCCCATGCGCTCGGAGCGCATCTGCGCGCTGGCAAGGCACGTCATGGCCTTGACGCAGGACGCGCAGATGACGGCCGCGACGCAGTGGTTTGAGCGCACCCTGGATGATAGTGCCAACCGTCGCCTGTCGCTTCCGGAGGCATTTTTGTCCATTGACGCGGTACTGGAATTGTACGCGAACATCGCTTCCGCCATGGTCGTCTATCCGGCAACGATCATCAAGCGCGTGCAGGAGAATTTGCCGTTTATGGCCACGGAAGCCATCCTCATGGAATGCGTGCGGCTGGGAGGCGATCGCCAAACCCTGCACGAGCGCATTCGCGTCCATTCGCAGGAAGCCGCGCGGCGCATGAAGGCCGAAGGCGCGGAAAACGACCTCATGGAGCGCATCGCGGCGGACGACGCATTCCCGATCGACCGGGGACAGCTTACCCAGCTTTTGCAGCCTTCCCGATATACCGGCCGCGCGACCGAGCAGGTGGAACGGTTTGTGCGGGATACGATCGATCCCGTGCTGGAGGGAACGCAGGAGCGCGCCATGGGCGAAATCCTGGTATAGGCAGAAAATCCTTCGGAAGATCGCAATGGGTTAGCATTTGGCAATTCACCTTGAAGGGCAACCCATGGGTGATCGAAAAACTTCATCCGGAGAACCCTCATAACAATCGAGCGCGACGGCGTGTACGTCGCGCTCGTTTTTTCCGGAGCATAAGCGGAGGGAAAACAATTCCTTCGGTCAGGAAATCGCCCGGAAAATCGGGAGATTTTCAGATTTCCGCAGGTTTCTTTTCCATCCATGTAAATCCGCAGATTTTCATGGAGCGTGTCAAAATTCCTTTCGACATGCACAAAGCGTGCCCTTACGGACACGCTCTAGAGATTTATCCCATTTTTCCTTCTGTCAGAGAATGTGTACGCAATCTGCGTCGAAACTCAGGTACGCCTCGTCCCCCACCTGATAGGTCTTTTTATTGATGGGGCAGAAATCGGTAATCTTGATCATCGTATCCCCGACCATGACATGGTAGTTCTGATACGAACCCATGAAGCAGGAAAGCGTGACTTTGCACTTGAGCATCCCACTGTCGCCGATGCGCGCCGCTTCGGGGCGAAGCACGATCTTCGAAGCCTTGCCCACCGGGAAATTATCCGGATTGAGCAAATGCAGTCTCTGTCCATAGACCTCCATGACGCATTCCTTGCCGGAAACCTCGGCGATCACGCCTTCGAGGAAATTCGCCTCGCCGATGAAGTCGGCGACGAACTCGCTCTTGGGATGATAATAGATTTCCATAGGAGAACCGATTTGCTCAATGACGCCCTGATTCATGATGATGATGTCATCGGAAATGGACATCGCCTCGGACTGATCGTGCGTGACGTAGATGGCCGTAATGCCCAGCGCCTGCTGAATGCGGCGAATCTCGGTGCGCATGGAGACGCGCAATTTGGCGTCGAGATTGCTCAGGGGTTCGTCAAAGAGCAGCACACCCGGTTCCACTACCAGCGCGCGCGCCAACGCCACACGCTGCTGCTGCCCGCCGGAAAGCTGATTGGGCATCCGCGATTCCATTCCATTGAGTTCCACAAGATCGAGGATGCGCTTGACCTGCTTTTCGATTTCGGGCTTGGGCATCTTGCGCAGCCGGAGGCCGTAGGCGACATTGTCAAACACATTGTAGTGCGGGAAGAGCGCGTAGGTTTGGAACACCATGGCCGTATCGCGTTTATTGGGCGTTAATTCGTTGATCGGCTCCCCGCCCAGATAAATCTCGCCCAGATCGGGGCTTTCAAAGCCCGCGATCATGCGCAGAGTCGTCGTTTTCCCGCATCCGGAAGGGCCGAGCAGCGTCACGAACGTGCCGGGAGCGATGTCCACGGAAATATCCTTGACGGCATAGAAGTCGCGGCCGGTCTTGGGATCCTTATATATTTTGGAGATGTGATCGATACGCACGCCTTTTTTCTGGGCCTGGTTCTGTTTATCCATTGTCGCTAAACCTCCTTATGCCGATTCGGGCCTTGGGATGCCAGAGCGCTGGGATCGATGCCCTGCGAGACGACTTCGTTCTGCCTCGTCCGGTTGATCGCCGCTTGATAGAAGAGCACTGCCACCGCGAGGAGCAACAATATCCCCGCCACGACGCCGATTCCCTTGACGCACCAATCCTTGAGGGCGACGATGCCATTTTGGGCAATCACGCCCCTGTCGCCCTGTCCGATAAATTCGGCGTTCCAGAGATAGCGCAGGCCGTTGACGGCGATGCCGAGCACAGTCGCGACAATCGAAGCGCCCAGCAGCGTCCCCAGCAAAGCCAGCAGCCCTCCCTTGGGCATCTTGACAAGCGCCTTGAGATTGGAGACCGTGGCTTTGACCGCCTCAACCAGCTTTTTCGGCAAGCCTAAAATGCGCTTGAAAAGCGGCTGGCGCACCACGGTGACCGTTTCCTGCCCGAAGGGAATCCCCCGGCCGGTCGCATCATCCAAGCGAGCGCCCCAGGCGGCGCGCTTGCGCATTTCGCGCGCCAGGAAGACGAACACCAATCCCGCGGCCACAAACGCCAAGCCGATGGCCAGGCTAATCCATGTATTTTGCAAGGCCGCGTGCGCCTGCTCAATCTTTTCGACCTTATCGGTTCCCAGGAACTTTGCGTTTTCCTTATAGAGCGTGAAGTTGTAGATCATGGCGATGATGCCGTACAGCCCGCCCAGCGACGCGACCACGCCGCCAAAGTTCATCACGCCCGAAGCAAATTTTCTCTCGCGGAAGATGCGCGTTTTGACCGGGCGAACCTCCACAAGCCGCACTTTGCGACTGGTTCCGAAGATGCGCATCACGCCGTTCATCAGCAGGATCGCCGAGTACACCACCACGATCAAAAGCGTTGCCAGCGCGCAGGCGACGGCAAATTCGCCGCGCTCAGCCAGCTCGTTGATGGTGGTCGTAATGAGAATGTATTTGGGCGTGACCAACAAAATCACGGCGCTGATCGCGGTGATGGAGCGGACAAACGAGGTCACAAGTCCGCTGAAGAACGAATCCTTGGTCAGCGGAAGCGTCACCGTCAAAAACACCCTGCCGCTGCCCGCGCCCATATCATAGGCAGATTCCTCGATTGATCGATCAATCTGCCGGAGAGCGGAAATTCCGCTGCGCGTACCCACCGGTAGCGACCGGACAATCAAAACGATGATCAGGAGCCATCCCGTATTATAAATTCCTTCCAGGAGCCCTGTCCGGAACACGCCGTTGGCAAATCCGCGGATAAAGCCAACGCCCAATACGGTTCCCGGAACCGCCATAGCCAGAATTGAGACCATCTCGATAA
>DVMU01000207.1 GCA_018714825.1 Candidatus Pullichristensenella excrementigallinarum
AAGAGGCCTGCGGAAATCTGAAAATCTGCGGATTTTCCGGGCGATTTTCGGACGGGCGGAATTGTTTTTTCTGCGCTTGCGCTCCGAAAAAACCGAGCGCGACGTACATGCCGCCGCGCTCGATTTGGTTCAGGGGAGCCTGTCCACGGAGCTTTTTCGACAGTTTAAGAGGAACGCTCCGAAAGAAGCGTTCCTCCATCTTTTTCTGCGTTGGTGGGGAATTAGCGCACCAATTTTTCGACAGCTTCCGTAATGGATTCCACGCTGGGCAGCATGTAGTGCTCGAGCTTGGCGTTGTAGGGATTCGGGCATTCCTTGGCGCCCAGGCGTACCAGCGGCGTCTTGAGCGCGTCCATCGCGTTTTCGGCGATGATCGCGGCCACTTCGCTCATCACGCTGCAAGTGAGCCAGGTTTCCTGCAGGCACAGGACGCGGCCGGTCTTGCGAACGGAAGCGAGGATGCCCTCGATATCCAGCGGCTTGATGGTGCGCAGGTCCACAACTTCCACATCAATGCCCTGCTTGGCGAGGTTTTCCGCGGCCTGGAGGGCAAAGTGGGTCACATACGAATAGGTGATGATGGTGACGTCCTTGCCCGGGCGCTTGACATCGCATTTGCCGATGGGCACGAGGAAATCCGGGTCTTCCGAGACTTCGCCGACCGTGCTGTACAGCTGCTTATGCTCGAACATGACGACGGGGTTATTGTCGCGAATGGCGGATTTGAGAAGGCCCTTGGCGTCCATGGGCGTAGAGGGATGCACGACCTTCAGGCCCGGAATGAACGCAAACCAGCTCTCCATCATCTTGGAATGCTGCGCGGCGGTGGAACGATAGCCGCCGCAATTGGTGCGGATAACCAGGGGAACCTGGATTTTGCCGCCGTACATGTAGCGCATGAAGGCCGCCTGGTTGATCAACTGATCGGAAGCGATGGTCATCCAGTCGTTGAACTGAATCTCGCACACAGGGCGAAGGCCGGTCGCCGCTGCGCCGACGCTGATGCCGGTATAGCCGTACTCGGCGATGGGGGTATCGAAGATGCGCGCGTCGCCGAATTCCTTATAGAGCCCCTCGGTGGCGCCGAAAGCCGCGCCGCCCGGTCCCTGTTCCAGACCCAACAGAACCACTTTATCATCCCGGCGCATTTCTTCAGCCAGCGCTTCGGAAATCGCCTGCGCAAACGTAATCTTTTTCATAACGATGCAACCTCCCCGCAATACTCAATCGCTATAGACGTCTTCAAAGATCGAATCGAGCTCCGGTTCGGGGCTCTGCCGGCCGTACTCCACGGCTTCTTCGATCTCCTTACGGGCTTGCGCAAACATGCGGTCGGCCTCTTCCTGGGTGACGATTCCTTCCGCGATCAATTTCTCGGTGAAGATGCGGATGGCGTCGCGCGCCTTCCAGGCGTTCCACTCATCCCTGGGACGCAGATCCGGATCGCCGACGCAGTGCTCATACCAGCGGTAGGTCTTGCACTCTACGAGCACGGGGCCTTTGCCGGAACGAGCATGTTCGACGGCCTTGACCATTTCGTCGTACACGGCCAGGACATCCTGCCCATCGACGATGGCGGAGGGCATGTCATACGCCTTGGCGCGCGCAGCGACGTCTTTGGTGTTGCTGGCCTTGGTAAAGGGCGTATTGCAGGCGTACATGTTGTTTTCGCAGACGAAGATGACCGGCAATTTCCACATGGCCGCCATGTTCAAAGACTCATGGAACGAGCCCTCATTGGACGCGCCGTCCCCGAAAAAGCATACGGAAACCTTGCCGTCTTTGAGATATTTTGCGCTGAAAGCTGCGCCGGTGGCCAGCGGGAGGCCGCCGCCCACGATGCCGTTGGTGCCGATGATGCCCAATTCCGGAACGCAGATGTGCATCGAGCCGCCCTTGCCCTTGTTGGAGCCGGTGACTTTGCCGTACAATTCCGCCATCATAACGCGGGGATCTACGCCCTTGGCGATGACGTGTCCATGACCGCGGTGCGTGCTGGTGATGTAGTCATCCTTCTTCAACGCGTTGCAAACGCCGACCGCGACCGCTTCTTCTCCCAGGTACAGATGCAAAAAGCCATTCATTTCCCCTGCCTGGATCAGCTCATAGAGCTTTTCCTCAAAGGACCGAATGCGCATCATGTCCCTGAGCATTTTGAGTTTCAAAGTTGCGTCCATCAATACCTCTCCTCCTTTTGGTTTTCCCTCGATAAACGCCGCGCAAAGAGCGCGCAAAACACACTGCCGCGCAAACTGCGTCGATTAAAGACAGTATAACATATTTTTCACCCCCGGGAGGGGGCAGATCTTTTGAGAAACGTGGCGCATTTTTGGATTCCGGAAATGGAATTTCCCACGCCTTAGCCCTTTGCGCGCGCGGTCAGCCGATAGGCGTTGGGGGTGGTCCCCATGACGGTTTTGAAATTGCTGTAAAAACGTTTTTTATCCGTATACCCGACACTTTGGCAGATTTCGGCAATGTTGCGGTTGGTTTCTTTCAGAAGCCGCGCGGCCTGTGCGATGCGCACTTCACAGATGTAATCGGTGATGGTCTTGCCCATGCATTCTTTAAAGAGAGAAGAAAAATAGGCCGGGCTGTAATAGCTGATGGCAGCCAGCTCATTCAGAGAAATCTTGCGATTGTAGTTTTCCTCAATAAACGAGAAGATTTGCGGGGTCAGTTTGTTCAATTCGCCGTACACGCCGGAATGACTGTCCTGGCCGACTTCCCGAAAATACAGGGTCAAAAGGATGTTGACATAGTGCTTGAGGACATTGAGATACCCGGAACGCTTTTGATCGAATTCCTCGCACATGGCGTCAAAGATGGCGTCGATTTTCAACATGTCGCGTCCAGTATAGTTTTTGACATTGGGGATCGCGTCCACAATGCCGTCAAATTCGCGGAATGCGGCCAGGCAGAGAATATCCATGGCGTTTTCGCTGGTCACAAGGTCGTCGTGAATAAAATCGGGATTGACCAGGCAGTTGATAATGCCCATCTTGCCGTCCGGATGATAGGAATGGCAATCGCCGATATTGAAAAAGAGAACCGATCCCCGACCGACCAAATGCCGCTTCCCGTTAATGACCTGGACGCCGCTGCCGGAGTAAACATATTCGATTTCGATGAAATCGTGCGCGTGCAGGCATTCCGGCGCGGTGGCCACAAATTTCATCATGCGAATATTCTCGTTCAAATCGATGTTGTACTTTCTGCGGCGAATATCCTGAACCGGATCGCGCACGGATCTCACCTCCTCGGGCGCGAAAATACCTTGAATAGGGAATCAGGGCGCGCATCGCCTTTACGAATGCGCGCCCTGAACAGAAAAATGGAATTACTTGAAGAGCTCCTTGTACAACTCGGAGAAGGGGATCGCCGGCTCCTGGTTGGCGTTGCTCTCCACAATCTTGACGGTTCCGGCCTCGGTCATGGGAACCTTGTGGAACTCGAACAGCTGCGCGAGCTGCGCCTTGTTCAGCGGACGGAGACGGCCGATCTGCAGCAGCATGATGGCCAGGCGAGCGGCGGCCTCGGCATCCTCAAGACGGAACCAGGCTTCCTCAGGCTTCTTGCCCCAGGACAGCGGGCCATGGTTGCCCAGGTTGACCAGGTGATAGTCCTTGACGAAGGGAACCACGCTGTCGGCCAGAGCCTGCGTGCCGGCGGCGGCAAACGGGGCGACCGGGACGCGACCACTGATGGCGCAAGCGGCGGGGGTGGTGGGCATATCCAACTCGATGCCCGCGCAGGCCAGCGCGCACAGGTAGGTGGGATGCGCGTGCGCAGTGGAAACGACTTCGTTATCCGTGCGGTACACGTTCAGGTGCATACGGATTTCGCTGGTGGGCTTCCAGGTGCCTTCCAGAACGGCGCCGTCGGAGATGCGGATGCGAATCAGCTTATCTTCGGTCAAATCGCCCTTGTTGACGCCGGTGGGGGTCGCCCAAACCTCATCCTCGCCAACGCGCATGGTCATATTGCCGTCATTGGCCGTCACATAACCGCCGGCAGACATCTTCTTGCCAATGTCGATGAGCAAAAGCTTTGCCTCTTTGTCAGAAAGATACATGATTCGTCCTCCTAAAATCTCAGAATTGGTCCGTGCCGAGAAACCTATTTCGGCACTTTGCGAATTAACTATAATCTTTATAGAGAACACTGTCAAGGCAAGAGTGTGTTCGTTTCACAAATTTTTTTGTTTTTCTTGTGAAAAGTTCGCGCCTCTAGGGGGATGCCCAATGCGCCTGGACACCGTGCCGCTCCAGAGCGGCCAAAATGGAATTCTCCGGTTTTTTGTCGGTCACAAAATGCGTGAACTTCGACCAGTTCCACAGGGAAAACAGGCCGTGATTCCGACATTTTGTATGATCCGCGATCAGAACCGTGTTTTGGGCCACATTGAGCATGGCGTTGCGGATGTAAGAACCGGAGAGGTTGCTGTCCACCACGCCGTTTTCCGAAAAGCCTCCGCAGGAGACAAAGGCCATCTCCACATAATAGTTGGCGGGAATAAATTGCGAACTGTTGGTATCGATGGTGTTTAGATCGGCTGCCAGCATTCCCCCGGGAAACACCAATTGGATGTTGTGCATATCCCGCAGATGCAAAGACGCGCTCAAATTGGAGGAAACGACCGTCAGATTTCGATTGGTCGGGAGAAAAAGGCTGAGCGTGTGGCAGGTCGTGGAACCGTCGATGTAGAGCGAGGAAACGCCTTTGAGCAGCTTGACCGCTTCCTGGCACGCCTGTACCTTATATTCAAAATTGAGATTTACGCGATCGTTGAAGGAAATCTCGTTGGCCGAAGCGTTTTTGAGCATGGCCTTTCCATAGGATCGGATGATCAGATCCTCCTTTTCCATGGCCAGAAGATCGCGGCGAATGG
>DVMU01000208.1 GCA_018714825.1 Candidatus Pullichristensenella excrementigallinarum
TTTCAGATTTCCGCAGCCCTCTTCCCCTTCCATGAAAATCCGCAGATTTTCATGGTGCGTGTCAAAGAATTTTGACACGCAGAAGTGGGGCGGAATTTGCCTCCGCTCCTTTTTGGTTCTGCTTGAAAAAGGGATTAGAGCCGGTATTCGCGGATTTCTTCGGGAATCCGGTTCTCCGGAAGATTGCGCACCGCATCCTCGGTTCCGGCCGCGACGGCAGTATCATAATACCAGCATTTGTATCGGAGGGTATTGCGGGTTGCCTGCAGGCGCTCAATTTGTCGTTCCACTTCTTCCAGGCGGTTGTGGAACAGCTTGCAGCGCTTTGCAAGAGAAGCGTCCCCCTCCTTGCACCAGTCCAGGAATTCTCTGATCGCCTTAATGGGCATTCCGGCGGCTTTCAGGCATTCGATGACTCGCAATACGGCGATTTCCCTTTCGGAAAATACACGAATTCCTCCGTTGCTGCGTTCCATGTCCGGAAACATGCCCTCGCGATCGTAATACCGCAACGTGGAAACGGAAAGCCCCATGGCGTCGGCCACTTCACCAATGGAAAAAACCATATTGCAATCTCCTGTCAAAATATTCAAAGCACATCCCGAAAAGGGGAAAAGACGAATTTCCGCGCTGCTTCAGGTACAATCCCGGCAATTTTTTTGGCAATCGGAACAGTGCTTGCCGCTTTGGCAGGATCCCTCCAGGCGGATGTCCTGGGCGGAAACCTTCATGCGCCGATGCGCGACGCCCTCGTCCAAAAAGACTTCGCCCATGGGTTCAAATCCGAAGCGGCGATAGAAATCCACCGCAGGGAGCTGGCTTTCCAGATAGACCTCCGGAGCGTTGAGTTCCTGCGCGCGATAGAGGAGCATCCGCAAAATCAAATCGCCCAATCCCTGCCCGCGCGCGTGCTTGAGCACGCAGACGCGACCGATTGAGAAGCGATCATCCTTGATGCACAGACGCCCGGTTCCTGCAGGATTTCCGTCCGCATCGTAGGCCAAGGCGTAGATCGCCATTTGGTCGCACGCGTCGATTTCGGTTTCGCGGGAAAATCCCTGTTCCTCGCAAAACACGCGGTAGCGGATGTCGAATACCGGCGCACAATCATCCATCGAACTGAGAAATTTTCCTCGAATCATGGTATTTCCGCCTTTCGGGAAGGATATTCAAGCCGAATATCGAACTATGTCTTGGGAGGGTTGCCAAATGGACAAACAGTCAATCGACCGCATCAACGAACTCAGCCGTCTGTCCCGCGAACGGGAACTGACATCGGAAGAGGTTTTCGAGAGGCACCGCCTGCGCGAAAAGTATCTTCAGGCGTTTCGCGACCAATTTCGTCGGCAGCTTCAGAACACGGTTGTCGAATATCCGGACGGGTCGCGCGTGCCGCTGCGCGATGTGCACCGCAAGCCCGACTAATATTCTAGCACTATTCGCCCGGAATTTGTACCGGTTTGAGAAGAAATTGCTGTTGATTTTTCAGGGATGAGCGGGTATAATAGGTCTGTGCGAAAGGGTGTTCGCGCAAATATGAACGAAGAAAGGAGCGTGACGAAATGGAGAATGAATTGGATCTCGTCGTCTTTGAGGATGACGCGGGCAATGAAATCACCATGGAAGTGCTCGATTATTTCTTCTACGAGGGAAACGAATACGCTCTATTGGCGGAAGCGGAAGAGGATTGCGGAGAAGAGGAATGCGATTGCTGCGATCATGAGCGCGATGCCTACATCATGCGAGTTGTTCCCGTCGGCGACGATCAAGAAGAATTTGTCCCTGTTGAGGAGGAGCTGGCGGATAAGCTGATTGAAATCGTGCAGAACGAGCTGTTCGATGAAGATGATGACGAGGCGTATGAGGAAGATGAGGAGAAATAGGTTTCTCCTCCGATGACGGCGAGATCCGGCCGCCCCGCTCCGCTGGGAGTGGGGCGGTTTCATTTTTGACGGTTCCATATTTCGGGTCGGCGCATCTTCTGATTGCGGCAAGAGCATTTTGGGGAAGCCGGAGGGCCGCAAGGAAGTTTTTAGAACCCAAAGGGGAAGAAGGCGCCGATAATTTTCCGAAAAAAGGGAAAAGCTAGGTACATTGCCGGGATGTCCCGGCGAGAAAGACAGTTTCTTTGAAATGGAGGGAGAAAGATGCATTGTTTTCGGCGAATTTTGTTGATTTTTTTGACCATCGCGTTGGTTGGGATGATCGCGTATTTTTCGAGCGATACGGGATCGAAATCGGAGGGAAAGAGCCGGGAGGTTGCCGTCTTCTTCCTCCGGATCTGGAATAAAGAATTCGACGCGCTTTCCAGTGCCGAAAGAGAGGCGCTGATTCAGAAGGCGCAGTTGCCCGTGCGCAAGGCCGCGCACGCCACGGAGTTCTTTGCACTTGGGTCGGTGATGGCGCTGTTGTTTGCAGAGCTCCGGCGCAAAAGACCCTGGATGTGGGCAGGAGGATTGGCAGTGGCGGCCGCCGCGCTGGATGAGACGCATCAGCTCTTTGTCAGCGGCCGGAGCGCGAGCATCCGTGATGTGGGAATTGACATCGCGGGTGCTTGGGCCGGCGTGGCGCTGATCAGCTGGGCCCTGCGAAAATGCGAACAGCGAAAAAACAGATAGGAACCCGGAGGTTGGGTCGGCTCCGCAGATGCGAAAAAAGGAGCCGACCTTTTATATGCGGCGAGCTACGGGTTTTACAACAGCAGCAGATCGCAGATCGTTTCGGGAGTTTTGCATCCCAGCTTTCGAAGCAGGCGAGAGGCATAGCGGTCAAATTCGGTATGATCGATCAGCCGGAAAGCTGCGGAAACCACGTCCACAAAATTCGCTTCCGCCTGTTTGTCGGCCATCCAGCCGACGCATAGAAAGCGCAAAAGCGCGTAGACGGCGCAAAGAGCAAGGAATTCATCCGCCAGGCTTTCCGGGCGATCCTGGAAGGGAAAGCGCGAAAAGAACATATGATTGACCAGAATATGCTCAAAATAGATTTCCCAGCGCGGGAAGATCTCTTCGAAACGGGTCCTCGCCGTCCGATATTTTGAAAGCAGCGGCAGTCCCTGCCCGAAAAGCGCAAGGGCCGCTTCGCCATACGAGCGCAGGCTCCGGCTGTGCGCATCGAGAATTTCCAGCATTCCCTCAACCATGCGCAGGCCGCATTCCAACGCCGCAGACCCGGCGGAATCGGGCATCGGCGGGATTTTCGGCGCCGTTTCCCGGAGGAGGAGATCCACTTTTCGCGCGTCGCGGGCGTCCAGCGCCGCCTCCATTTCCCGCAAATTCAAACCGAGCGTCAGCATCCTTTCGGGCATGGAGCGGGCACGATCTTGCAGGATGCGGATAAAATGCAGGCGAATTTCCTGTTCTCTGCCCACGGTTTCAAAAAATACCGTGTGGCCGCTTGGCGCGGGCAGATCAAAGGTCAGCGGCATGAGGAGAAATTCAAGGGGCGCATCCCGGCGCAGGAAAAGCTCTATCACCGCCTCACAGCTGTTGGAACAGGAGCACTCATAATCGCCCTCTGCGCGCGGACCGCGCGGATACAGGCGGCACACCGCGCTGAGCGCCGCTTCGCCCAATTCGGCGTGAATCGAGCAGCGGCCGTCCTCCAGGCGCAGGGGACAGTTTCCATCGAAGCGGGGCTGGATGCGCGCGTATTCCTCCTGTGTCGGCCGATCGAGCACATGCAGGGCGCAATCGAGTTTGCCGCGCAGCGATTTGCGGCAGTTTACGCCAAGCAGCCGGAAATAATCCGCCATGGAAAGAGAAATGGGCCAGCCCTCGCAGCAGGATGTGCGGCAGGCGCCCATCTTACAGGCAAAATCCGGATAATAATCGGGAACCAGATAATCATGGGTTTCTTTCATAAGACACGCCTCTTTTGCGATTTATTGTAGGGAAAAATCGCGGAATTTCAACTGCAGGCGTGGGAAAATTGGGTTGTTTTTGGTAAAGAGGCGCGAAAATGCCCCGCGTTTTTGCGGGGCACGGGGAGAAAAATTTCGGAAAAAGGCAATCAATCCTCCGGCGGAAGGCTGCGTCGAATCTCTTCCAGGGGAATGTCCTTTGCGCGTGCGAGGGTGGCGAGATCCTCGTATTCCGGCTTGCGCGTATGCGCTCCATACCCACGGCCGCGCTTGACGCGCACCGGACCCAAGGGCGTTTCGATGGGGACGATTTCCCGATCGAGAATATATCGCTCGCAGAGCGTCTTGCGCACGCCGAAGGTCGTCGTGTGACGGAAGATGCATCGGGCGAGTTTTTCCGAATCTTCCGGCGCGCAGATGCAGCTGAGGAGATGGCCCGGCCGGCCTTTCTTCATCGAAATGGGAGTGACGAAGACATCCTTTGCTCCGGATTTTAAAAGTTCTTCGCAGGCAAAGGCCAGCGCTTCGCCGGTCATGTCGTCGAGATTGCAGCGCAGTTCCGCGATGGTATCCGAAGCGCCCTCCTCTTCGCCCAGCATGGCGCGCACGCAGTTGGCCGCTTCAAAATCCTTTTTGCCCATGCCGTATCCGATGGATTTTACGCGCATGACGGGCATGGGGCCAAAGCGCTGAACAAAATGCCTGAGGAGCGCCGCGCCCGTGGGCGTACACAATTCGCCGCGCACGGAGCCGCCGTAGGTCGGAATTTCGCGCAGGATGTCGGCCGTGGCCGGGGCGGGAACCGGAAGCACGCCGTGCGCGCAACGCACCTGCCCGCTGCCCACATGCACCGGAGAAGCAACCACGCGGTCCGGCGCGATTTCTTCCATGAGCAGGCATACGCCCACGATATCCGCAACCGCGTCCAGGCTGCCGACTTCATGAAAGTGAATCTCTTCTACCGGACGCCCATGCGCGTGACTTTCTGCCTCCGCGATGGCATGGTAGACCGCCAGGGCATCTCTTCGAACCCTCTCGCTCACGGGAAGCGCTTCCAGCAGCGCGCGGATCTCCCGCATCCCGGTATGCACATGGGGATGGTCGTGATCGTGGGGATGGCCGTGATCATGGGGATGGTCGTGATCGTGGGGATGGCCGTGATCGTGGGGCTGGTCGTGGTCGTGGGGATGGTCGTGATCGTGGGGGTGGTCGTGATCGTGGGGCTGGTCGTGGTCGTGGGGATGGTTGTGATCATGGGGATGGTCGTGATCATGGGGATGGTCGTGATCGTGGGGATGGTCGTGCGCATGGGGGAGCACATCCAGGGACTCTTCCTCCTGCTCGCCGACGGTCACGGAGACATGCGTGCCCAGAATGCCGCATTTTTGCGAAGGTTCCGCGGCCACGCGCACTTCTTTCAGCCCCAGGGCATTCATCTTATCCAGAAAAGCCTCCCGATCGTCGATCAGTTCCAGCAACGCGGCCATCAGCATATCGCCCGCCGCACCCATCTGCAAGTCCAGATACAGGGTTTTCACAGGTCTGTCCCTCCGATTTGATTGATTCTATGCGCGAGAAATCCCGCGCCGAAGCCGTTGTCGATATTGACCACGCTGACCCCGCTGGCGCAGGAATTGAGCATGGAGAGCAGGGCGGACAGGCCGCCGAAGTTCGCGCCGTATCCGATGCTGGTGGGCACGGCGATCACCGGGCAGGAGGCAAGCCCGCCCACCACGCTGGCCAACGCCCCTTCCATGCCCGCGATGGCGACGATCACTTTTGCGCCCATGAGCGTATCCAGGCGGTGCAGAAGGCGGTGCAATCCGGCCACGCCCACGTCGTAGACGCGTTCCACGCGGCTTCCCAGCGCTTCGGCGGTTTGGGCCGCCTCCTCGGCGACGGGCATATCGCTGGTGCCGCCGGTGACGACGGCAATGTAGCTCTTTCCCCGGGGCGCGGGAGCCTTTCCCGCCACGCCCACGCGGGAGAGGGGATCATGTTGCAGGGGAACCCCGGAAGCCTGCAAAAGCTGCGCGGCTTCGGAAGACATGCGGGTGATCAGGACGCGCTCTTCGCCCGCATCGAGCAGCGCCCGGGCAATGCCCAAAATCTGTTCCGGGGTTTTGCCCGCGCCGTAGACGACTTCCGCCGCGCCCTGGCGCAACCTGCGGTGATGATCGACCTTGGCATATCCCAAATCCTCAAAGGGCTGCATTTGCAGCAATTTGTGCGCTTGTTCGAGGGGGATTTCCCCATCGCGCACCTGTCTTAACAGTTCCATGACATCCAATGCACTCACCTCGTTTGGAGATCCAGCGTGACCGCCGCATATGCGTCGAGCGCCAGAAGAATTTCCCGTCGGTATTCCAAAACCCGCGGCATCTGTTCTTCGGGTACCTGGAGGCGCGCCGCTCCGTCCATGAGCCGCACGCGGAAATCGCGGAAGCCCATTTTCGCGAGCCGCTCCTCCGCGCGCTCGGTCTGCTCCAGAATCTGCGGGGTGATTTCCGTTCCGGAAGGGACGCGCGTCGCAAGGCAGGCGTAGGCGGGCTTGTCCCAGGTAAACAACCCGGCCTCTTTGGAGAGGGCGCGGATTTCCGATTTGGTCAGGCCGCATTCCCGCAGCGGGGAACGCACCCCGAGTTCGCGGATGGCGCGCATTCCCGGGCGGTCGTCCGAGGAATCCGAAGCGTTCGTTCCATCGAAAACCACCTGAGCGCCCGCTTCCGCAGCCGCCTCGAGAATGCGGGAAAACAGCGCGCGCTTGCAATAATAGCAGCGATTCGCAGGATTTTCCCGGACATGCGGAACCGAAAGAATGTCCAGGGAAAGCACGCGCAAATCCACGCCGACTTCCCGCGCGATCCTCTGCGCGTCCTGCAATTCAAATTCGGGCTGAAAGGGCGTTTTGATATGGATCGGAACAACCGCGCAGCCTTCCTGTACGGCCCGATAGAGCAAGTAAGCGGAATCCACGCCGCCGGAAAATGCCAGCGCCGCGGTTCCGGTTTCGCGCAAAAGCTGTCCCAAACGCTCCGAACCCAGTTGCCGCATGACATTCAACCTCCCGTGACAGTATACCATGTTTTGAGGCGCGAGGGGAGAGGAGATTCAAATTTCTTTTCTCCGCAGCAGAAACAAAAATGCGGGCCCGCCCACCAGGGCCGTGAGAATTCCGACGGAGAGCTCTTCCGGACGCAGAAGGGTCCGCGCAGCCACATCGCACCAAAGCACGAATATGCCGCCCAACAGCGCGCTCACCGGAAGCATCCGCCGGTGCGGCGCGCCCACCCACAGCCGCGCGACGTGCGGCGCGATCAGGCCCGCGAAGCCGATGCCGCCGCTGACCGATACGGTGATTCCCACCATGACGGAGTTCGCTAGCAGAAAGACCTTTTGCGACCGATTCGCACGAATGCCCAGCGAGCAGGCCGCGTCTTCCCCGCAGAGCAGGGCGTTGAGCGCGCGATGGTGCGTTCCCAGAAACGCGAAGCACGCGATCAGAAGGAGCGCGGGCCAACCCAGATAGGCCCAGCGCGCGCCCGCGAGTCCGCCCTGTGTCCAGAAAGCGGAATTGGAATGCAGGAAGACCTGCGGATGTAGAACCGCCACGATTTTGACCACGGCCTTTTCAAACAGCGCGAGGGCGATCCCACCCAGAAGCAGGCGATCGATGCAGATCTTTCCGCGCCGGAGCGAATAGAAATAGACAAAGGCGATGGAGAGAAGCGCGCCCACGCATCCGTTGACCGCGTTCTGATAGACGCCCAGAAAGGAAAACAGGCCCGTCGCAAGGCCGATGGCCGCGAAGGATGCCGCGCCGTAGGACACGCCGAGGACATACGGATCGGCCAAGGCGTTTCGCACCAGCGTCTGCATACACGCGCCGCTGAACGCGAGCGAGCAGCCCACGAGCAATCCCAGCAATACGCGCGGAAGCCGGGTGAGCAGCACGATGGTTTCTTCCGTCTCCGTCCAGGAAACGGAGACCTTTTCGCCCAGCAGGGGGAGTTTGCTGAGCAACATGCGAAACACCGTCTGCGCGGGGACGTCGACCGCGCCCATGCAGAGGGAGAAGAACACGCTTCCTACCGCCAGAATCGCAAGCGCGAATACCGGCCCCCGGGCCGAACGACCGTTGTGCATGGAGATTTCCTCCTTTGAGGCTAGGCGAACAATTCCGGATACAATCCCCGCGCGATAGTTTCCACGCAATCCG
>DVMU01000209.1 GCA_018714825.1 Candidatus Pullichristensenella excrementigallinarum
ATCAATACGATTTTACAACGACTTCACAGACCAAGGAATACCTGTTCGACGATTACTTTGATTTGGATCTCGTGCAATGCAGTCCGGAAGAAGTAATGGTGGATTTAGGGGCGTACACGGGGGACACGGTGCTCTCTTACCTCGCAAATTACGGGGAGGACTGCTACAAGAAGATCTACTGTTATGAAATCACGCCCGCAAGTTTCGAGACGCTTCGAAAAAATCTGGAAAAATACAGGGATATAGAATTCCGGATGAAGGGCGTGGGCGATGCCGTGGGCAAGATGCGGGTCGTGGGCAACAAGGCAAGCGCCTCTGCCAATACGCTCGGAGAGGCGGGGGAAGGCGAAGAGGTGAGCGTCACCACGCTGGACGCGGATATTCCGGAGCGGATCACACTCCTCAAGGCGGATATCGAGGGGTTCGAGCAGAAAGCCCTTCTGGGAGCGAGAAATCACATTTTGAAGGATCATCCCAAATTGCTCATCGCCGTGTACCACAACAACGAAGATCTCTGGAAAATCCCGCAGATGATTCAC
Source organism: Candidatus Pullichristensenella excrementigallinarum (assembly GCA_018714825.1). Lineage (GTDB taxonomy): Bacteria > Bacillota > Clostridia > Christensenellales > Aristaeellaceae > Pullichristensenella > Pullichristensenella excrementigallinarum. The sequence continues at coordinate 540 of DVMU01000209.1, forward strand.
GATCTATCCAGCGATTACAAATTTTATCTCCGGTACAAGAGTTCTCCTATCTATCCCACGGAGATCACGCTGATCGCGGTGTAGAGGCGGCGATTAAGAATTTGCCATCCTGAAAAGCGGGATTCCATGAAAATCTGCGGATTTTCATGGAAGGGGAAGGAAACTACGGAAATCTGAAAATCTCTGGATTTTCCGGGCGATTTCCTGACGGGCGGAATTGTTTTTCCTCCGCTTATGCTCCGGAAAAACCGAGCGCGACGTACACGCCGCCGCGCTCGATGGAGAGGGGAATCCGAATAAGACTTTTTCGACAGCCCAAATTTGCCATCCTGAAAAGCGGGATGGCAAATTTACTTTCCTCTCTTTCTGTGCTAAAATGGAGAAGAATTCCTCCGCTGACAGGACGGAAAGAGGCGGGACATGGAGAAAGAATACGTTCGCGGGAGGCCGAAGATGAGAGAGTGCAGGTTTGGCGTTGTGGGCCTGGGAATGATGGGAAAGGAATTCGCGAGCGCGGCTTCGCGGTGGGTGCATTTGCAGGAGGACATTCCCGCGCCAAAGATTGTCGGGGTTTCCAGCGCGACGGAGAAGTCGCTGGAATGGTTCAGAAGGTCGGTTCCGGGCATCAAGGCGTTTACCACGGAGTATCGCCAGCTGCTTGCCAGAGAGGATATTGACGCGGTCTATATCGCGACGCCGCACAACCTGCATCGCGGGATGTGCCTGGATGTTTTGCGCGCGGGCAAGCATCTGATCTGTGAAAAGCCCTTTGGGATCGATGCGGAGGCCAACCGGGCGATTGTAGAAGAGGCGCGGAAGCATCCGGAATTGCTGGTGCGATGCGCCAGCCAAATGATCTTTCTGCCTGGGGCGCGCATGGTATTGGAATGGTTCCGGGAGCGTCGCTTCGGCCGGATTTTGCAGATTAAGATGGGATTTAAGCATTCCAGCGATATCAATCCCCTCAAGCCCATCAACTGGAAACGCAGGGTGGAGACCAATGGAGAATACGGCGTGATGGGCGATTTGGCGCCGCACATCCTCTTGATGGCGCTGCGCGCGGGGGTGGAGGTGGAACAGGTGTATGCGGATTTGCGCAATATCGTACATACCAGGCCCGGCCCCGACGGACAGATGGTTCCCTGCGATACCTGGGACAACGCGCTTTTGTTGACCCGGGCGCATTGGGGAGAGGACGAGTTCCCCATGGAAGTGGAAGTCTCCCGCATCGCGCCGGGTTCGCCCAATGATTGGTTTATCGAGGTCTATGGAATGCAGGGGTCCATTCGCTATTCCACGGAGGATGCCAACGCGGTCTATGCCGCGGAGATTCGCGGGGTGGAGCAGGTGTGGACCAAATATGAAGTGGGGTATACGCCGGTCTATCGCACGGTCACAGGACCGCTGGGGACCTTTGGATTCAGCGACGCGATCTTGCAGATGTGGGCTGCATATTTGGATCAGTGGCAGAGGAATACGCCCAAGGAATCGTGCATGACGCCCGAAGAGGCGCGGCGCTGTCACGAGATTCTCACGGCGGCGCTGATTTCCCAGCGCGAGGGCAGAATCGTTCGCTTGTAGGGAGAGGACAAGCCCAAGGGCAACGCCGGTACATCAATAACGCGCGAAAAAGGAGAATGCGCCTTTTGCAGAAAGGCCGCTTTTCCTATTGACATTAATTTATTCATCACTTATAATAAATGAGAAATGAAGAAGATGCACAAGTTGCGACAAATATTCACATGGCTCTATTCTTGCGGATAGGAGCAAGATTCAAGTTAGGAGGCGTCTTTTTTATGAGGAAACTGTTGGGGCTTTTCCTGGTTGTTCTGCTGGCGCTTTCCCTGGTGAGCACGCTGGCGGTAGCCGAAGAAGAAATTGTTTTCGGCTACATCAGTCCCGGACCGGACACCTGGTACCTGCGCGCGGAAGAGGGCTTTAAGTGGGCGTGCGAGAAACTGGGCGTAGAGTGCATCAGCGTTAATTCCAATCGCGATTCCAATACGGAGTATTCCAACATCGAATATCTGATCAATGAAGGCGTGGCGGGCATCGGCACCCTGTCCTTCAACGAGAGCGGCGTGGTCAGCTGCGCGACCATGACGCAGGAAGCGGGCATTGGCTGCGTCGTGATCGACGCGTGCGGCGCCGTAATCAAGGCGGGCGTAGATCACACTGCCTCCGTGGACTTTGACTGGGCCGCCATGGGCGAAACCTATGCCAATTACATGGCCGAGACCTATCCGGGAGAGAACTATGTGATTCTGACCGGCACGTTCGACTCGGTTGCCTGCCAGGTCATCAACGAGAGTATGCAGGCCAAGAGCGAGGAGCTCGGGCAGAACAAATGTGTGGATTTGCGCGCGGGCGAGTATAACCCCAATGTCGCTGCCGATGTGGCGGAGGACTTGGTAAACGCCGATCTGGATTTCTCCATCATCTTCGTCATGAATGAGGACATGGCTGCCGCCGTAATCACCCGTCTGGAGGATATGGGCGTTCTGGATCAGTATCATGTCATCGCGCAGAACGGCTCTCCCGTAGGCGTGAGCTATTTCGGCCATGGCCTGGACTTCACCACGGCCACCTCTCCGGGATGGGAAGGCGCGATCGCGGCGTTTGCCCTGTACGACGGCCTGTATAACGGCGCGGAGATCAACAAGGCGGTTATGTGCCCGTTTGTGGCGGTTACCGAAGAAAACAAGGAAGATCCCTATACGGTTATTCCGTGGGAGCCCAACGACGAAGTGTTTACGGAGCTGACCATTGAGTACTTCCCCGAGTACGCGGAGTATCTCCAATAAGCAGCGGCCGGGATTCATCGCGGGCGGAGAGAAAGCTCTCTCCGCCCGTTTGCGGTCAGCCGGCAGGGAAGGAACGAAGAGATATGGAAAGGCTTTTGGAATTTAAGCATGTCGGCAAAACCTATGGCGGAATACGGGTGCTGACGGACATAGACATGACGCTTGACGCCGGAGAAATTCTCTGCCTGGTAGGCGAGAATGGCGCGGGCAAATCCACGATGATTAAGATTTTGTCCGGCGCGATCGCTCCGGATGGCGGCGAAATCCGTCTTTTTGGGAATGTCTATACCCGGCTTCATCCCAGGCAGGCGATCAATTTGGGCGTGGCCACCATTTACCAGGAGATCGACCTGGTGGACAATCTTACGGTGGCGGACAATGTCTTTTTGGGCGAAGAAATCATGACGGGAATGCGAACCGTCAATCGCAAGGAACAGGAGCGCGTGACGCAAAAGCTGTTGACGGATCTGAACATTCACCGCATAAAGGCGGACATGATGGTTTCCGACCTTTCCACGGGGCAGAAACAGAGCCTGCAGATCGTAAAGGCTCTCAAACATGACGCCCGGATTCTGATCCTGGACGAACCGACGGCTTCTCTGGGAGAGGAAGAAACTGCGGCGCTGCTCGCGCTGGTGCAACAGCTGGCGGCGAAGGGCATGGGAATCATCTATATTTCGCACTATCTGGACGAGATCTTCCGCATCGGTACCCGGGTGGTTGTACTCAAGGACGGCGTTAAAATCAGCGATCGCGCCGTGGCGGATACCACGGAGGAGCAGCTGGTACACGATATGATCGGCCGCGAGGCAAGCAGTTTTTACCAGCGCGCGCATTTCCCCCTGGGCGACGGGATACTGGAGATCCAGGGCTTCCAGCGCGGAAACGTGGTCAAGAACGTGAGCTTTACCATGCGCGAAGGGGAGATCTTCGGGCTTGGCGGCCTCGTGGGCGCGGGGCGAACGGAACTGGTGCGCATGATCTACGGCGCGGATCCCAACAAAACGGGGCGCGTGGTCATCAACGGCAGGGATGTCACCCCGACTTCGCCAAGAGACGCGGTAAGCAAGGGGATCTTTATGATCTCTGAGGATCGCAAGGGAACGGGCCTGTTCCTGCAGCGTTCCGTCAGGGAAAATATCATGATAACGACCAACGAGAAACGGCATTTCATTTCCTTGCGCAAAGAGCGCTGCCGCGTGGATGAGAGCGTGCGGCAGTTCCGAATCAAGGTTGCCTCTCCGGAACAGGCAGTGGAAACGCTTTCCGGTGGAAATCAGCAGAAGGTCGTCATCGCGCGTTGTTTACAGGATGAAGGTAAACTCTATATCTTCGACGAGCCGACCAAGGGCGTAGATGTGGGCGCGAAGGAAGAAATCTATCGTCATATGCTCGATCTGGCCCGGGAGCACAATTATGTGATCATGGTGTCCTCTTCCATGCCGGAATTGATCTCCATGAGCGACCGCATCGGCGTGATGCGGGAGGGAGAACTGGTGGAGATTGTGGATGCGGCGGACGCAACGGAGGACGGCCTGCTCAAGGCGTTTATCGGCATCAAGAATACTGACAAAGGTGGAAGCGACCATGAGTGAAAATAAGACCAAGCGGCTTAGCGGCCTGCTGACTTCGCAATCCTTTGTATTGTTCGTGCTCATTCTGGTGATATCGATCATTGTGCGTTCGATCAACCCCAAATTTTTGGCATGGAACAACATTTCATCCATTCTCCGCCAGGCGACGGCGCTGGGATTGGTGGCCTGCGGCACGACCATCCTGGTGATCTCCGGCAGTTTCGACATTTCGCTGGGCAGTATGATCGGTTTGGTGACTTGCGTCATGGCCATCATGCTCAACGCAGGGTGCAGCGATCTGGTCGTCGCGGTGGCGGCGATTGGAATGTGCGTGGCCTGTTCGTTGCTCAATGGCGGGATTTCGCTTCTGTTCAACGCACCGCCGTTTATCGTCACGCTGGCAACGGGCAATGTCTATTTGGGAATGGCGTTGCTGTTTACCAAGGGCTATCTGCAAACGGTGTACGGCAAGTTCCGCTTCGTGGCGTCCACGCAGTTGTTCGGATTTTTCCACATGCAGTTTTTGATTTTGATTCTGGGATTCCTGGCGGTGCATTTCATTCTGAAGTGGACGAGAACCGGGCGCGAGGTCTACGCGATCGGAACCAATGAAAACGCCGCCTATATTTCCGGAATCAATGTCAAATGGAGCAAACTGAAGTTTTTCGCCATCAGCGGCGTTCTGACGGGCGTGGCCTGCATTGTGCTTTTGTCGCGCTTGAGCTGCGCGCAATCCACAACGGGTTCGGGCATGGAACTGGAGGCCATCGGCGCGGTGGTCATCGGCGGCTCTTCGGTCAACGGCGGCAAGGGCAATGTGGTGGGGACCTTCTTCGGCGTAATTCTGCTGAGCATGATTTCCAACGCGATCAATATGCTGCAAATCAGCGCCTATTATCAGGACGTGGTCTACGGGCTGATTATCATTGTTGCTTTGGGCATTACTGCTGCGCGCAATCTCATGCTCAAGCGCAAGGCCGCCTGACGGCAGAAGGAGAATGCAATGTATCGTTATGGAATGACCCAATGGGTGATGGGAAACGAACCGCTGGAAAAGAGTTTTGAGCGGTTGCAAAAATGTGGGTACGACGATATTGAGTTTGCGGCGGATCCCTACGGACTGGATCCGGAACGCTGCCTGGCGTTGATGAAAAAATACGGGATCGGCGCGACTTCGCTGTGCGGCATGTTCGGATCGGACGATCGTGATCTGAGTGCCGACAATGCCGATACGGCAATCCGCTATCTCGCGGACAGCGTGGATTTTGCAGCGAAGTTGGGCGCTTCCACCATCATTTTGGTCCCTTCTCCCGTGGGACGCACGGCGCCTCCGGCGGACATCCCTTTTGAACGACTGTGGGCAAATGCCGTGCGCAATATCCGCAAGGCGGCGGACTATGCGCAGGGCAAGGGCGTGCGTTTTGTCGTTGAAGCCATCAATCGCTACGAGACGTATTTTGTCAATACGCTCACCAAGGCGTGGAAGTTGGTCCAGGAGATCGACCATCCGGCGGTGGGCATCATGGCGGATACATTCCACATGAACCTTGAGGAGAACGATTTCGGTCGGTCCCTGAGAATGATCGCGCCTAAGCTGTGGCATGTGCATATCGCGGATAACACGCGAGAGCCTGCAGGTATGGGCCGCACGGATTTCAAAGAACTGCTTTTGCAGCTCCGGGAAATCGGTTTTCAGGGCTCGGTAGCGATGGAGTTCATGCCGAGGCTTGCCAATCCCTACGGCTCGCAGGGGATGGAAACTGCTTCTGAGTTGATGGATGCCTATGCTGAGCAGGCGCTGTCCTATATGCGGCAGATGGAACAGGCTCTGGATCTGGCCTGGAAGAAATAGCAATTCAAAAAGCAGATAGATGCATTGAAGGCCATGCTTTGCTTTCGTTTGAAGCATGGCCTTTTTGTTATAAGCGCCAGTACAGGTTCGCGGTATTTTGTCGATACCTTGGTTGCTAGAAGTGATGAATACTCCATAGAAATTTATGCTGATTCGGCAGAAGATCTTGAAAAGACGCAGAAATTTTGTTATAGTAGGAGAAAACCCGGAGAAGGGGAAAAGGTGCCATGGAAACGGGGAAAAACCCGCGATTTTTCTCTCCCCTGCGGGGAAAGTCGGTTTTGCGGCGCGCGGCAAAGGGGTTGGAGGAACTTTTCTATCCTTCTCATGCGATGTGTCTGTGTTGCCAGAGCATGATCGGCCAATCCCGGGAATGGATTTGTCCGGAATGCGCACAAAAACTCCGAGAAAACTGGCGGGGAAACCATGTGGCCGCAGCGAATTGGCCGTTGTTTCGCGTGGCACATGCCTATCGCTATCAGGGCCCGGCGGCGGAGATGGTGTTGGCGCTGAAGTATCGGGGCGCGCGGGTTCTGGCTGCATCCATGGCGCGAGACATGGCGGTTGCCTATTACGCACTGATGGTTTCGGAACAACCGCTGGTGACGGCTGCACCCATGCATTGGATGCGCCTACGGCAGCGCGGATATAATCAGGCGGAAATTCTCGCCCGCACGCTTTGCCGGGAACTGGGACTGGAATACGGGCAGGTGTTGCGCAAGATTCACTCTACGCCGCGACAAACGCGTCTTTCTGCGCAGGAACGGGAAAAGAATTTGACGGGATCCATGGTGGCTGCGCGGGAGGCGCGGGGCAGGACAATTCTGTTGATTGACGATGTGTTTACCACAGGCACGACCGCGCGCACCTGCGCTGAGGCGTTGTTGGCGGTGGGCGCGAAGCGGGTCTATGCCCTGACGTATGCCGTGGCCGGCCGTTCGGAGAATACGCCCAGTGCTTTTGCGGACACGGATTGATCGAATTTTATTCTAAAGAGGAATTTCAGTATGAGAAACGGACGGGGAATTCTGGAAATCGTGTTATCATGCGCTTCTTGGAGCTTTGCCGGGTTACTCTCCAAGTTTTTGCCTTGGAACGGGCTCTCGATTTCCGGCGTGCGCGCGCTGGTCGCGGTGCTTATTTTGGGATTGTACCGAAAGAGTTTTCGACCGCGCTTGACGCGTGGGTGTTGGCTGGGGGCGTTCGGCGTGGTGAGTACGTCGGTGATCTTCATCTTTGCCAACAAGCTCACCAGCGCGGCCAACGCGATTGTCCTGCAATATGCCATGCCGGCGGTGGTAATCGTCTATACCGCCATTGCGCGGCGCAGATTGCCGGGTCTTCTGGATGTGGGGACAGTGCTGGTGGTGCTGGTGGGCGTGACGCTGTGTTTCTGTCAGGCGTTTGAATCCGGAGGCATGTTGGGAAATATCCTGGCGCTGATCACGGCAGGGACATTCGCGGTGGTATTCCTGGCCGGACAGCGAGAGGATTGCGATGCGCTTTCCTACGCCTATTTGGGCAATCTGGTAGCTATGCTCCTGATTTTTTACATTCCACTGGATCAAGGATTTACCTGGGAACCGATACATTGGCTGACGGCGCTGGCGATGGGTTTGTGCCTGGGATTGGGATACCTTTTCTTCGGAATGGGGATGCGCGACGGTGTCTCCTCGACCATGGCGGCCATTGTGGCCAATGTAGAACCGGTTTTGAGCCCCACATGGTGCTTTTTGTTCCTGGGCGAAAAGCCCGGTCCACTGACGATTGTAGGCGCCGCGATTGTTCTTGTAGCGGTTACCTGTTATACGATACTTGCTTCCAAGAAAAGGAGTCCTGCCTGATATTGGAATCCCGGCGCAGGGATGGATCGATTATGATATGCTGGAAAGCTTCTGATTGAGCTTTTGATAGATCCTTTCGCGCATCCATCGCTCGGTAGAAGCCAGCACGGCCTGTTCCAGGGAGAACCATCGCACCGCGCGGTTTTCATCGGGTTTGGGCCGGATCGGGTCACCTGGATCGGCCTCCAATAAGAAGGTACAGTTTAAATGCAAATGCGAGGGCACATATTGCCCTCGTTTTTCATGCCCATCTACGGTCAGAGTTTCCAGAGAATAGAGATCACGGACAATGGGGCGCAGGCGGGTCAGACCGCTTTCCTGCGCGACTTCCTCCAGGGCGACTTGCAACAGATCGGGATTTCCATCGGCGTGCCCACCCAGCCAGGACCAGGCCCCATAGAGATTGTGAAAGGCCATCAGCGCCTGATCGCGCGCGGGATTGACCACCCATGCCGAGGCGGTGAGATGCGCGATGGAATTCTCCCGCGTGAGCGCGTTGGGATTCCGGCGCAAAAAGCAGAGCATCTGTTCCCGATCCCTCGCCTCCTGCTCGTTAAAGGGCCGATAGCGCTCAAGCATGTGAAGAATGCGTTCCATACAATCGATCCCATCCCGTTATCCCGAATTTGCATTTGCCCTTGCGGAAAAATCCATTTTCATTATAGCCCTGCCGCACGCCCCTGTCAATTTGAGCAATCGCGACCGCGCGAAGGGATCCGGATGCGGGTTCTTCTCAAGCGCAACAAACGGAGAGCCATCGGCTTTTTGCCTGCCCGCAAAAACGGCGCGCAAATCCTGGGAAATTGCAAAATGCATTTTCATCTCCCATGAATTGGGGAATATGAAATTAATTTTGCAAGATGCGCAGGGAAAGGCAGTCAAAATTGACGGCTTTGCGAAACTTGCTTTAAAGATCGACCCCGAATCGGCAAATTAACACAAATGCCATTGACATGCCTAACCTTCGGGTGCTAAGCTGAATCAAATTTAAAAGGAGTGAATCTATATGAAGCGTATCGCCATTGTGTTTCTCGCACTTTTGCTGCTGGTTCCTGCGGCTATGGCCGAGGATACGATTAAGGTCGGCGTGATCGCGCCGGAAACCGGCAACGTCGCCGTGTACGGCATTGCCGCGCGCGATGGCGTGAAGCTGTATATCGATCAGTTCAACGCCCAGGGCGGCGTCAACGGCAAGCCCGTAGAATTGATCATTTACGACGACAAGGGCGATCCGGTCGAAGCCATGAACGCCTATAACAAGCTCGTCTATGACGATGAAGTTGCGGCCATCATCGGCCCGGTCACTTCTTCCCCGACTTTCGGCGTGGCCGAGGCTTCTGTGGAAGACAATATGCCCTGCCTGACGGCGACCGCCACGCATCCGGATGTCACCACTTACGGCGACAATTTCTTCCGCGTATGCTTTGAGGATCCGTTCCAGGGCGGCACCATGGCGCGCTTTGCCGCAGCCGAGCTGGGCGCGAAGACCGCCGCGATCATCTACAACACGGCCGACGCCTATTCCACGGGCCTGAAGGATGCCTTTACCGAGGCGGCCGCCGAGGCGGGCTTGGAAATCGTGGCCACCGAGGGATATGCGACTTCCGACGTGGATTTCAAGGCGCAGCTGACCAACATTGCCGGAACCAATCCGGACGTGCTGTTCGTGCCGGATTACTATAACACGGCCTACATGATCTGCTCGCAGGCGCGCGAGCTGGGCGTTGAGGCCACGTTCCTGGGCGTGGACGGCGCCGACGGCGTTCTCTCCATCGAGGGCGCGGACACGTCCGTGTTCGAGGGCATGTATTTCGCCAACCACTATTCTGCGGATGATACCGGCGAACTGGTGACCAGCTTCCGCGCGGCGTTTGAGGAAGCCTACGGAGAGACCCCCAATTCCTTTGCCGCCCTGGGATACGACGCGGCCAAGATTCTCTGCCAGGCGCTGATCGAGGTGGACAATGCGGGTGTGGAAATCGGTCCGGATTCCTATCAGGAAGTCATCGATGCGTTGCAGGCCACGGATCTGGAAGGCGTGACCGGACACATCATCTTTGATGAGGATGGAAACCCCGTCAAGGACTTGACGATCATCGAGATCAAGGACGGCGCGTACACCTTCTATTCCAAGTACTAATTCAAAAATCTTCTTTGAGACATTGAGCGATTGCTGCGGGGCGGGTCTGCCGCCTCGCGGCAATTCCGTTCATCTCGGAAATAGACGCGCGCGGTTTTCTCGAAGGAAACGGCGGCATCTCTTCTTTGGCAGAAAGTGGCGCGCGGGAATGTGGGGAACCAATATGACGGTACTGCTCCAATTGATCAACGGCGTGCAAGTGGGCGCGATCTACGCGCTGGTGGCCTTGGGTTACAGCATGGTCTACGGCATCATCAAGCTGATCAACTTTGCGCATGGGGACATCATCATGGTCGGCGCGTATGTGGTCTGGTTTTTGATGGCGAGGCTTTTGTTCCCCGCATGGGCGGCGGTAATTCTGGCCATCGCGTTCTGTGCCTGTTTGGGCATGGCGATCGAGAAAATCGCCTACAAGCCCCTGCGCAATTCTCCGCGCATCTCCCTGCTGATCACGGCCATCGGCATCAGCTTTCTTTTGCAAAATCTCGCGCAGGTGATCTTTACGGCCAACCCGCGCATGTTTACCAACGTCTTTCCCGGCAGCATTCGCCTGGGAGGGAGCACGCTTTCCGTCGCCACGCTGGTGACGATCGTGGTTTCCGTGCTGTTGATGGCAGGACTTTCGTTCCTGGTCAACCGCACCAAGATCGGCCGCGCCATGCGCGCGGTTTCCGAGGATAAGGCCACGGCGGAACTGATGGGAATCAATGTCAACAACACCATCTCCTTCACCTTTGCCCTGGGTTCGGGCTTGGCGGCGGTGGCGGCGGTGCTGTATTGCTGCAGCTATTCGCAGATCAATCCCACCATGGGCTCCATGCTCGGCCTCAAGGCGTTTGTGGCCGCGGTGCTTGGAGGCATCGGCTCCATTCCGGGCGCGATGGTCGGCGGCTTTATCATCGGCATTGCCGAAAGCTTTACCAAGGGCTACATTTCCTCCAAGTTGGCGGACGCAGTGGTGTTCGGCATCCTGATTCTGGTGCTTCTGATCAAGCCGGTCGGCATTCTTGGGCGCGGCAAGCGCGAGAAAGTGTAGGTGAAGGCGATGCAGAGGCGTTTGTTTAAAACCACGGGATCGCGCTACGCGCTGAACTTCGTCGCGGTGCTGATTACATTTGTGGCGTTGACGCTGGTCAGCCGATTCGATTTGATGAATCGATACACCCTGGATATCCTGGTTCAGATCGGCTTTAACATCATCCTGGCCGTGAGTCTGAATCTCGCGGCGGGGTTCCTGGGCCAGCTTCCGCTCGGGCACGCGGGCTTTATGTCCGTGGGCGCGTATGCGGCGGCGCTATTTTCCAAGGGCGTGGATTTGCCGGTAGCGTTGGAATTTCCGCTTGCGGTGCTGGTGGGCGCGCTGACGGCGTTCGTCTTCGGCGTGATTATCGGCCTTCCGGCATTGCGGCTGCATGGGGACTATCTGGCGATCATCACGCTCGGCTTCAGCGAGATCATCCGCGTGGTCATCCAGAATCTGGAATTTACGGGCGGCGCGATGGGCCTGCGCTCCATTCCCAAGTATTCGGATGTGCCGTGGACCCTGTTTTGGGTGATCGTGACGATCTTTTTGATCAACAATCTGATCCGTTCGCGGCACGGGCGCGCGATTCTCTCCATCCGGGAAGACGAGATTGCCTCCGAGGCTTCGGGAATTTCCACGACGTACTATAAAGTCGTGGCGTTCGCGATTTCGGCCGCGTTTGCGGGAGTTGCGGGCGCGCTGTACGCGCACTATTTGCGCATCCTCGATCCGGCGCAGTTCGGCTTTACCAAATCCGCGGAAATTCTCGTGATGGTGGTTTTGGGCGGCATGGGTTCGCTGATCGGCAGCGTGATTTCCGCCTCGGTATTGACGCTTTTGCCGGAACTCCTGCGCGGATTCAGCGAGTATCGCATGATCGTCTACGCGCTGGTTTTGATCCTGGTGATGATCTTCAAGCCCTCGGGCCTGTTCGGGCGATATGATTTCTCGCTGGGCGGAACCATTGATTCGTTCTTTGCCGGAATTCGCAAAAAGCTTCTCGGCAAGGGGAAGGAGGGCCGATAACCATGCGAGTTTTGGATGTGCACAATCTGGGGATCGGCTTCGGCGGCCTGCAGGCGGTAGATGATTTCAATCTCCAGGTGGAAAGCGGAGAGATCGTCGGCCTGATTGGCCCCAACGGCGCGGGCAAGACCACCATTTTCAATCTCCTGACCAACGTCTATAAGCCCTCCCGCGGCTCGATCAAATTGACGGACGTGAGCATCTTGGGGAAATGCTCGATTCCGATTTCGGATATGAATACCCTGGGCAAGACGCCCCATGAGGTCGCGCGCTCGGGCATTGCGCGCACCTTCCAGAATATCCGCCTGTTTAAGAACATGTCCGTGCTGGACAATGTCAAGGTCGCGCTGCACAACGGCATGAACTATTCGATCTTTGAGGCGTTTTTCCGCCTGCCGCGCTATTGGCGGGAGGAAAAGCGCGCCACTTCGACCGCGCTTTCGCTGCTGGATGTATTCGACATGCGCTCGATGGCCGACGTTCCGGCCGGAAGTCTCCCCTACGGAGCGCAGCGGCGGCTGGAGATTGCGCGCGCCATGGCGACCAATCCCAATGTCCTTTTGCTGGATGAACCGGCAGCGGGCATGAATCCTTCCGAAACTGCGGAGCTTTTGCGCACTTTGCGAGATATCCGCGACCGCTTCGGCGTGGCGATTATCCTCATCGAGCACGATATGAGCCTGGTGATGAATATCTGCGAGCGCATTTTGGTGCTCAATTACGGCCTGATCATCGCGCAGGGAACGCCCGAGGAGGTTCGGGATAATCCGGTGGTCATCGAGGCTTATCTGGGGCAGCAGAGGGGGGAATAACGTGCTCAAGGTCAACGACATCAACATCTATTACGGCCAGATTCACGCCATTCACGGGGTTTCCTTTGAGGTGCGCGAGGGCGAGATCGTGACCCTGATCGGCGCCAACGGCGCGGGAAAGAGCACCATTCTCAAGACCATCTCCGGGCAAATGCATTCCAAGACCGGCTCGGTCGAATTTCAGGGCCAGCCTATCGGCGCGCTGGCGCCGTACAAAATCGCGCGTCTGGGCATCGCGCAGGTGCCGGAAGGGCGCAAGATCTTCCAGCAGCTGACCGTGGAGGAAAACCTGGATATCGGCGGATACAACGGTTCCCCCAAGGAGATTGAAGAGGCCAAGGCGGACGTATACGCGCGCTTTCCGCGGCTCAAGGAACGCTTCCGCCAGGTGGCGGGCACGCTTTCGGGCGGAGAACAGCAGATGCTGGCCATCGGCCGAGCGCTGATGAGTCGTCCGAAATTGATGATGTTGGACGAGCCGTCCATGGGCCTTGCGCCGATGCTGGTCAATCAGATCTTTGATATTATCGACGAACTCAACCAAAGCGGCGTGACCATTCTCCTGGTCGAACAGAACGCGCGCATGGCGTTGCGGCTAGCCAATCGGGGCTATGTGTTGGAAACCGGTCGGATCTCCCTTTCGGATACGGCCGCGAATTTGCTGGATAACGATCAGGTGAAAAAGGCCTACCTGGGCGGCTGAGAGGAAGCCGAAAACAACAGAAAGACTTGACATCCCGCCCGACAACTGGTATAATTGTTTCGGCAACAGCAAGTGCCATCCCGGAAAAAGTTCCGGAATGGCGCTTTCTTATGCTGTTCAGGAAGAGGGGTCTGCCGCGCCGTCGGATGCGGGGACTTTGGGGAACGGCGCGTTCTCGGCGCGGAAAGGAGATCAACATGAAGCAATACGATGCAATCATCGTGGGAGCGGGCCCGGCGGGCATCTTTACGGCGTTGGAAATGACCGAGCGGATGCCGGAGGCCAGGGTGCTTCTCATCGATGCGGGCCTGCACATCGACCGCCGCCAGTGCCCGGCGAGGAAGCTCAACCGATGCGTGCATTGCGAGCCCTGCAATATCATGAGCGGTTGGGCCGGTGCGGGTGCGTTTTCGGATGGAAAGCTCTCCCTTTCGGAGGAAGTGGGCGGCTATGTCGTGGAATACCTGCCCCGCAAAGAGGTGCAGGAATTGATCGCATATGCGGATTCGGTCTATCTGCGGCACGGCGCGCCGGAAAAGGTGCACGGGCTGAACGATCCCAAAGTGGACGAGATCATGTACGAATGCTCGCGCTATAACATCCAATTGGTTGCCTGCCCGGTCCGGCATCTGGGTACAGAGCACGCCTTTGAAGTGTTGCGGGATATGTACCGCACGCTTTCTACTCGCCCGGGATTTGAGTTCCGGGAGAGGACGACGGCCGAAAACCTGCTCGTGGAGGATGGCCGCGTGGCCGGCGTGTACATGAAAGGGCCGGACGGTCGCAGGATCCTGGAACGCGCCCGCTATGTGGTGGCCGCGCCGGGGCGCGGAGGCGCGGCATGGCTTTCGGAAGTGGCGCGGGAGAACCATATCCCGACCCAGAATAACGAAGTGGATATCGGCGTGCGCGTCGAGGTTCCCAATTCGGTGATGGATCATCTCACCCGGCATCTCTATGAGGCGAAGATGATCTATTATTCCGATACGTTCGAAAACAAGGTGCGCACCTTCTGCATGAACCCCGGCGGGCTGGTCAGCGAGGAGCACTACGAGGGCGGCCTGGCCGTGGTCAACGGCCACAGCTACGCCGACCAGAAACTGCGCACGCACAACACCAACTTCGCCATGCTGGTCTCCACGCGCTTTACCGAGCCGTTCAACCAGCCCATCGAATACGGCCGCTACATCGCCCAGCTGGGCAACATGCTCACCGGCGGCGGCGTGATGGTGCAGCGCCTGGGCGATCTGCTCAAGGGCCGGCGCACGGACGCCTCGCGGCTGGCCAAGTCCACCACCATTCCCACGCTGGACACGGCCGTGCCGGGCGACCTGTCCTTCGTCCTGCCGCACCGCCACCTGACCAGCATCATCGAGGCCATGCGCGCCTTCGATCATGTGGCGCCGGGGCTGTATTCGCAAAACACGCTGCTCTACGGCGTGGAGGTCAAATTCTATTCCTCCAAACTGGCCGTGGACAAGCGCTTTGAGACCGCCCTGCCCGGCTTCTACGCCATCGGCGACGGCGCGGGCGTAACGCGCGGCCTTATGCAGGCCTCCGTCACCGGCGTGGTGGTGGCCCGCGATATCATGAACCGACTGGGAACGGAGGGCGAACAACCGTGAGAAAGCTCATCATCGCCAAGGACGGCGTCATGGCCGTCATCCTGCCGGATTTCGGCGGCATGGTCGCCGAACTTTCCGTAGACGGCGCGCATGTCCTGCGCATGCGCTATGAAAACCTGGGGCTGGCCAATGTGCTCACCGGCGGCGTGCCGGTGCTGTTTCCCTTCGTCAGCCGCTGCGAAAACGACGAGGCCGCCCTGCGCGGCGGCGTTTACACCATGCCCATGCACGGCTTTGCCAAGGACACGGCCTTTACCGTGGCGCGCGCCTGGGAAAGCGGCTGCGAGGTGCGCCTGGAGGCCAACGCCGCCACGCGGGAGGTATATCCCTATGATTTCGCGCTGTCGCTGCGCTACGAAATCGAAGGCCGCGCGCTGAAAACCACCATGCGCGTGGAAAACCGCGACGACGCGCCCCTGCCCTTTGCGGCGGGCTATCACCCCTATTTCCTCACGCCCGACCGCGCCGCCGCCACGTTCACCATGGGCCTGCGTTCCTACTGGGACTATCTGCGCCTTGACGCGGACGGCCATCCCGCCGTCTGCCAACGCACGGGCGATGTGCTTTTGCGCGACGCTTACGACGCCGTATTTTTCGATGGCGACGCGGACGCGGAAATCTGCTGCCCGGAAATGGGCTACCGCGCGCGAGTGGTCTGCGGGCGCGATTTCCCGGTGCTGACCATCTGCACCACGCAGGACGGCGCTTCCTGCGTCGAGCCGTGGCAGGCGCGCCCCGGCGCAGTGCAACGGCCAAAGGAATGCCTCTGGCTGCAACCCGGCGAAGCGGGAGAGTACGTCTACGCCATCGAAGTGGAAAAACTCTGAGGCCGCAAAGCAACACAGGATTTTTGCAGCGCGGCGGGACCATTTTCGCCCTCCGCGCCGCAAAGCGACGCCCGCAATTTGGCGGGCGTCGCTTTTGTGTCCGCTTCGCGCCATAGGGAAACGCCAAACGCGTCCAGGCGGCGCGGTGCAGTCCGACATGGTCATGGACTGGTTGGAGGGGAACGCCCCGCGCGTCCGGGCGGCGTTCCCCGGAAAGTCAGGTCCCCGCCGCGCGCGACAACGACCCAAAATGAAAGCGGGATGCGTTTCCTTCGCTGAAAATTTCCGCCCCGCGACGCGCAAAAGCGGCCGTCCTTGCACTCCAAAACGCCTGCGCACCGCCCCGGGCGATAAAGGCGAAGCGCGGCGCG
>DVMU01000210.1 GCA_018714825.1 Candidatus Pullichristensenella excrementigallinarum
CTATCTTAAGCGAAAAGACGAGGTTTGGATACCCCTTTGGAGTCCCTTCCTCGTCTTTTTTTGCTGGGTTGTTTTGCAACGCGCCCACTTTTTTGAAACTGCGCGGCGCACTCCATGCAGCAGGCACAAAATCAGCCAAAAGCAAAAAAATAAAGCGCTAAGGCGATCTGCCGCAGCGCTGTGGCACCTCCATGGGGACTCGAACCCCAGTTTTCGCCGTGAGAGGGCGACGTCTTAACCGCTTGACCATGGAGGCAGAAATGGCAGCCGAACTAGGATTCGAACCTAGAATGAACGAGTCAGAGTCGTTAGTGTTACCGTTACACCATTCGGCTAGATCGTCTATCCGGTGCCTCGCACCCGACCGACGAATGGTATTATATCCAATTTCCGATCGAATGTCAAGGGTTTTTTTCTAATTTGGAGGAATTTTCAAGTTTTTTACCGGAATGCGACTGTGGTTGCCCGTACAAATTAAATGTTGGTAAATGACTAAAATAGGGTTGAAAACTTTTGTACAACACGCTATCATTTTTATAGAGAAAACGGCGCAAGCCGTCCATATCCTGCAGGATAGAGCGAGGGAGAAATTCATGAAAGCTGTGAATATCAAGCTGAGCCTGGCAGAGAACGTGAAGACGTTTGTCAACATCGCCAACCGTTATCCCTACGACATCGATCTGCGTGTGGGTCGCCATGTAGTAGATGGAAAATCCATCTTGGGAATCTTCAGTTTGGATCTTTCCAAGCCCATTACGTTGGAAGTATATGCCGACAACTGCGAGGATCTCATGGAGGAGATCAAGCCGTTCGTCATCGGTTAAAAGTTGGCGCATTCCCTCAAGGACTACCGACTGCAAAACGCTCCGAGAGAAATCTCGGGGCGTTCCGCGTGTCAAAAGAGGATTTTGACAAGCTCCATGAAAATCTGTGGATTTTCATGGAAGGAGAAAAGGACTGCGGAAATCTGAAAATCTCTGGATTTTCCGGGCGATTTCCTGACCGAAGGAATGGTTTTTCCTGCGCTTGCGCTCCGGGAAAAACCGAGCGCGACGTACACGCCGCCGCGCTCGATTGGGAGAGGGCCTGCCCACAGGCTTTTTCGAAAGTCTGAACGCTCCGAGAGAAATCTCGGGGCGTTTCGCCTTTTTATGCGCTTTCTATAATCCCGTTTCCAGACTGATGCGGTTAAATTCCGAAAGCAGGGCTTCCATGGATATCGCCCGCTTCTCTTCCCCGCGGAGATCCATCGCGATTTTCCCCTGATGCATCATGATCAGGCGATTGCCGTACACAGCCGCGTATTTGAGATTGTGGGTGACCATGAGCGTGGTTAGGTGTTTTTCCTCCACGACCCGGCGCGTAATTTCCATAATGGTTTCGCTCGAACGCGGGTCAAGCGCGGCGGTATGCTCGTCCAGCACGAGCAGATCAATCGGCGTCATCGTGGAAATGAGGAGCGCCAGCGCCTGCCGCTGCCCGCCCGAGAGGGAGCCAACGGGCTGATCCAACCGATCTTCCAGCCCAAGATTGAGCGTCCGCAAAAGCGCGCGAAATTCCTCCATCCGCTTCCGATTTACGCCTCCGCCCAGGCCGAAGAATTTTCCCTTATTGGCAGCCAGGGAGAGGTTTTCCAGAATTGTGAGCGTGGCGCAGGTCCCCTTGGCCGGGTCCTGAAACACGCGGCCGATGCGCCGCGCACGCCGGTAATCGGGCAGGCGCGTCACATCCTCGCCATCCAGGAGCACCTTTCCGGCATCCGGAAGTTTTCCCCCGCAGACCAGATCGAGAAGCGTAGTTTTTCCCGATCCGTTTCCGCCGATGATGGAGACAAATTCTCCTTCAGATACTTCCAGGGAGAAATCGGAAAACAGCCGGTTTTCATCCGGCGTACCGGGCGAAAATATCTTTTCGATTCCCTTCAGCCGCACCAGATCACGCATGGGTCTTCCTCCCTTCCGTGAAGCGCCCCGCCACCAGCGCCACCACAAAGATCGCGCTCATGAGCAATTTGAGATAGTTGGTCGGAAGTCCCAATTGCATGGCCAGCACAAGACACGCCTTGTACACGATCGATCCCAGCAGGACGGCCGTCGTCGGCCTCAAGAATTTCATTCTGCCAAACAGACTGCCCCCGATAATCACAGAAGCCAGGCCCATTACCACCATGCCCGTACCGGAACTCACATTCGCGCTCTCCGCCTGCTGCGCGAGAACGCTGCCCGAGAGCGCGGCCAGGCCGTTGCCCAACATCAGGCCCAGCACCTTCATGCGGCCCGGATCGATGGCCAAAGAGGAAACAAAGCACGCATTATCCCCCGTCGCGCGCAGCAAAAGGCCGTTCTTTGTGCGGAAGTAGGCGTCCACGGCCAGCTTGACGATCAGGACGACCAACGCCAGGAGAATCAATACCCTTCTCCGGTACAGCGCTTCCGGCAGCAGCGCGGCCAGGCCGGAATTGAAGATCGTCGGCGCGTTGTAAAAAGGGAGCACGCTCTTTCCGCCCAGCACCACCAGATTGACCGACCACAGGCCGGTCATCACCAGAATTCCGGAAAGAAGATCCGTGATTTTCAGGCGGACATGCAACAATCCCGTAACCAATCCGGCGAGCAGACCGCAGCCGAATGAGGCGCAAAGCGCCGCCACAGGGTGCGCGCCGGAGGCGATCAACGCCCCCGTTACGCACGCCCCCAGCGGAAATGTTCCATCCACGGAAAGATCCGGGAAGTTCAGCACCCGGTAGGTGATATACACGCCCAGGGCCATGATGCCGTAAATCAATCCTTCTTCCAAAATGCTGATCAGCAGCCGCAGAAAGATCTCCATGGTACCCGTGTCTCCTTTTAAGCGCCGTTTGCCCTTCCTTTATCCCCTTATTCCGCGAGATCCGCCATGCCTGCGTCCAGCAATTCCTGCGGGACCTCGATGCCCAGCTTCTGCGCGACCTGCGAATTGTAATAGGGCGTCACCTCGTCCACCAGGGCGACCGGCGTCTGCGCGGGATCGGCGCCCGAAAGGATTTCCCCGGCCATTTGGCCCGCGGCCTCGCCCAGGGAGATATAATCGATGCCCTGCGTTGCCAGGCAACCGTTTTTCACCTGCTCCTCTTCGGAGCCGAAGACCGGAATGCCCGCTTCGTCCGCAGCGTGCAGCACCACGGAAAGGTTGTCCACGACGTTATTGTCGGTAAAATTGTTGATGCAGTCCACGCCCTTGGAAACCAAGGTTGCCGCTGCCGCCGCAACTTCCGAAGGCCCAGTGATGCCCACGGCTTCGACCGCAAAGCCATATTCCGGCGCGATGCTTTCGAGCTTTTCCAGATGCGTGATCGAATTGGGTTCGCTGGTGGTGTAGATCACGCCGATGGTCGCGGCATCGGGCAGGAAGGCACGAATCATCTGTACCTGCGCCTCCAGGTTCAGAACGTCGGAAACGCCGGTGCAGCAGCCCCCGGGCTGTTCGTTGGATTGCACGATTCCCGCCGCCACCGCGTCGGACACCGCGACGAACACCACCGGGACTTCCTCCTCGCGCGCCGCCGCATAGGCCGACATCGCCGCGGGCGTCGCAATCGCCACGATCATATCCACGCCCTGCGAGGCCATGGTCTTGGCCTGCAAATCGGAATTGCTCATATCGCCCATCGCATTCTGGAAATCGACTTCGTATTCCACGCCCGCCGCGTCCAGGCCCTGCAAAAATCCCGTATAGCAATTGTCCAACGACGGATGCGACGCATACTGGATCACGCCGATGTTATACCCCTCCGCCAAAGCCATCGAAGAAACGAGCAAACCCAACGCCACAATTGCGCACAATACCTTCGCAAACTTTTTCATGACAATACCCTCTTTTCTCAAATTGATCTTCCGGAAATTCCCCTGCCCATTCGAGCATCGCCATCGCCAGGTCATGGGGCGCCCTCCTCTCCAAGCGTCTCTATGCGGATTCCCTTCCGCAGTCCTATAACAAAAAACGCTTCCATCCCGGAATATCCGGGACAGAAGCGATGCTCCTGCGGTACCACCCGGCTTGCGGAAAACTCCGCCGCCTTATCTCCGCGCACCATCATGCGCGTTCCCTGGATAACGGGAGGAACCCCGTCGAACGCTACTGGGCAAAGCCGTTCGCGCCGCCCTCGGAAGCCCATTCGGTTCAACATACCCTGCCGCAATCCCACCGCCTGCAGCTCTCTGAAAGGAACCCTTTGAACGTACTACTCTTCCTCACAGGTTTATCGAATATGCGAGCATTATACGCCGCGAATTCCGCGTTGTCAAGCCCGCGCACTGTTAAAAATCGAGTCCCCGCTCCGCAAAAAGCGTTCGCACTATTTCCCCTTACTCTTGTTTATTGGGGTCAGTTCCCCATGCTCCCTTTCGAACCTCTCGACGGCCTCGCGAATCAAAATGACCACCTGGCTGTTGGCCGAACGCCCCTCAAAGGCCGACAAGGCATGGAGCTTGTCAAGCAGCTCACTCTCAATGCGGATCGAATAACTCTTTATCGCCATAAAAGCATGATCTCCAGAACACAATTTGGATATATTTTGTATCCATGCTTTATTTTATATCCAAACCGTGCTATAATGTTCAAAATGAACGCATTATGTGTTCATTCTGTATCCATTTTTTAAGGAGATGAGCTCTATGCAGCGGGGTTCCGGTGAAATTTCCTATCAGGACATCGGCAGGCGCATTCGCGCGCGGCGCAGGCAACTCAAGCTGTCGCAGATGAAGGTTTCCGAAAGGATCGGGCGCTCCCTCTCCTTTTACGGGCATGTGGAACGCGGCACGCGGGTGCTTTCCGTGGAAACCTTTGCGAAGATCTGCTGCGAATTGAATATCAGCGCCACCTATCTGCTCTTCGGACATACGGATCGAGAGCTTTCCAATCCCCCTACCTCCTGCCCCATCGATCAGGAGCAAATCTATTCCCTGCATCGCGCGATCGATCAATGGATCGCGAATCTGTAAGCGCGCAAAGATCCCCCTCCCGGAAAATTTGGCCCGCATCCAAAAAACGGAACCAAATCCCCGCGAAATACGCCGAATCTCAGGAATGCTCAATTCTTTTTCGGAGGGGTATCCATGCGCCGAATTCTGTTGCCCGCATTTTTGACGCTTCTGCTGCTTTCCGGCTGCGCCGCGCCGCAAACGCCTGACGCCTCTTTCTTCCCCGAAACTGCCTCGCCCACTCCCCCTCCGCTTCAAACCGCCCTTCCGCAATCAAAGGGCGCTTCCGCGCGTGCGGAGGGAATTCTGCAGGCGCTGCGCCTGTGCGAAGAATTCTCCTCCGCCCTGGTAGAAAGCTATGCGGATCTGGGATTTGCTCCGGCCGATCTCACGCCGTTTTACGATCAATTGGACGCGGCCGCTTCCGAGGAAGACTATCTCTCCCTCGAGCGATCGCTGAGCACGGAGATCCTCCGGATGCGCCAGGGCGTATTTCTGCGCATCGATAATATCTCCAAATTGGGAGACACACCTCCCGAAAGCCTGCAAGCGCTCCTGGAGGAATACGAACAGAAATTCGCCGCGGCCGGATGGTAAATTCCCGAAAATCAGGCTCTTTGATGCTGCGGAGTCTTTTCCCTTTCCGGCAGGGAGCAGACCGCGTTTGGGCTGGGCAAGCCCTCGAAGAAATCGCGGATGTTGCGGGCCGTGGTTTCGGCAATGTTGTTGAGCGCCTCTTCGGTCAAAAACGCCTGGTGCGAAGTGATCAGCACATTCGGCATGGAGATGAGGCGGGCCAGGACGTCATCGCGCACGATATGGCCCGAAAAATCCTCAAAGAAGAAATCTGATTCTTCTTCATACACGTCCAGGCACGCGGCGCCGATCTTCTTTTCCTTGATTGCCTCAACCAGGTCTTCCGCGTCTACCAGCGCGCCGCGCGAGGTGTTGATCAGCACCACGCCCGTCTTCATTTTGCGGATGCTTTCCCGGTTGACGATGTGATAGGTCTGTTCCGTAAGCGGACAATGCAGAGACAGGATGTCGCTCTGCGCAAAGAGCGCCTCGAGCGGCACATATTCGATCGACCCGTCCGCGACCGGGAAGGGGTCATACGCCAGAACGCGCATTCCGAATCCCCGGCAGATGTCGATAAACACCCGGCCGATCTTGCCCGTTCCCACCACGCCGATCGTCTTTCCATGCAGGTCAAATCCCACCATGCCGTTGAGGGTAAAATTGAAATCGCGCGTGCGGATATAGGCCTTGTGCGTGCGCCGGATGGAAGTCAAAAGCATCGCCATGGCATGTTCCGCCACCGCGTAGGGCGAATAGGCGGGCACGCGCAGAATCGCCATCTTTCCCTCCGCCGCGCGCACGTCCACATTGTTGTATCCCGCGCAGCGCATGGCGATCAGCCGGATGCCATATCCATAGAGCGCCTGGATCACGTTTGCGGATACTTCGTCGTTGACAAACGGGGAAACCCCGTCGAACCCTGCGGCCAACGCCACCGTGTCCTCGGTCAATTTGGTTTCAAAAAATTTGAATTCGATGCCGTATTCTTTCCCGTACCGCTCAAATCCGGGACGGTCGTAGGGCTTTGTATCAAAGACGGCGATTTTCGGCATGTGTTTCCCTCCTGTTCTCTTTCCTGATAGTATTCCGCGTTTGCCGCGCATTATCAATTGAGCGGCAAGCGGTTTTGCGTTGTCTTTCCCGTGCCGATATGCTAAAATACCTCTCGGAGCGCCATAATTTGCGGTTTCCTCCCGCCACAAAGGAATAAGGAGGCGGAAAAAATGTGGGTGGTCTTTGCGTTCGGCTCCGCGCTGTTCGCAGGCGTCACGGCGATTCTCGCCAAGCTCGGGCTGCGCGATATGGATTCCAGCCTCGCCACCGCGCTGCGCACCGTGGTGGTGCTGGCATTTTCCTGGCTGATGGTCTATCTTGCCGGCTTGCAGGAGGGGCTCCGCCATCTTGAGGCGCGCGCGATTCTGTTCCTTGCGCTGTCCGGTTTGGCGACGGGCGCTTCCTGGCTGTGCTATTTCCGCGCGCTGCAAATCGGGGATATCAACAAGATCACGCCCGTCGATAAATCCAGTACCCTGCTCACCATTTTGCTCGCCTGGATGTTCCTCAAGGAGCCGATCACTCCGATCACCCTTGCCGCCATGTTCCTGATGGGATGCGGAACCTACCTGATGATCCGCCCCAATCCGCCCGCGCGCGCCGAGAAATCGCCCGCTTCGGAGGGACGCGGCAGCGCCTCATGGCTTGTTCCGGCAGCGCTCTCCGCACTCTTCGCGGCGCTGACTTCCATCCTCGGCAAGATCGGAATGCAGGGCATAGATTCCACGCTTGGAACCGCGCTGCGCACCGGCGTGGTGCTGATCATGGCCTGGGTGACAGTCCTGATTCGCGGCACGCAGCGCGAAATTCGCCGCATCGATTCCAAGGGCTGGCTATTTCTATTTCTCTCCGGATTGGCGACGGGCGCTTCCTGGCTGTGCTATTTCCGCGCGCTGCAATCCGGTCCCGCGAGCGCAGTTGTGCCCATCGACAAATTGAGCATTCTCGTCACGATCGCCTTTTCAAGCCTTGTGTTTCACGAGCGCCTGCACCGGCGCGCGGGAATCGGTCTGGCTTTGCTCACGGGAGGAACGCTTCTGATGCTCCTGTGAAGCGTTCGACCGCTATTGCAGAATGCCTTTAAAAAATGCGGGGCAAGAAGTCGTTCTCGTCCCGCAAAATGTTGCCCTTCGACCGCTATTCGGCTTCCGCCAAACCCTTCTCAATCGCGCAGATCGCCAGCGCGCACTCCAGGCGCTTTTGTTCCAGGCGGCATTCCATCTCATAGGGTTCGGAGATTTTCCCGTTAAAGGCCTGCGCATTGGCCGCGCATCCCCCGCCGCAGAAGAATCTCGCCCAGCACTTTCCGCACTTTTCCTTGGAAAGCACGGTGTTCGCCGCGAATTTCGCCTGCATTTCCCGATCAAATTCGCCCGTGAGCACGCTTCCCATCTTGTATCCCTCGCGCCCGACAAACTGATGGCAGGGATAGATATCCCCTTCGGGCGTAACCGCCACATATTCGTTCCCCGCGCCGCAGCCCTTGACGCGCTTTTTGATGCACGGGCCGCCGTCCAAATCCACCATGAAATGGAAGAAATTCAGCCACGGGCCCTCCTTGCGGCGCTTGAGGTAGATTTCGCTGAAGCGATCGTATTCGCGCTCGATCTCGGGAAGCATTTCCTCGCGCAGCGCAAAGGGCGAATCCGCGCTGAGAACGACCGGCTCCACGGAGAGCTGCTCGAAGCCCTGATCCGCAAGGAAGAGCACATCGTTCCCGAAATCCAGATTCCGCGAAGTATAGGTTCCGCGCACATAATATTGCCCGTCCCCGCGCAATTGCACCAGCTTTTTCGCCTTCTCCAGCGCGATATCGAACGATCCCTTGCCGGAAACCATCGGGCGCATGAAATCATGCACTTCCTTGCGGCCGTCGATGGAAAGCACCACATTGTACATTTCCTTGTTCAAGAACGCGATGCTCTCATCCGTCAGGCCGACAGCGTTGGTGGTGATGGTAAATTGGAAATGCTTGTTGTGCTTCTTTTCCAATTCGCGCCCATAGAGCACGAGATCGCGCACCACCGGAAAATTCATCAGCGGTTCCCCGCCGAAGAAATCCACTTCCAACTGATGGCGGTTCCCGGAATGTGCGATCAGCCAATCCAGCGCCTTCTTGCCCGTTTCCAGAGGGAGCAGCCCGCGCGGGCCGTGAAAATCGCCCGTGGAAGCAAAGCAGTACCGGCAACGCAGGTTGCAATCATGCGCGGCGTGCAGGCACATGGCCTTGACGATCCCTGATTGCTCGATCGACAGATCCGAATAATCGTGCTCGGTAAACAGCGCCTGATTTTCGCGCAGCGCCTCGATCTCGCCCACAAGCTCCTCGACCTCTTCTTGCGGATACCGGCCCCGCAGCGCTTCGCGGGCGTCCTTTCCCTCTTCTATCGCGCGAACCGCCTCAAAGGCCATATCGTCCAGCACATGGACCGCGCCGCTCAACACATCCAGCGCAATGTTGACCCCCAGCGCCCGAAACAGATGCAGCATATGCGTTTTCTCCTTTGCGCGGCAAATGCCCCGGCCTGCGCCGGGGCATTTGCCAATTGGAAATTACTTCTTCTGGCAGGACTGATTGGCAACCGTGCAGCTGGTCTTGCAAGCGCTCTGGCAGGACGCCTGGCATTCGCCGCAACCACCGGTCTTGGCGCTCTGATGGAGGCACGGTTTCTGAATGGTTTGGATATGCTTCATTTTTTTCACCTCTTATGGGTAATCATACGCATTTATTATACACGCTTTTCTGCCCATTCGCAAGTGAAATTTTCATTTTCCTGGTTCCTTTTCCCGTATCGAACCCACTCAGACCTTGGAATAGCGGGAAGAAATCCACGCCGTTCCACCGTTGTAATAGACCTTATACCATTTTACCCCTCGATCGTCCGTCGAAGAAGTAATGTAGGAGAATTTCGTACCTTCGGAAACACTGGTGATCTTCGCGTATCCCAAACCCGGCCCTTTGCGCAGATTGACAGAGGCCGTGGTCACCAGGGTCTTGGATGCGGGGCTGTCCGTAGCAGTGACCTTGACGATCTGCGAATACTTCGAACTCACCCACGCAATGCCCTTGGAACAGGAAACCTTGTACCATTTTACGCCTCCGACCGTCTGGTACTCGCCCAGATAGACCAGCTTTGTCCCCTTGGAGACAGTGGTGAGCTTTTCATAGTTCGTTCCAGCGCCCTTGCGCAGATTGACCGACGCGGTGGCCTTGACGCAGTTGCTCTCAGAAATGGCCGAGCCATCTTTCAGCAAATTTGAATACGCCCAGGAAACCCAAGCGGTGTTTCCATTGTAGGAAACCTTGTGCCAGGCCACGCCGCGGCTGTCAAAGCTGCTGACGCCCAGATAGGTCAGGCTCTTGCCCTTGGAAACGCTGGTGATCTTCCCATAGTCCAGACTCGGCCCCTTGCGCAGATTGACCGACGCGGTAGCCTTCACCGTGTAATTGCTGGCCGCGAACGCGGGCATGGAAAATGCCGCGATCAGCATGGCCAACATGAGTACCAAGCAAAGTCCTTTTTTCATCATTTTCATCGTTTTTTCCTCCTGCTCCATTTTGCCGATTGGAAACAGGTATCCGGGGTACCTTCCGGCCCGCTGTTTCTTTCCCCTATTGGACGCCCATTTTTTCCTCTTCGTTCCAGGTTTTGGGAGAAAATCTTTTTCAAAACTATGTAGCTTTTGTCTCAATTTCGTCTTATTTTCCCATTGCGACTCTCTCCGGCCCCCTATGCAGCCCGGAAGCGCTTTTTCCCCCTCGGATGCAGGTTGACAAAAATCGTTCCCGAAATCGCTCCCGCAGCCGCTCCGAGAAGAATTTCGCCCAGCATCGCAGTCCAGGAAAAGAGCATTCCGCCCAAGGCGCAATAAAGCCCATATCCGATCACCATGTACAACAACGCCACTACCGCCCCGGTCGCAAATCCTCGGGAACCGCCGATGCCCACTGCCGCGCGCACCCCTGCCACGATGCTTGCCAACTTAAGCACCTGATTGAGCGCGGACAATACCCCGTCCGACATTCCCAGCAGCACCACCGCGGCCGCGAGCAGCAGCATCCCTACGAGCGTCACGACCGTCGCCAACAAAAGCCCTTTGAAAATCCCCACAAACGCCGACACGCGAGCGCCCTTCATGCGCATCCCTCCATTCGCTTCATGCTTATGCTTGAAGCCGGCTGGGTATTCGTGGTATAATGTCGGCATGAATGCAATGGAAGAAATCTTTCTGGCCCTTCAATCGCTGCGGGTTCCGGCAGTACCTGGGGAATACGATCTGCATCTCATGATCGCACAGGCGCTTACGCGTGCCGGTATTGTCTACCATCACGAATACCGCCTTGCCCCGCGCCGCCGCATTGACTTCCTTATCGGAAGAATCGGTCTGGAAGTCAAAAAGAGTCGCCCGGCTTCTCGCGCGCTGATCGCGCAATTGCGCCGTTATCTGGAATCGGAAGAAGTGGATGCCTTGATCGTGGTCGCGCAGCGGAGCGTGCCCCTTCCCCGGAAAATCCTGGGCAAGCCGGTGATCCTGTTTTCGCTGGATCGGCTCTGGGGGGTGGCGCTGCCGTGAGCGAATATCCCTTTTATCTGCGGGATGCGCCCGTAGACGGCCATATCTATGGAACGCTCTCCTACAATCGCAAATCCAAATGCTGGATGATCAAGGCCGAACCCTGCGTCACCGAACTTGCCAAGCGCCTGTTTCCCGGGTGCGACGGTCGGGGTCGCGGGGTGGCGCGCTTTGTCGCGCACCGGCGGGTCATTTGCGATCTCAATTGGCTGATGCTCCGCTATCCCCTGGAAATCGCCGAGCGCGACCGCGCGCGTTGGGAAGAGGCTCTCTGGGACGCGCGGGAGTATGCACGTCGGCGGGAAGAGATGCTGACCGCTCCCTCTTCCGCCTCCCCGCCGGAAGGCTCTTTTTCCGGAGAACTCCTGGATTTTCAGAAACAGGGGTTGGCGTTTCTGCTCTCGGCGCGGCGTTGCCTTCTGGCGGACGAAATGGGCCTGGGAAAGACCGTGCAGGCGCTCGCGTTTCTGGCGACGACCGCCGCCTATCCGGCCATTTTGGTCGTTCCGCCGCATTTGGTGCGCAATTGGATCAACGAACTGCATCGCTTCCTCTCTCCGGATCACCGCCTTCGCGTGCATGTGATCAAGGGTCTGACCCCCTACACGCTCCCGGAAGCAGACGTCTATATCATTCACTATCTGCTTTTGCGCGGCTGGAAGGAAGTTCTGCCGCACATGGGCTTGCGCACGGTGATCTTTGATGAAATCCAGGAACTTCGCCGCAACGGCACCAACAAGTACTCCGCCGCGAGCCTGCTTTCCGAATCCTGCGAAAATGTCATCGGCCTCTCGGGCACGCCCATATACAACCAAGGCGGCGAGATTTGGAACGTCGTCAACATTCTGGACTTTCACTTTTTGGGCGATTGGGAAAGCTTCTCGCGCGAATGGTGCTATGCTTACAATTCCGCCGTCGTCGCTAAACCCGAATTGCTCGGCGAATACCTGCGGCGAGAGGGCCTGATGCTGCGGCGCGTCAAGAGCGAAGTGCTGCGCGAACTTGCTCCCAAGAGGCGCCTTGTGCAGGAGATCGATTGGGATGATAAGGTTTACCGCGAACTGATGGCTCCGGTGGCCGAACAGTTGCGCCTGTTGCGCGCCACGGACGACCCCTCCCGCCGCGCGATGATCGAGGACGCAATCTGCCAGCGCCAGCGCCAGGCCACGGGCGTGGCCAAGGCTCCGTTCGTCGCCGCGTTTGTCAAGGCTCTGGTCGAAGCGGGCGAAAAGGTGCTTCTAATGGCCCACCATCATGCCGTAATGGATCTCTACAAGCAGGAACTCAGATCTCTCCGTCCTGGATTTGTCACCGGCCGGGAAACCGACGCGCAGAAGGACGCCTCCGTGCGCCGGTTTATGGAAGGGAGCTGCGATTTGTTGTGCGTTTCGCTGCGCTCGGCCAGCGGACTGAACCTGCAAAGGGCGACCTGCGTGGTGTTCGGGGAATTGGATTGGTCGCCCGCCGTGCATTCCCAGGCGGAGGATCGCGCGCACCGCATCGGCCAACAGGATTCGCTCCTGTGCTACTATCTGGTTTCTCCGCGCGGTTCGGATCGCGATATGCAGGATGCGCTGGGGCTGAAGGTCAGTCAGTTTGTCTCCCTCATGGGAGATCGGCAGCCCAGCCCTGAAGAAACGCTCTTTGTCGAAACCCAGGCGCGCGAGCGCATCCGCCGCCTGGTCATGCGACTGGATCGCGATATGGACAACGCTCCCGTTTCGGAGACTCCCGAGATGCCGTAAAATACCTTTCCATGGCTCAATATCCTTTTCTGGCAAGGAATAAAGCTCCGCCAAAATATCGCCTGCTGCGATAAATTTATTGGCGAAGCTTCTTTCTTGTATGCGGTTTCGGCAAACATACCATTCTTTACAGTTTATGCCGCTCTGGCTCCGAACTAGCGTTTTGGCGCAATGTTAAAGCCTGGTTAATTCGTGAAAAATATTGCATTCAACATCGACACGACGTATCCTCTGCCGCTCCACCCGCCGTGCATACACGCATTCGAAGTAAAAATAATGCGAAACAACAGGCGGAGTCACCGGAATTCTTCGCCGATCCATGATGAAAGCGAACTGACTGCGATGCGAAGCGCGCACCCATCTCTTCTGAACCTGCAACGAAAAAAGCAGGAAATTTCGGTCTTTTATCTAGTGAATATTTTACCTCTAGACGTGCGGGTTTTTGCCTTCAGCGTAGATCAAATCTCCGCTTTTGTATACAATATCATTATACCACGTCTGAACGAAAAAGTCTGCTTTTGCCGCTTCCGGCAGATATGGCCACGGTAAGTTTAATGGCGCAATCTCCAATGGCGCGTCAGTGCGGTTCCCCATCCCGCGAATCGTTGCGGCATCAACCTCCGCCGGAACCAGTCGTCTATTTAGTCAAACCCGCATTCAACTCCGGTTTTTCTACAAAAGGCGGAAATGGATTGCCCTCTCAGCCCATAGTTCTCCCTTCACACGATCGTCAAAACGCTTTTATCAAAGGAAATTTCACCGACACATGAATTCGCAATTTCCAGCATAACACCTTATGTTCCCACCATTTTGCAGCTATCTCCCATTGGATCGCCGTGCAACTCCACGCAAGCGTGGATGACGTTTTCCAAAGCGTTGTCCGTAACGATTGCCAATTGTCCTCACCTACCGGCAAGACGTTTTCTCGAATGATTTTTGCCTCCACCCGGATTATCTCTTTTGTGGCCTGATCCAAGTAAGAGGAAATACCGCGTCCAACACCGAGGGGACTGCGCCAGCGCATCCC